>DATHDM010000031.1:0-8604 GCA_035319065.1 Terriglobales bacterium
ACGGCGTCGGCAAATCTCGCCTTGGGATCGGCGCCCTTCCACCAGTAAGCATCGGTGCGAGCGTTCAAGACCAGCGGCACGCGAGCGATCTCTGCTATGGAGCGAACCGCCTTGATTTTCTCTACCTGGAGTCCGACATCCACCATCTTGGATTCATTTTCAAGGCTGTCCTCAAGGTTCAGCCCGACGGCTCCGGCTTCGATCAACTCGCGCGCGGTGTCGGCCATCTGCTCCGGCTCGCGGGAATAGCCGGCCTCCATATCGGCAGTGACCGGAAGCTGTACGGCGGAGGCTATTCTCTCCACTACATTAAGCATTTCGTTGCGGCTGATGCGCTCGCCATCGGGGTAGCCGAGGGAGTTTGCCACTGCCGCGCTGCTGGTGGCCACGGCGGGAAAACCCATCCGCTCCACCAGGCGCGCGCTGGCCACGTCCCAGACGTTGATCAGCGCCAGAATCTTGGGGCCCTTGTGCAATCGCTGCAGTGTCTCTGCCTTGCGCTGCAAGGTTTCCGACTTGGCGATACCGTAAACCATACGAGGTCCTCGAGCCGAGTGTAGAAGAAGAGACGACGGGTAAGGCCGCGGATTGAGCTGAGGGAAGGCCGAGGCCCAACCCGGAACCAATTCAGTCTCCGGTACTCTCCACCACCGGAAGCGGTTCTTCCTCAAGCGAGCCGGGCCGCGGCTTCACCTCCGCAGCGGTAACCAGCGCCACCGCGGCGACAATGATGGCGCTCCCCGCCAGAATGTAGGCGTCCACCCGTTCGCGCAGCACGACCCAACCCAGAAACACGGCTACCACCGGGTTCACATAAGCATAGGTTGAGACCTTTGACATCTGCACATGTTGCAGCAGCCAGATGTAGGCGCTGAATCCCACCCAGGATCCGAAGACCACCAGATACGCCACCGCCGCAATTCCCCTGGGAGTCCACACGGCGCGACGGGACTCGCCCAGCGCGAAGGCGAGGAGGAGGTTGACAGCACCGCCAAAGGTCATCTCCCAGCCACTGGCTGCGAAGGGATCGATTCCCTTCTGCCAGCGCTTGGCAAAGGAGGAGCCCAGCGCCCAGGCAAACGAGGCCGCCAGCAGCGCCAGGGAATACATCAGCTCTTTGCGTCCCAAGGCGGTGGTGGCGGTCAACTGAGGCCAGAGCAGTACCGCGATGCCGGCGACGCCCAGCAGCAAACCGGCAATTCCCTTGGCCGATACACGGTCGCCACGGAATACCCAGGTTTCCAGTACCAGCAACCAGAGTGGAATGATGGCCACCAGCAGCGCCGCCAGTCCGCTGGGCACGACCAGTTCGGCCCGCGCCAGCGTGGCATTGGCGCACGTCAGCAGGAGCACACCAATGATGGCCAGGCGAAGGGCTTCGCGCCCCGTAATCCGCACTCCACGGCCGGACAGCGTGCAATAGAGCAGCATGAGCGGACCAGCGATCAGGAACCTGACGCCCGTCATGATGAAGGGGGGCAGGTGTTCGATAGCGATGCGTATTCCCAGATACGTGGAGCCCCAAAACACGTACACCAGGGCGAAGGCCAGGATCACGCGAAAGCGATGCTGTTCGGAAGCTGACATCGAGCCCCAAAACTGAGGAAGTTACTTAACAGACGCGACAAGGTGGGTTGAGGACTCGCTAAATCGCGGCGGGGAATTGCGAAGGCAACTTGCCCCGGGCTGGTCCCTCGAAACCGGCGGGTCAACCCCTGAAGTCATCTTTTATGGCCGCAGAAACCAGCCCAAACTGGTCCTTGCCCACTGGAAGGAGCAGGCTTTGGGGGTTACGCCGCACAGAGCGCCGGGCTATAATGCGGGTTGGAGTACGAGTGTGCGCTCTCATGGCCAGTATCAGGGTTTAGTGCAGGCGGCACTGCCGTGTGCGCTGCGCATTCGTCTAAGCCATCCGCGTGTCGGACTCAATCTTCTCCCTTCGAATGCCCGACCGTTCCTCTTCGGCTGCGACTAATCGCTCATCCTGCTGACCGGTAGCCTTTTTTGCGAACCATCAGTTTCTCAGCACGTTTTCGTGCGCAGCCATTTTGGAGGTTTCTCATGTCCAGCAAGACTCTGGTTCCCGTGGGCCCCAACATTCGCACCGCCCTTCCCGGTCCCAATGCGCTGCGGGTGCTGGAAGGCGACAAGACCTACATTTCGCCGTCTTATACGCGCTCCTATCCGCTGGTGGCCAAGCGCGGCCTGGGCGTGATGGTGGAAGACGTGGACGGCAACGAATTCATGGACCTTGCGGCCGGCATTGCCGTCTGCTCGACCGGCCACTGCCACCCCGAGGTGGTGAAGGCGATCCAGGAACAGGCGGCCGAACTGATCCACATGTCAGGGACTGACTTCTATTACGAACAGATGATCAGCCTGGCGGAGCGGCTCTCGAAGATCGCGCCCATGCCCGGTCCCCACAAGTTTTATTACGGGAACTCGGGCGCTGAGGCGATCGAAGCCGCCATCAAGGTGGCGCGCTACCACACGCGGCGGCAACACATCATCGCCTTCTACGGCGCGTTTCACGGCCGTACCATGGGAGCGCTGGCGTTGACCGCCTCCAAGCCGCAGCAAAAGCGGCGTTTCTCGCCGCTGATGCCGGGGGTGACGCACGTGCGTTATCCCAACGCGTTTCGCGACTGCGCAGGCGGATCGCAGGACGCGGAGCAGTACGCGCTGGATTGCGCGCGCTTCCTGGAAGAAAAGCTGTTCAAGACGGTGCTGCCACCGGAGGAAGTGGCCGCCATTTTTGTTGAACCGATTCAGGGCGAAGGGGGCTACGTGGTTGCTCCCAATAACTTCCTGCAGGAGCTGCGCAAGATCTGCGACCGGCACGGGATTCTTCTGGTGGCCGACGAGGTGCAGTCGGGTATGGGCCGCACCGGGAAATGGTGGGCGATCGAACATTCGGGTGTAGAGCCCGACATCGTTTGCGTCGCTAAGGGCGTTGCCTCCGGTATGCCCCTGGGAGTCACCATGACGCGCGCCGACATCATGGACTGGGTCCCTGGTTCGCACGCTTCCACGTTTGGCGGTAACCCGGTGGCAATCGCAGCCGCGCTGGCGACGCTGGACGTGCTGGAACGCCACGGCCTGAAGAACGCCGCGAGCGTTGGCGAGCACATGATGGACCGGATGCGGACCTGGTCCGCAACCGTGCCCTTGGTAGGCGAGGTTCGTGGCCGCGGATTGATGATCGGGGTGGAGATCGTAAGCGACAAACGGCAACGTACCGCAGCGCCCGAACTGCGGGACAAGATCGTGGAGGCCGCCTTCTTCAAAGGCCTGCTGATACTGGGATGCGGTCCCAATACCGTGCGTGTGGCTCCGCCGCTGATCATTACGCGCGAGCAGGCGGACGTGGCCATGGACATCCTGGAAGACTGCCTGAAGGAAGTCGCGAAACAAACTTAACTGAGGGGGCCGAGACCGGGTCTTCGGTCTCGGCTCTCATTAGAAGGTGTGCCGGGAAATTCCAGCCTCAAGTTTCGGCCCGACAGAGCAGTCGATGGCGCTGAAAATTTGCGCGGTGGAGAATCCCGCTTTGCAACCGCCTCTGCTCTTCCATCCTTGCGGCTCAATTGCCAACGCCGCACAAGAATCGTTAAACTTCGTACTCCGAGGTGGCGTGCGTCCGAGGCCTTGCCGGCCCTGATTCATGCGGCCTCAGGAGAGTGCTGCTCATGCCTGGCAGGCTGCTAGAGATGGCCGTAGGGGTTGTGGATCGTATCGCGGCTGTCGTGCCCGTCCGGCGGCATCCACCGAAACAGCCGGAGCATCTGATTACCGGCGAAGCCGGGGAGGATGCTGCCTACTTTTATCTCAGGCGTCTCGGTTACACGATCGTGTCCAGAGGTTTTCGTTCTCCTCGCAGGCGGGGAGATATTGATTTGATTGGCTGGGACGGTGACGTGCTCTGCTTCGTCGAGGTGAAGACCCGCACCACGCGCGCCGTGAAGCCGGCCGAAGCCGCGGTGGACCGTGCCAAGAAGAAGCATCTGTCGCGCGTGGCGCAAGAGTACCTGCGGCGATTACCGTCGAGACCGGCTTTTCGCTTCGACATTTTGAGTGTTTACTGCGAAAATCTAGAAGCTACTCCAGAGTTTTGCCTTTATAAGAACGCCTTTCCGCTGGCGTAGAGGGAGTGGCGCCAGCCTGGGCGAGAGGACCAAGAATTGCCCGAATTAAGAAAAGATCCTGTTGTCGGACGGTGGGTCATTATCTCCACCGACAGGGCCAAGCGGCCCACTGATTTCGTGCGTGAGAGAGTGCAAAACAAGGGCGGATTCTGCCCTTTCTGCTACGGCAACGAGTCCAAGACCCCGCCGGAAGTGCTTGCCTATCGCCCAAACCACAACGGAGGGCCGCCTGCGCTGCGCGATACGCCCGGCTGGACGGTGCGCGTGGTGCCCAACAAGTTCCCTGCCCTGGGCATCGAAGGCAACCTGAACCGCCAGGCGGAAGGAATGTTCGACAAGATGAATGGGGTGGGCGCTCACGAGGTCATCATCGAAGGGCCCGACCATAACGCCACCCTGGCTACGCTTCCAGAAAAGCGCATCGAAGATGTGCTGTGGGCGTTTCGCGACCGCATCCTCGATCTGAAACAGGACCGGCGCTTCAAGTACATTCTGATTTTCAAGAACCACGGCGAGGCAGCCGGCGCGTCCCTGGAGCACTCGCATTCGCAACTGATCGCGTTGCCGATTCTCCCCAAGCAGGTCGCCGAAGAACTGGAGGGCGCCAAGCAGTATTACATCTACAAGGAACGCTGCGTCTTCTGCGACGTGATCCGCCAGGAAAGCGAGTCGGGAGCGCGCGTGGTGGGAGAGAATCCGGACTTCCTGACTATCGCCCCCTACGCTCCACGCTTTCCCTTTGAAACCTGGATTCTGCCCAAGCGCCACGAATCCTCATACGAGAACTCCTCGTCCTCCATGTACGAGAACCTGGCGCGCTCGATCAAGACGCTCTTAAATAAGGCTGATCTGGTTCTCGACACCCCAGCCTATAACCTGGTGCTGCACACTTCTCCAGTGCAGGATCCGCAGAACGATCACTATCACTGGCACATCGAATTCATGCCCAAGCTGACCAAGACGGCAGGGTTCGAGTGGGGTACAGGCTTCTACATCAACCCCACGCCGCCGGAAGAGGCAGCACGCTTCCTGCGCGAAGCCAGCATCGAGGCGGCCCAGACGGTGGACGCGTAGAGCGAAACGCGAGTAACTGAGGCTGGAACAGCAAAGCGCGGCGGTACGGCACGCTCTTTCTTGCGGAGAGAGGGCGGAGAAGGAATCCCTAGCCGTGGTTCTCCTTGTATTCCTCATACCAGGCCATCTGAATCGCCTCCAGCTTGCCCTCGTTGGAGGATTCTGCATCATCGGCAAAGCCCGGCAGTTCCATAACCATCTTGTGCAGATCGGTAAAGCGAATCTGCAGGGGATCCTTGTCGGGGTGGGCCTCCGCCAGCAGAATGCCGATATCTTCGGCGCTGTCCCAGGTAAGTTGTGGGGGCATGGATTCTCCTTTGATGGAAAGGGCGGAAATCAATCAAAGCAGCAAAAAGCAAGGTCCTTCGACTCCGCGCCCGCGAAACATGCGAGTCGAAAAAGCAAGACCGGCTATCGCTCAGGATGACAAGTGTAGTTTCCCTGCCTAGTGGTCTCCACCTTCGGAAACGTAGTTGCGATTCCACGCCGGGATCTCGACTACCACTTCCCCGGGCTTCTCAATTACACACTGACATCCCAAGCGAGAGTTGAGTTGCAGGTCTGCGGCCATGTCGAGGCGGTCGGCCTCATCGTCCTCCATGCTGCTGAGCAGCTCCGCTCCCTGCTTCACCCAGACGTGGCAGGTGGTGCAGGCGCAATTTCCGCCGCAGGCGTGATCCAAGTGGATGCCGTTGTTCAAGGCCACGTCGAGGATCGATTCGGGCTTGCCGTGGTCCTTGTATGGAAGCTCGCCGTGTTCAAACTCCACGACCTTGCCTTCGGGCAGGAAGGTGACGCGAACGGTATTGGGTCCGGGCGCTTCCACGGTGGCTGTGTTTGCTCCTTGCGTTTTCTCCTGGGCCATTGTTGTCGTCCTCTACAGAATTCTTCCCCTCGCGCTGACTACCGCTCCGTCTTGAACTCAGCGGGGGCAAACGGGTGGGGAGCGGAGGGTCCCTCGCCGACATCCACCTGCTCGAACGTCTTGCCCTTGAGGGCCGAAGACACCGCCGCATCCATCATGAGTTCCGCCAGGTTCGTGGTGCCCTGGTTCAGAGCATCGATGGCTTTGCGCATCGCGGCGTAGTCGTCGCCATCCATCACGGCGCGCAGACCCTTCTCCAGCTTCTCAACCTGTTTGCGCTCATCGGAAGTGAGCTGCTGCCAGCCCGGACCGGATCGCCCCTTAGCCAGGGCAGCCAGGATGGTATTGGCTTCGTTGCGGGCCTCGATCACCTGGCGGCGGCGGAAATCCTCCTCGGCATTGTCGAAGGAATCCAGAATCATGCTTTCGACCTGATCGTCAGTGAGGCCGTAGCTGGGCTGAACTTCGATCTCCGCTTCCTTGCCGCTGCGCTGCTCGCGAGCCGAGACGTGCAGGATGCCGTTGGCGTCGATCAGGAACTTGACTTCAATACGCGGCAGGCCGGCGGGCATGGGAGGAATGCCTTTCAAGTCGAAGCGCGCCAGGGAGCGGCAATCGGCTGCCAGCTCGCGCTCTCCCTGAAGCACGTGAATGGCGACGTTCGCCTGGCCATCGACGCCGGTGGTGAAGTGTTCGGTAGCCGATGCAGGAATGGTTGAATTGCGATGAATGATCCTGGCGACCACGCCGCCCAGGGCTTCGATGCCGAGGGAAAGCGGGGTGACGTCAAGCAACAGCATCTCCTGGGTTGCCTGGGAACCACCCGCCAGGATGTTCGCTTGCACGGCCGCTCCCAGGGCCACAACCTCGTCCGGGTTCAGCTCCGAATGGGGGACACGAAGAAACAATTCCTCAACCAACTGGCGGACCCGCGGAATGCGCGTGGAGCCACCAACGAGAACAACCTCTTCGATCTGCTCGGGACGCAGGCCTGCATCCTTGAGCGCCTGCCTGCAGGGGGCGACGGTGCGCTGGAAAATCGGCTCCGCCAGCTCGATGAACTTCTCGCGGCTGATGGTGCGCTGGTAGGGCTTGCCGCCGGGCAGGGTCACGTCAAGACTGACTTCCGGCTCCGACGACAGCCGGATCTTTGCCTCGATCACCGCCTTGCGAATCGCCTGCACGGTCTCGGCATGGCGCCGGAGATCCATGCCCAGATCGCCCTGGATATCATCGAGGGCGATGGTGATCAGGCGATTGTCGATATCGTCGCCGCCCAGGTGGGTGTCGCCGTTCGTGGCGATGACTTCAAAAATTCCGTCGTGCAGCTTCAGAATGGAGATGTCGAAGGTGCCGCCACCCAAATCGTAAACCGCGATGATGCCGTTCTTCTTCTTATCCAGCCCGTAGGCCAGGGAGGCGGCCGTGGGCTCGTTGACGAGACGCAGAACCTCAAGTCCGGCGATGCGGCCTGCGTCCTTGGTGGCCTGGCGCTGCGCATCGTTGAAGTAAGCCGGAACGGTGATCACCGCTTTGCGCACCGGGGCTCCGAAGTAGCGCTCGGCGTTGCGGCGGAGTTGGCGAAGGATGAAGGCAGAAATCTCGGGCGGCGTGAAGTCCTTATCGCCGAGCTTGATGCGCAGGACTTCGCCGGGCTGGAGGTCCTCGGCAAGGCGGAAGGGGAAGAGCTTGAGTTCATCCTGGATATCCTCAACGCCGCGCCCCATCAGCCGCTTGACCGAATAGACAGCTCTTTCGGGAGTTTCAATCAGGAGCGTGCGGGCAAGATTGCCGACGACGATCTGTCCCTGGGGATCGATCGCCACCACCGAGGGAACCAGATTGGAGCCGTCCTCGCCCGGAATGACCAGCGGCTCGTCGCCTTGCATGTAGGCTACAAGCGAGTTGGTAGTTCCGAGATCGATTCCGACTACGCGTTCTTCAGACATATGAAGCAATTCGCAATCAGCAATCAGCCACAGCTGCCGATGCTGACAATTCCTGCTAGCCCTCCAACACCTCGTTTACATCGCGAACGAGGTTCCGTATGTAAGAGCGCCGATTCAGCAGGCCGACCATCGTGTCGCGGACCTTGCGCCGCTCGCCCGAGGTATCCTGGCCGCTTTCGGCGCGGGTGATCAGCGTGTCCCACTCCGCCCAGTAACCCTGCAGCTCTTGAAAGAGGGCGTCGAACTTTTCTTCCAGATGCTGCCTGGTCTGCGCGAGCTGGCGCGCGAGGTCCTGATCCACGTCGCCGGCCTTTTTGTTCATGCGCGCCTCTTCCAGCTGCATGTTGAGTTCAAAAACCTCTTCGAGCAACTCGGGAGGAACCACCTGCTTCTTGACCTGTCCGGAGGCCCGCGCCTGATCGGTGGCGGTCTTCGATTGCTCCTCCAACTGCACGCCCTCCAGCTTCAGGAGGTATTCCGTCCGCGTGATGGGGTCCTTCAGCGTCCGATAAGCGTCGTTCAGCTGGGAGCTCTTTTGCAGGCTCCAGCCCTGCTCCTCGGCCGATGACCG
>DATHDM010000032.1:0-17562 GCA_035319065.1 Terriglobales bacterium
CATCGTGGTGGCACCGCCCGTCGTGCCTAAAAAGCACTACGGACTGCATGAGAATCTATCTCGATGACAATACTGTTTGCGCCATCGCCAAAGATGATATCCAACCGGATTTGCGCCCATAGGCAGCCGACTCGCGATGACTGCACTCACCTGCACCTAAGGAATGACAGCGGCGCAATTTTTCTCATATCGAACTTCCTTCTTTCAGGTTGTTACGAGTGAGCCCGGAGCCGGGCCTCGGGGGTGGGCATTTCTGTAAAGCTAGAACTGCGCTGCGGCGAGGCGACGAGAAATTTTAGGATCGGGCTAACTACTTGTTCCGTGATGGGGGTCAAGCAGTTGTGTGACAGTGTTCACGCTCACGCAGTTGCGCGCGCAGTTTCGTTCTTACCCAAAGATAGCATCGACCTTGGCAAGCGAATGCTCGATATTCGCTGACTTCAGGTAAGGCCCGGTGCTTTCCAAATCGATGTGACCCATCCAACCCTGCACCGTTACCAAGATCACAGCACCGCCCCAGGGCGAATGGGGCAAATGATCCTGATAAAGCCGCGAAGTTCACGGAGCAATCGAATGAACTCGAGAGGCGCCGGGGCTTCTCTTATCGCGGTTTCACCGGAGTATCGGCCGTCGACTGCACTGGGCAAGTAGGTGTTCCGTTCGACTTCCACAAATCCTGAATGGTTTCATCCACGTACTCGATGGGGATCACCTCAGCAAGTCCTGAATTCTCCTCGAAACTGATCCGAGGATGTTGCGTTTGCGCACTGTATGCCACATCAGAATAGGGAAGGTAACCTTTGGCGACTCCCAATAAATAGGCTCTTTCTATGGCAGGCTTCGAGCCCTCGATGGATACTAGCTCAGGCTTTAACGCCACTGGACCTCCGCTGCTACCAGGAAACACAAACGCATCGATTAAGAATGACGTCACACTGGGAGAATCGAGATAGTCGCGAACCCTAGCGATGACGCCTTGTCGCACGATCACGTAGTATTGCTCAGAGCTGATAAGGCCCATTGGGAACCCTAGAACGTAAACTCCATCCCCTTCCGATAATCCAATTTCTTTAGCGTGGTTTCTGCTCAGCGCGTCCAGATCACTCCGGAAATAGTCGAAGCGCGCACCCTCCGACTTGAGAAAGTCGACGTTGATAGCAACAATCGCGATATCCACGTTGGGATTAGGGTGCATGTGCCAGGTTGGTGCCCCTTGAGTATCCTTAAGCGGGACGGGATATTGTTTCGAGAAGCCTTCGGATTTTAGATTCATTCTCACCCATAGAGGCGCGTTGTTCGTTGCCTCTGAGTGCCCTTCGATGACATGCCGGTTTGTAACTAAGAAAATGGCGTAGGTGTTCGCCGTTTCGGTCTTCTTGCAAACGAACTCGCCATAGAAGAAACCCGATGCCTCAGGGGTCCACTTAAGTTCAGATGATCCTTTGGTTTGGACTACATCTCCGCGACCGATAACGACAACGCGATCTAGAAACTGTGGCGGGATAAGTGTGGCATTGGAAGGCAGGCAAACAATAAAGAGGAAGAGAAGAAGGTAGCCGCCGGCCAAATGAACTCGGTCTTTCATGTGTCGCAGCTTAACACGGACCACTTCGGCAACCGTGAAGCTGGGAAAGACTGGTCGCGATCGTCAGCATCTTGTAAAGGCTTGAACAAGCCGACACTCTTCACGTCTGTCTCGCCCGTACTATTGCCTGTGGCCCGATCAGCGCGTGCGGTTTTCTGTGACCACACGAAGGCGGCATCTGCAACTTAGAGCCGCAGAAGTTTCAGAGGAATTTTCTCATGCCACTTTACAATGGCGTTGCTTGTTTTCAGGCTTGGGCAGATTCAACCCGAACTCTCTGGTCATCAGTTTCCGCATCCAGGCGTTTTCAACACTTTCGATTTTCTCATCTGAGTTTACGATTTCCAGAACTGTAACCTTGTACGATTTGCGACCGCGACATTTGAGTTCAACATTACCCCCGTGTCCCGTTTGGTAGTAGTTGCAAAAACGCCCCCAAAGACTTTCCTCGCCCTTCGCTGACCCAACGTACTGTTTGCCGGTTTCCTTGCAAACTAGGAGATAAACACCTTTCACATTCTTCAATACTGTTTGCCAACTAAAAGGTACGGCGTCTATTTCATCAATATCCCAACAAAAGTATGTGAACCCGGGGAAGGGCTCCTCTCTGAGTTCTCTCCTGATCTCAAGTACCTGCTTGTCGCGCTTGTGTCCAAGCTGCACCCAGACTCTTTTTGCCGGTCCCCAATCTACGATTAGATGGCCTATATAGTCGGTGAGTTTATCTTCGCGCCGAACGTCGTAAAGATAACGACCTGATTCCTCTGGAACCGCCGGGTCAACGATTTCCGGTGGGCGCGGGCGGACGTCATGCACACGATAGAGTCCAACGAACAGCGTTTCCTCCATGGGCGTGACAACAAAACTCGCGAGAAGACAACCGACAGGAAAGACCTTAGTACTATTTTGTATCCGCTGGTACAGTTCAAAATCGCCGGGCTTAGTTAACCATAGCTTGTAAAGCCTGTTCTTCACCCGCTTATCTTGGTGTCGAACAAGCCGCACTTCTGCAGGATCAATCCCTTCGTCGTGAAGGATCTTATTGAATGTCAGCATAAAATCCGCCGTTCTGCTGAAATTTGGATGGGGATAATTGGGGCCGCCCCAAGTCCGACGGCCCTCAAGGAAGAAACAGCAGACTTCCACTGCTGTGCCGAGAATCAGCATGCGATTCACATGGCAATTGGTGCGGTGACTCGCATCACTGATTGCTGTTCAGGGGGTTGGAATCACGCCTGGCCCGACGAGAATCGGGGCTGCGCCTTATTTTTTTTGCCAGGCAATGATTAGCTATTGCTCTTCCGTCACCCAGCACGTTGCTTCGATGCTTGCAGTGATCGTGCCTCAAGGCCTCAAATCGCGCGTCTGGACATCTGCAAAAGTCTCGTTCACCTTCGCCCGCACGACTCTGTTGCGGTTGGGTTTCAAGTATCTCATCGTCGACTCGATGTCGGTGTGTCCCATCCAGTCCTGCACGGTCCGGAGATCAACACCCTTCCACAGATGCCATGTAGCAAACGTCGCACGGAACTTGTGAAGCCAAAAGTTCTTTGGATCCAGGCTGGCGCGCTTGGCGATGTCTTTTAGGACCTCTAGGAAGTGCGTGTTCGGCTGGCAACCGGCGGTCGGGAAGAGGAGATTGCAGTTCTTGGCGGCCGTCCGCTTCCATTCTTTCAGCGACTCAATCAGCCTGTCCGGGACTGGGATTTCGCGCTCCTTGTACGCCTTCGGCGTCCATCCGCGATCAGGTTTGTGGCTGACGCGAACGGTACACGCTTTGAAATTGATATCCGACCAATACGTGTGCATCACTTCCTGATCGCGCATGCCCGTCATCAGGAAAAACTCGTACCGCAACCGCTCTTCCGGGCAGCATGCGGCAAACAGTGTGTCCAGTTCTTCCTGCTCGTAAATTTCGGGTTCTTCTTCCGTGAACTTCGGCCAATCGTCTTTCTTGACCAGCCCGCGCACACCATAGGCCTTCAGGAAGGACACGACGTGCAGAAATTTGTTCCAGCAAGTCCGTGGAGCTTGCTCTTTCTCGTCGCGGAGGTAGGCGGCGAACGCCAACAGATCGCGGCGACCAATGTCTTCCAGGTCCATCTTGTGGCAGGACTCCTGGAAGTATTGGAGAGCGGTTGAGTATGCCGCGTGAGTCTTCGGTTTCTTGGTGAGTTTAACGTCCGACAGGTATTCGGTGATCGCGGCCGACAGCGAGCGGCGCCCGTTGCTCTGTTCAGGAACCACGGCCACGCCATGATTGCGCGCATTCAGCTCCGCCTCTTTCTTCAGCCGGCGTGCGGCGGCGTCTTGGGCGTTCTTGCCGACCGAGAGGCGAATACGCCTGTTGCCCTCGTACCAATCGAGATAATAGTTGCCCTCGGAATGTTGTTCCTCACGACCGTCCACAATGACCCAATCGGGCTTTACGCGGCCGTTATTGGACAGAACTACCGGGCAGAAACGCGTGGTGCCATCTGCCAGGCGGATGCGTTTTGTCAGGTTACATTGGCGGTTTGCCATAGGCGTGATGTTTCGGGAAACAGTATCATCCTAAGTATCATGCTATGGCAAGTTACTGAAGTACAAGGATCTGGCGGAGAGGGGGGGATTCGAACCCCCGATACCCTTTCGGGTATGTCCGCTTTCGAGGCGGATCGTTTCAACCGCTCACGCACCTCTCCGCGTGGAAAGACCGGCAATCAAGTTAGCAGTCAGCAATCAGGAAGAGCGCCGATCCAACCTCCGGGTCCATGATAGCAAAAGCGAGTGGGGGCGGAGGTTGCGGCGCCGGTGACCAAAGGAGTGCGCCAGGGAGCAAAGGGGTGCAGATTCACGCGGGGCTGCGGCCCGCGCACGATCGATTGCTGCTGAACGCGGAAAAGGCAGCGGAAGCTGGCTATCGTTTGTAAACCGTAGGCTGGGGACCCTGCTCGAGGATCTGCCGGTCCCAGATGGCGCCTTCGCGGCTGTAGTTGGCCATTTCAAAGTCCTGGGTGAGCTCGAGCGCGTCGGTGGGGCAGGCGTCCTCGCACAGACCGCAGAACATGCAGCGGCTGGTGTCGTAGGTAAAGGTGGTGAGCTCCTTGCGGCGGGTTTTCTCGTTGCGCTCCGAGGTCACGATGATCAGGTGCTCGGGACAGGCGACGGCGCACAGGTCGCAGGCGATGCACAACGTTTCACCGGTGTCAGCATTGACGTTGAGGCGCGGCGCGCCGCGATAGCGCTCGGCCACCTGGGGCCGCTCCAGCGGATATTGCTCGGTGTAGATCTCGTTGGGATTCTGGTTGCGGAAGGTGACCTTCAAACCCTGCAGCAGGTCCACCATCAAGAAGCTCTTCAGCGTGTCTCTGAGCCGCACGTGGTCTCCGGTTGAAAAGTCAATGCCCATAGTTTAACTCAGGCGGAGAAATGCTGGCCATTGCGCAAGCACGCCGGCGCCGGACGGCGCCAGCGAGCACGTCTCACTGTTGGCGGCGCTGGCGGAAGAAGCTCTGCAGGATCTCCTGCGAGCGGCCGGCCAGGACGCCGGCGGTGACCTCGACGCGATGATTGAGCCCGGGGTGCGCCAGCAGCTGCATGATGGAGCGAACGGCGCCGGCCTTGGGATCGTCGGCGCCGTAAACCAGGCGGTTGATGCGCGCGTGCACGAGGGCGCCGGCACACATGGCGCAGGGCTCTACGGTGACATAGAGATCGCAGCCGGCGAGGCGGTAGTTGCCCAGGGCGCGTCCGGCATCGCGCAGAGCCACGATTTCGGCGTGGGCGCTGGGATCGGAATCGGTGATGGGCCGGTTGCAGCCGCGTCCGATGATGCGGCCCGCGGAAACCACGACGGCCCCTACCGGAACCTCGCCGGCGGCGAGCGAGTGCTGAGCCTCGCGGAGGGCCGCCTCCATGAACAGTTCGTCGGACATACGGGTCGCGCCAGTGTAGCGCGGCGGGAGAAGGCTTGTACCGTGGGCTGCGGCCTCTGTTTGTTTTCAACCAATTACCGAGTATTTTGCAGCAAGATATAGATTCTGAATGGGTTAGATCTCAAGATATTGAAAAGACTGCAAATGGGCTGCGGAGTACGGCACGGCCCGGAGGGCACGCAGGGTGACACGACGATTCGCTAAGGGGACAAGAAGCGGATCCCCCCTGCGAGGATCGCCGGCCCCGCGGGTTACGGATTCACGGCAGGCTGCTGCTGGGTCATGCAGTGGATGGCGCCCAGGCCCCAAACGAGGTCCCCGCAGTAGATCCCAATGATGCGGCGATCGGGAAAGAGTTCGGCAAGGGTGTTGAGGGCAAACCGATCGTTGGGGTCGTCGAAGACCGGCACCAGCACGGTGCGATTGGCGATGTAGAAATTGGCGTAGCTGGCGGGCAGGCGCTGGCCGCGGAAGATGACGGGAGCGGGCATGGGCAATTCGACAACCCGAAAGGGCTTGCCGTGCTGGTCGGTCATGGTCTGCAGGCGCAGGAGATTTTCTGCGAGCAGAGCGTGGTTGGGGTCGTTGGGATCGGGCTCGACGGCGGTGACGATGGTATTGGGGGAGACGAAGCGGCTGATGTCGTCGATG
Source organism: Terriglobales bacterium (assembly GCA_035319065.1). GTDB lineage: Bacteria > Acidobacteriota > Terriglobia > Terriglobales > Acidobacteriaceae > DASPRM01. Next base: position 6,154 of record DATHDM010000032.1, read on the forward strand.
TGGCCGTGGGTATCGTCGCCGACGATGCCACGCTCCAGCCACAAGACCTTAGAGACGCCCAGGTAATCACGCAAGACCTGCTCCAGCTGCGCGCGCGAGAGTCCGGGATTGCGCGCCTGCACATCGCTGAGCAGGCACTCCTCGGTGGTGAGCAGGCAACCGGCGCCGTTCACTTCAATACTGCCGCCTTCGAGCACGACCCAGCGCTCGGGATGGGCCGCGGCCGTGGGCTTGAGCTCGGGAATGCGCAACAAACGCGCGATTTTACCGGGAATCCGGTTGTCGGCCTGCCAGTCGGGATATTTGGCCCAGGCGTTGAAGCGCCAGTGGAGGGCAGCGAGGGAGGCGGCGGAAAGGGAGGCCTTTTGGGGGGTGGTGAAGATGGCGCCGAAGTCGCGAGTCCACACTCGGTTGGTGAGCCAGCGATGAAAGCGCACGCCGACAGCGCGCAGGCGCTTGCCGTCCATCGGCTCGACAAGGGCGCTGGCGCGGGACAACACCTTGCGCGCTCGCTCTTCCTCCTCTTCGCTGGCGACGATCAACTCGACGCGCTCGACGCGGGCCAGGTGGCGAATGATCTCGGCGAAGACCCAGGGGATGGGCTCGAATTTTCCCGGCCAGTCGGTGCGATTGTGCGGCCAAGCGAGCCAGGTGGCGGCGTGCGGCTCCCACTCGGCGGGCATGCGGCGGCCGAGAGCCGCGGAGGGAAGGGCGGGTGAGCTTGGGGATCGTGCGGTCAAGGTCGTGTGTGATGGCGTAGCGCCTGGCGCTCAGTCAAGAGCCACAGGTCTAGTGCCGCTTTCCGGATGACTCCGAGATGGTTGGAGACAGCTCACTCTTGCAGCTCACTCGCGCACCTGGTCGAGGAAGCGATGGGTGATGGGGCCATAGCTATCGATGCGACGGTCGCGCAGGAAAGGCCAGTTGCGGCGCACGTCCTCCATCTTGCGCAGGTCGATCTCGCCCACCAGGATGTCTTCGCGGTCGTGCGGCGACTGTGCCATCACACGACCAAAGGGGTCGCTGAGAAAAGAGCCGCCCCAGAATTCCAGGCCGGGGCCGGGGGCCCGGTTGCCGCGGACGTCGCCGGCCTCGAAGCCCACGCGGTTCACCGCGGCTACGTACACACCATTGGCGATGGCGTGAGCGCGCTGGATAGTCTGCCACGCGGAGTATTGCGCGGGGCCGAATTCCGCCTTCTCGGCCGGATGCCAGCCGATGGCGGTGGGGTAAAAGAGCACGTGCGCGCCCTGCAGTGAAGTCAGGCGCGCGCCTTCGGGGTACCACTGGTCCCAGCAGACGAGAGTGCCCAGTTTGCCGAAGCGGGTGTCAAAGGATTTGTAGCCGAGATCGCCGGGCGTGAAATAGAACTTTTCGTAGTAGAGGGGATCGTCGGGGATGTGCATCTTGCGATAGATGCCGAGCAGCGCTCCGTCGCAATCGAAGACCGCCGCCGTGTTGTGATAGATGCCGGGAGCGCGCTTCTCGAACAGCGATGCCACCAACACAATGGCTTGCTGACGCGCCAGCTGGGAGAGCCGAGTGGTGGTGGGGCCGGGAATGGGCTCGGCCAGATCGAAGAGGGCGTGATCCTGGCGCTGGCAGAAGTACTGGGTGAGAAAGAGTTCGGGCAGACAGACGACCTGGGCGCCGCGGCCGGCGGCTTCGCGCACCATGTCGATGGCGTGCTCCAGATTCTTTTCCGGATCCGGCGAACACGACATCTGGATCAGACCGACGCGAAAGGTTTCCGCCGCCAACGCTCGTCCTCCACAGGGATTTTTCTAGCATACCAGAGGAGATGAGCGAGGCGCGGGAAACGCAATTCATCGAGCTTTAACAATCGGCAGCCGGCGACGATTGACGCCGCAGAAGGCTTCCGATAGCTTTGCAGTTTTGCAATCGCGGCTTATGGCGAGTCTGTGGCAGGAGGCAATTCTCTTGAAGAAGAACACTACCGCGGCCGCTCCTGAAGGCGCCGGCATCGAGCGCGAGCTGCACGATCCGGTGCGCGACAAGCTGGTGCCGCTGGAGCCGATGGACCTCTCGCGCATCCGCGGCATTGACGACCTGGTGCGGGCGATGGGCAGAACTGCCTTCACCGCGCGCCAGGTGGGAGACGCGGCCGACGTGCTGGAGGCGATGGCGCGCGACAAAGATTGCTTCACGGTGATGACCCTGGCAGGAGCGATGACGGTGGCCAAGCAGGGGTTGGTAGTCGCCGATCTGATCGATCGCGGCATCGTGAAGGCGCTGGTCTCGACAGGGGCGCTGATGGCGCATGGTCTGGTGGAGGCGGCAGGGAAGTCGCACTTCAAGTACGACGCCAGGATGAACGACGTGGAGCTTTACGAGGCCGGGTACAACCGCGTCTATGACACGCTGGAGCCGGAGACCAATCTGAACTTCGTGGAAGGCATCGTGGCGCAGATCCTAGATGCCTGGGATGCGGAGGAGACCCTATGCTCATACAAGCTGAACCGCGAGGTCGGGAAGCACCTGAGCGAGAAGGTGAAGGGCCGCGGGATTCTGAAATCGGCGTATGAAAACAAGGTGCCGGTGTTCGTGCCTGCGTTTACCGATTCCGAGCTGGGCCTGGACTTCGCACTGCACAATCGCAAGCGAGCCAAGCAGAAGCGGCCGCTGATCCGCTTCGATCCGTTCCTGGACCTGAATCACTTTGCCGAGACCTTGCTGGAACAGAAGCGTCTGGGGATTCTCACCATCGGAGGCGGTGTGCCGCGGAACTGGTCGCAGCAGTTCGGGCCCTACATCGAGTTGCGCCATCGCCGGGGTGGGGAAGACCTGCCGCTGAAGCGCTACCACTATGGAGTGCGAATATGCCCCGAGCCGGTGCACTGGGGGGGATTGTCGGGGAGTCCGTACAGCGAGGCGATCTCCTGGGGCAAGTTCGTTCCGCCGGAGGAAGGAGGGCGTTTCGGAGAGGTGTTTGTGGACGCCACGGTGGGCCTGCCGCTGATCGCCGGCGCCGTGCTGGAAAGGCTCAGGAAGAAGTGAGCACTGGGAATCGAAAACGGCGAAGTAAAAGAAGGACGAAGTAAGAGCGGAGAGCGTAACGACCGAAGAGGGGACACGAGGGCATGCCGAGGCGTGCCGTTTGCACAAGAAGGGAGCTTTACTTGTCGAAGAGGAAGATCGCGGAGGCGATGACGGTGGTCCACAGGCCGCGCTTGTCGCCCACGGCGGATTGGGTGACGTTCATGGTGCGCACGATTTTGTTGGAGAGGCGATAGATCTGTTTTTTCTCGTCCCAGGATTTGTCGGGATCGAAATCGACGTTCAGCGTGGTGGCCAGCATTTCGGCGGCTAGTTCCTCGGCGTAATCGCCGGCCGCATCGTCCGGCTCGCCGAACGAATGGTGTTCGCTGAGGTAGCCATAGGTGGTACGGTCGGCGGGAATGGCCAAGCCGATGCTGGCGGCCAGCAGGCGATGAGGCTCGCGGGTGGAGTTCTCGGCGACGACGGCGAACACTACTTCTCCATCATAGAGCCGGCGAAGGCCTTCCTTGCGCGGCAAGACCTTGCAATTGGGGGGAAAGATGGAGGATACGCGCACCAGATTCTGCGCCGCAATGCCGGCATCCCTCAGCGCCAGCTCGAATGAGGTAAGGCGCTCCTTGTGCTTGCCAACACCCTTGGTAAGAAAGATCCTCCGCGGGACCATGTCTTTTCCCAATTCTTAGTTCCTCCCGTGCGTGCGCCTTCAATGCTTTGGCGAAAAAGTAACATGTGCAAGTCTAAAGCAAGAAAGTATTTTGGTGAGGGATCAAGAATTTACACGGTATTAATGAGGCACGGGCGGCGCGGCTGAGGCGGCGAATCGGGTGGTGAAGAAGCGCTGGGCAGTCACAGTCAGCCGGAACAGAGTATGCAAGACGCGGGCTCCGCTAGTGCGGGGGAGAAGGGCTTTCGCGCTTGGATTTTCCGGCCCCGGCGATGGCCAGCGGCGGCTGCACGGAACTGCGGCGCACGGCAATGTCGATGAAGGCGAGCGCGGCGCGGCTAAGAGCCTTGTCGCGGCGGAAGACGAGGGCGAGATCGCGACGAATCTGGGTATCGAGGGTGAGGGCGGCGAGAGCCCTGGCGCGGACATCCTCCAGCACGTTGGAGCGGGGAGTGAATCCGACGCCCACGTCGGCGGCGACGAATCGCTTCAGCAGCTCGCTGGAATCGAGTTCCATGGAGATGGTGGGAGTGAGTCCCTTGTCGTCAAAGGCTGCGTCGATGGCCTCGCGGGTGCGCCCGAGCTTGGGCACCAGCAGGGGATAGTTGGCCACCTGGGCAATGGTCACTGACTTGGCCTTGGCCAATTCGTGATGGGGAGAGCAGATGACGACCAGCTCATCGCGGTGGATGGGTACCACGGTGAGGCGCTTGTCGGAGACGGGGAGGGAAACCACGCCGAAGTCGACGGAGTTATCAATCACCGACTCCAGCACCTTGGTAGTTTCCATGCGGCGCACGTCCACGCCGACGCTGGGGTAAGACTTTTTGAATTCCGCGAAGACCTCGGGGAGGATGTGCAGGCAGGTGCCTTCGTTGGCGCCGACGACAATTTCGCCGCGCGGCACGCGCTCCATCTCGGCGATGGCGGTGACGATGTCGCGGCGCGACTGCACGGTATCTTCAGCATATTTCTGGAAGAGTTTGCCGGCAGCGGTGAGCGAGACGCGGCCGCCGCTGCGGTCGAGCAGCTTGGCCCCCACCTCTTCTTCCAGGGCGCGAATCTGGGCGGAGATGGCGGGCTGAGTGCGAAAGCGCTTCTCCGCGGCGCGGGAAAAGCTGCTCAGCCGCGCTACCTCGAGGAAGGTTTCCAATTGATCGAAATCCATAGCCGCGGGCTCCGCCCCAGTATCTCGCCGATCAGCGAAAAGCGGCGCGAAGCGACCGCAACCGCAGGATCGGATGAAAATGACAGCCCGAGCCTACAGACTAACAGCCCGCTTCAGGAGCAGCAAAATCTCGAACGCAACTCTGGAGCCGGGCGAGGCGGAAACCAGCGGTCCAGATGCGTGTATAAAGCGCATTTATCGCACCTATAAAAACAATCAATTTCCCAAGCGCGGCGGGAGGCATTTATGGTCGCACTAAGCCGTGGCCTGTGCGGCTGTTCACCACAACTCAATGTTTTGTATCCCCTGCGCTGCCCGCCTGTTAGGAGCCCTCATTGCAACGCGTAGGCATCAAATCGCGCCCTGGAGGGCGCAAGGAGAAATCTATGGCTGATCCGAAAGCCGTTTTGGAGTTCGCCAAGAAAAACGGCGCCAAAATTGTAGATCTGCGGTTCACAGACCTTCCCGGTCTCTGGCAGCACGTGTCGTATCCCATGGACCAGGTGGATGAGTCTTCCTTCGAGGAAGGGTTCGGCATGGATGGGTCGTCCATCCGCGGCTGGGCTGCAATCCACGAAAGCGACATGCTGCTGATTCCGGACACCTCGTGGTACATGATGGATCCGTTCAGCGAAACGCCCTCGCTGGTGATGGTCTGCGACGTTATCGACCCGGTGACGAAGCAGCGCTACGACCGAGACCCGCGCTACATCGCCAAGAAGGCGGAGATGTACCTGACGTCAACGGGTATCGCCGATACCTGCTACATGGGCGCGGAGGCGGAATTTTTCATTTTCGACAACATCCGTTTTGATCAGCGCGAGAATCACGGTTTTTACTTCATCGACGCGGAAGAAGGACGCTGGAATTCGGGGCGCAAGGAAAACAACCTGGGCTACCGCCCGCGCTACAAGGAAGGCTATTTCCCGGTGCCGCCGACCGACCATTACCAGGATCTGCGCACCGAGATGGTGCTGACCATGGAGAAGTGCGGGCTGACGGTGGAGTGCCATCACCACGAAGTGGCGACGGGAGGGCAGTCGGAGATCGACCTGAAATTCGACAAACTGCTGGGCTCCGCCGACCACATGATGCTTTACAAGTACGTGGTGCGGAACGTGGCCTACCAGTACGGCAAGACCGTGACCTTCATGCCCAAGCCGCTGTTCCAGGACAACGGCAGCGGCATGCATACCCACCAGTCGCTGTGGAAGGGGGGCAAGCCGCTGTTCGCGGGCGACGGGTATGCGGGGTTGTCGCAGGTGGCGTTGTGGTACATCGGCGGGCTGATCAAGCATGGACCGGCGCTGGCGGCGATCATCGCGCCGACCACCAACTCCTACAAGCGGCTGGTGCCGGGGTTTGAGGCGCCGGTCAACCTGGCCTATTCGCGGCGCAACCGCTCGGCGGCATGTCGTATTCCGATGTATTCGGCGTCGCCCAAGGCCAAGCGGGTGGAGTTCCGGCCACCGGATCCGAGCTGCAATCCCTACCTGGCGTTTGCGGCCATGATGATGGCAGGGCTGGATGGGGTGGAGAATAAGATCGATCCCGGGCAGCCGCTGGATAAGGACATCTACGATCTCGGTCCGGAGGAACTGGCCAAGGTTCCCTCGATGCCGGGATCGCTAGAAGATGCCCTGCACGCGCTGGAGCGTGACCACCAGTTTCTGATGAAGGGCGATGTCTTCACCGAGGAACTGCTGAAGACGTATATCGATTACAAGCGCGACAAGGAGGTGAACGCGGTACGCCTGCGTCCGCACCCCTACGAGTTCGCGCTGTACTACGACATTTAGGGATTGCTGGAACCTGGATGGAAAGAGCCCGGCCGAAGTGGCCGGGTTTTTTCTTGGCAGGACTGGCGATCGCCGAGCCCTACAACCCAGCGGATTCATGGATTCTGAAGAAGCAGGCGACCCGCGAGCGGCGCCGCAGGCGCGGCCGCTCGCGAGCCGCAAGGCAATGGGAAAAAACTATTTGTAGGTGGCGTTGGTGCGCGCCAGATCATCGCGATGTGCGCTGAAGTCCACCATGGAGCCAAAGGCCGGGCCGCCCAGCGGGTTGGCCTTCAGAGCCTCGATCAGCGCGGCGTTGACCTTGTCCAGACCTTCCGCGTTCGCCGCCAGATAGAAGACATAGAAGGTGCCGGGCGCCTGGGTGTGGATTGCCTCGGTGTCGACTTCATACTCGTGAATGGCGCCGTCGGCGAGCAGTTTCTCCATCAGCGGCACGATCAGAGTCTTGCTGAGGGTGTCCACCGCGTCGTCGGGTGCGTCGGCCTTCAATTTATAGGACGAGCCGTGGGTGTAGATATCCTTCCAGGATCCGGAATGCCAGTTGTAGTACCGGCTGACGAAGATGTTATCCCAGTGTTTGGTGGCGCTGGCGAGGACGGGACTGGTGGAGCTACCGGACTTATAGAACTGCTCCAGGACGTTGAGCAGCCCGGCCATGGACATCGCCGACCACCAATCGTCGTGAGTTGCGCCGTCGGGCTGGTGAACCAGAGTGACGTCGTCGCCGTAGGCCACGATGGTCCCATTGGCCAAGGCCTTCTCCAGGATCGCGCGGTTAGCGGCGCCTGCCTTGGTCATATCGGCCCACTGTGCCCGGGGAATGTTCCAGAACCCGACGTAGGAGTACATCGGGGGTTTCTCCTTAACCTCAGACTTCTGCGCGCAAGCGGGGGAGGCCCAGACAGCGGCCATAAGCGCGAGCACGCACAACCTGGCGAAAACACTACACAACTTTCTATTCATGATTTTCTTTCCTCTGTGATTTAGCTGGCATTGCCGTTATTGGCATGCTGGGAAGTCGCGGAAGTGTACACGAGCGCCGGGGATGGGACCACAGTTTTGCGATTCTGGGCTGCGGTAGAAGAAGGTGTTGCGCGCGCTACTCGCAGTCGCGGGCGATGACTTCGGCTTCCATTTTGAGCTCGGCGATTCGGCGGAGGAGGCGGATGCGCTTCTGCTCCAGGGTCTTATTCTGCACGAGGATCTCGTCGAGGCGGGCCATCAAGTCATCGATTTCCTCATGAATTTCGCGCACACGGCTCGCCACCGCCCCCGGTGCATCGCCAGCCATGGGGCGGGAGTCCGGCCTGTTTGTGGCGTTGGAGCCCATGTTTCCCGCAGGGTACCTCGGCTGGAACGCCAGGTGCAATGTAGCCGAGGTACAGAGACCGCGGATCAGCCGAGCCTGCCGCGGCAATGGGATACCCGTCCCGGAGGAGGCTGGTGAGGCAGGAGGCGAACGAAACGCGAATCAGGGGACGGAACCCGGCGCGGCAGCGGAGGCTGCGCGTCGGCAGGTCCCCAGCGCTATTTCAGTTCCCCGATGTAGGCTCCAAACGCGGGCACGGTCAGATCTTTTGCGCTGCCGGTTGCGGGAGAGTCAAAGGACGCCAGAAGGCGGCGGAGGGTGGTTGCGGTCACGCCCTTGCCGTCGAACTCGAGTTTCACCGGCTGCGCCGAGCTGCTCATGTTCAGAACCACCAGCACGTTCTCTCCCTTGTAACTGCGCAAGTAGGAGAGAACGTTGGGATCGCTTTCGTTCAGCGGAATGTAGTTTCCATCGAGCAGCGCCCGGGTGCTGTGACGCAGAGCGAGAAGCCGCTGGTAGTAGTTCAGGATCGAGGTGGGATCCTTCTTCTCGGTTTCAACGTTGTACTGCCTGTAGCGCGGATCCACCGGATTCCAGGGCGTGGCCTTGCTGAAGCCGGCATTTTCCGCGGGGTTCCATTGCATAGGAGTGCGCTCGCCGTCGCGGCCCTTGTCTTGCGGCCAGCTGCGGCGGCCGGCGGGATCTTTCACATCTTCCACGCGCTTGGGGTCATTGTTTTCCATACCCAACTCCTCGCCGTAGTAGAGGATGGGCGTGCCGCGCAGAGTGAGATACAGCGATGCCATCAGCTTGGCGATCTGGTCGTTGTGCTGGCCATCGCCGTAGCGGTCATAGACGCGGGGGATATCGTGGTTGCTGAGCACGAAGACCGGCCAGCCGCCGGCGGAATCGACGGCAGCGATCTGGCGGCGAAATTCGGAGGGCGATAAGCGATCCACCCTGGTGAACATGAAGTCCATGGGCATATGCAGTTCGTTGCCGTGCTCGCCGTAGTATTCCTTGAGTTCGTTGATGTCCTTGGTCCAGGTTTCGCCGATGAGGACAGCGTCGTACTGGTCCGCCACCGCGCGCAGCCGCTGCAGCGCGCCGTGCACCTCGGGAAGCTTCTTGTTGTAGATGCGGTCGTCCACGGGATCGCCATACTTGCTCTTCTTCCCGGCGACGATGGGATTGTCGGCGAGATTGGGATCCTCGAAGAGGGTATCCACCGCGTCCAGCCGGAAGCCGGCGACGCCGCGCTTGTACCACCAGCGGGAGACGTCAAAGATCGCGGCTTCCACCGCAGGATTGCGCCAGTTGAGATCCGGTTGTTCGGTGTAGAAGTAGTGGTAGTACCACTGATTCGTCTTGGGATCGAACTGCCAGGCGGAACCGCCGAAATCAGAGATCCAGTTGTTGGGGGGCTGGCCGGAACCTTTGCCGTCGCGCCAGATGTACCAATCGCGTTTGGGATTGTTGCGGGATGACCGCGACTCGATGAACCAGGGGTGCTTGTCGGAAGTGTGGTTGACCACGAGGTCGAGAATCACGCGGATGTTCGTGCGGCGGGCATCGGCAATGAGGGCATCCATGTCTTTCAGCGTGCCGTACTGCGGATCGACGTTTTCGTAGTCGGAGACGTCGTAGCCGAAGTCCACCTGCGGAGAGGGGAACATCGGGGTGAGCCAGATGGCGTCAACCCCGAGCCAGCGCAGGTAGCCGAGTTTCGAAGCGATGCCGCGGAGGTCGCCCACGCCGTCGTTGTTGCTGTCGGCAAAGCTGCGGGGATAGATCTGGTAGAAGACGGCGTGCTGCCACCACTGATGGCCTTCGTCATCCACGGCTTTTTTCTGCGCGGCAAGAAATGTTGGAAGCAGCAATGCCGTGGCGCAGATCAGGAGGAAAGAGAAGAGGACAAGCTTGCACTTACTTCGACGCATGGGAACCTCCCGGACAGACAGAGGATAGACAAGGTCTGGGCGGCGTCGTCATTGGACGCCACCGCTCTTGGGGATGAACTGAATTGTTACCTGGCGCTCGACATAGGTGGTAGACGAAGCAGCCGGGAAGGCGACGGTCAAAAATTCATGGGCTTCCCACGTATCGCGCCTGGCGCCGTCGATGGCTTTGATCTCGGCGGCGCCCCTGATGGGCAGGGAATAAGACATGCCCGCGATGCCGGAAAAAGTGAACGTCACCTGGTCATGATCGGCGCTCCAGTTCTCGGAGACGACTTTCAAATTGCGGCTGGAGGCGCCAGCCTGAGGCAGGGAAACCGGGACCGCGATGCCGAAGTCGTGGCGCACGCGGATGCGAACCGTGGTGGGCCCGCCGAACAGCGGCACCCGCACCTGCACGTGCTGATCGTTCAGATTGGATACCAGCTTGAAGGGAGCCGGGCGATCGTTGATTTCGACGCCGGCGACGTCCGCACGCAGGCTGACCGCAGGCGCGAATTGCACGAAGCCCTGGTCGCCTCCCCGGCGCTTGATTTCGAGTTGGATGGCTTGAGGGGTTCCTCCGGGTCCCTCGGCCGCGACGGAATAGGCGAGGTCAAGCGCGCTCTCCCGCAGCTTCACGTTGCGCAAGGTGAATGAATTCCAGTCGGCGGGAACATGCGGCGCAAAGGTGAGGGTATTGGCAGCGGCATCGCGGGACAGGCCCATCAGGCCACGCAGCAGCGGAGAGATGACCATGGCTGCGGACCAGATCTGGTGGGGAGAGGCAATCGAATGCTGCTGGAACCAGGCGCCGGAGAGAACTTCCGTGGTGTGTCCGGGGGCACTGCCCTCAAGAGTAAGCAAGGCGTTGGCCGCGAGATTCTCAAATGCCGGCAGAGGCCGGTGGTATCGATACTCTCCCACTGCGGCCCAGCCGGTGAACAGCGGCCAGACGGCGCCGTAGTGATATCCCGAGGGGTCGTACTTGTCGTAGTTTGCGGAGACGATGCGCATGCCCCAATCGGCGAGGTGATCGGGACCCGCGAGCACGTCAATCATGTGATTCGATTTCGCGGGATCGAGCACGCCCATCCACATGGGAACGGTGGCGAGGACGCTGGGAATCGCTATAAGTTTGCCATCGGTGCCGATGGCGAAGGCGTACTCTTCTTTGTCCGCGATCCAGAATCTGGAATTCAGAGCCTGGAGGCGCTGGTGGAAGCCGGCTTCCAACTGGCGAGCGATGTCTGTCTTGCCGGTGAGCGTGGCGAGATTGGCGAGTGCATTCAAGGATTCCGCCGCCAGCGCACTCTGATAGAGCTCACCGCGGACCGGCAGCAGGGGACCGCCTTCCACCCATCCGTGCCCGATGCCTTCGTTGCGGGGAAAGCCTTCGCTGTCGTTGGTGGATTCAAGGAACTGGTGCGCGCGCCACAGGTTGTCCCAATGGTCGCGAGCGAAGGCAACGTCGCCGCTCTGGGAGACGTAGTCGTTGGCGGCGATGATGA
>DATHDM010000033.1:0-59484 GCA_035319065.1 Terriglobales bacterium
GAGACATCGTATTTCTTGAAGATTTTGACGATGTCGGTAAAGCGCTCGTAGAGGAAATTCTGCTTATGGTGGTGGGCCATCCACTGCGCCAGGATGGCGCCGCCGCGGCTGACGATGCCCGTGATGCGCTTAGAGATCATCGGCAGATACTGGATGAGCACGCCGGCGTGGATGGTCATGTAATCCACGCCCTGAGCCGCCTGCTCCTCGATGACCTCGAGCATGACTTCGGCACTGAGGTCCTCGACGCGCTTGACGCGGGCGATGGCCTCGTAGATGGGCACGGTGCCGATGGGCACGGGCGAGTGACGAAGGATGGCTTCGCGGATCTGGTGGATGCCGCCGCCGGTGGAGAGGTCCATCACGGTATCCGCACCGTAGTGCACGGAAGTGTGGAGTTTCCTGAGCTCCTCGTCGATGTTGGAGGTGACGGCGGAGTTGCCGATGTTGGCGTTGATCTTGCACCTGGCGGCGACGCCGATGCACATCGGCTCCAATTCCGGGTGGTTGATATTGGCGGGAATGATCATGCGGCCGGCGGCCACTTCTTCACTCACCAGCGTGGGATCGATGCGCTCGCGCTGGGCTACGAAGGCCATCTCCTCGGTGATCAGGCCACGGCGCGCATAGTGCATCTGCGAGAAGTTCTGGTCGCCGCTGCGGGCTGCTTCTTCACGGCGCTTGCGAATCCACTCACTGCGGGGCTTGAGAATCCAGGCGCTGCCGCCGTTGTTGCCATCATTGCCAGTCGGATGCGACATGAAGTTTTTCCTCGGACCTTCCAAAACCATGATTATACGCCGCAGAAATTGGCCGCGAGGGGGCGAGGACCGGTGCAGAGAACCTGCGCAATCCTTGACCCCCGGCATGAGCGCGAGTAGATTCAGTGCATCCCGTGGGGATCGATATGGGTAACCGATACACGCGCTTTGGGCTCGCCATCGCCGTCATTCTGGTGGCCCTGGGCTACCTTGCATGGACGGGAGTGCAGGAGAGCAAGAGCTACTACGTCACCATCAAAGAGCTGAATGCGATGGACAACAGCCGCTACAACAAGCGGCTGCGGGTGGCGGGAAACGTTGTTCCAGGCTCGATCCAGCGCCGGGGCTCGCACCTGGAATTTACCCTGCAAGAGGAGGGGCGGACGCTGCCGGTGGTTTACAACGGCACAGAAGCCCCACCGGACACCTTCAAAGACGATTCCCGGGCGCTGGCGGAGGGTCAGTTCGGGCGCGATGGCGTGTTTCACGCCCGGCAGATTCAAGCTAAGTGCGCCTCGAAATACGCGCCCCAACAGCAGGCTCCGGGCGAGCCGGCCAAGCCAACTCCGAGCGGAAGCCCGCAAAGGGCGGATGCCACCGCGCCGCCTTCCCAGGGAAACTGAGTCTGTTGTGCGGGATTACCTGGGCGAATCAAACCACACGATGCGTTGCACGGTGAAGGGCTGCTGGCAGCGGATCTGAACGCGGGCGAAGCGGCGGGTTCTGCCTTCGCCCCCCAGGGTCTCCCCGCTGAACATCAACTCCTGGCCGGTGACTCCCACGCGGTCCAACGGGTAGGCGTTATTCTGGGAATCGAGCAACTGCACCTCGGGAACCACGATCTCGCCATTCGGAGATCGCAATCCAAACTGATCGTTCCCGGCCAGAACATCGGGGGAAACGGTCATATCCAGGTGCTGGAACCGGCCCTTGCTGGCGACCAGGGGTTCCGGGGGAGTCAGGGTCACCCAATTGGAAGAAATGGATGTGGGGCGGTCGGCCACCTTTCCCTCGCGTACATGCTTCTGGCAGGCGGGCGCCAACAGGAGCAGGGAGACGAGAAGCAGGATAGCGGCCAAATGGAAGCGCTTGTTCACAGCGGAATTCTATCCGGGCCCGGCGCGGGCCGGCGGTTACGATGGTGCGCAATGCGAATAGCGCTCCGGTTCCTGTACCGCCAGACGAACTGCCGCAAAAGCAATAAAACTGCGCCATTCCCGGCGGTCACAATACAATCGTGGCGGTGACCTCGTCCGCCCAACTTCCGAGTGTGGTGGTATTGGACGACGCGTCCAAGCTCTATGGCCGGTTTGCGGCGCTGCGCTCGGTAAGCGCGCAATTCGCCGCGCGGCGCCTGTATGTGGTCCTGGGAGAAAACGGGGCCGGAAAGTCCACGTTGCTGCGCCTGATAGCCGGACTGATAAAGCCCTCGCGGGGCTCAGTCGCCGTCCTGGGTTCCACCCAGCTTCGCGAGGTGAGCGGGCGAATGGGGTATGTGGCCCACGCCCCCATGCTCTATGACGAACTCTCAGGCATAGAGAATCTGCGCTATTTCGCGCGGCTCTACGGAGTCCTGGAGGCGGCCTGCGAACAAGCGATGCAGACTGTCGGACTCGATTCCGGCTTGAGCCGCCGGGTTGGCCAATACTCGCAGGGAATGAGGCAACGCCTGTCGCTGGCACGCGCCATCATGAACGATCCTGAGGTGCTCCTGCTGGACGAGCCTTTCTCCAACGTGGACGCTTCTTCGTCGCGGGAGATGATTCATCTGCTGGAGCAGCGGCGCGATGCCGGGGCCACGGTGATTCTGGTAACCCATCAGCCGGCACTGCTGGAGAGTTCGGCTGACGAATGGATGTCGATGTCGGCAGGGAGAATCACTGCGCGCGAACTCCGCGGCGCTGGGGCTCGCCTGCCCCTGACGCAATCATGAGCACGCTGATCGATGTTCTGGGGTCGACGCTAGCCAAGGACCTTCGCCTGGAATGGCGTTCCAAGGACGCGGTGAACGCCATGCTCTTCTTCGCGCTGCTGGTGGTGGTGATCTTCAGCTTTTCCTTCGATCTGTCGGCAGAGGAGTCGCGCCAGATCGCCGGCGGCCTGATCTGGGTGGCGCTGCTCTTTGCCGCGGTGGTGGCGCTGAATCAGACGTGGGCGCGCGAGCTGCGCAACCAGGCGCTGGACGCCTACCGGGTTTCGCCTGCGCCTGCCGAGTCGCTGTTTCTGGCCAAGGTGATCGGCAACTTTCTGTTCGTGACGGTTTTGGAATTGCTGATGACCCCGATGTTCGTGGTGTTCTACAACCTGCACAGCGTGCGCCCGCTGTACGAGCTGGCGCTGGTCTCCGCGCTTGGGAACTGGGCGCTGGTAGCCAACGGCACGTTCTTCGGGGCCATGTCCATCCGCACGCGGAGCCGAGAGGTCATGCTGCCGCTGATCCTGTTTCCGATCTCGATCCCAGCGCTTCTGGCAATGGTGAGCGCGACCACGGCGACGCTGACGGGGGAATCCTCGCCCCGCCTCTCGCTCGTCTTTCTCCTGGTTTACGATATAGTCTTCACGATTCTGGGATTGCTGCTTTTCGACACGGTCCTCGGGGCGGAATGAAATCGGGCTTCATCATCCTCGCGCTTATCACGCTGCTCCTGCTTTCCTACGGCCTTTATCAGGCGCTGGTGGCCGCACCCACGGAAGCCACCATGGGCGAGGTGCAACGCATCTTCTACTACCACGTGCCCTCGGCGTGGACGGCGCTGTTGTGCTTTCTGGCAAACTTCGTGGCATCGCTCTGGTTTCTGGCTGGGCGAAGTGGGCGGGCGGACGCGGTGGCAGTCGCGACGGCGGAGGTGGGGGTGGTGTTTTGCACCGTCGTGCTTCTGACCGGGCCATTGTGGGCGCGGCCGGTGTGGGGCATCTGGTGGGCTTGGGACGCCCGTCTTACCAGCACCCTGGTCCTGTGGCTGATTTACGTCGGCTACCTGATGCTGCGCAAATTTTCCGTGGGTGGGCCGAATCCGATGCTGGCGGCCGCCTTTGGGGTCTTCGGCGCCTTCAATGCGGTGTTTGTATTCATGGCGATCCGCTGGTTCCGAACCCAGCAGCCGCAGCCAGTGTTCGGCGGGGGTCCCAAGTCAGGCATTGATCCGCAGATGCGCTACGCGCTGATGGCGAACTGGGTGGCATTCCTGGCGCTGGCGATATTGCTCATCTGGCTGCGTTACACCTTGCAGCGGGTGCGGCAGGCGGTGGAGGAGGCTCATGCCATGAAGTCGCTGGTGGAGCCGGAAGTGAGGACGCGGCGATGAAGTTTCTGTACGCAGCCTACGGCATCACCTGGCTGGTGCACATTGTTTACCTGATTATCCTGACCAGGGGATTTCAGCAGGTGCGGGACGAAGCCGAGGAACTCACGCGCAAGTGAGGGGCGGCGTCCCCTTTTGCTACTCGGGATGCAGGCTCTGCCGCTTGCTCAGATCCATCTCCGTATAGCCGGAGGGGATCTGGAACGCCGAGTCCTCGACTGAGATGGTCTTCATCTCGGTGACGATCATCTCGGTGCGGCTTTCGGTGACCTTTCCCTCATGGTCGGTGGTCTTGATGACGGTGATCTTTTTCACCGGGAATCCCTGAATCTTGGATTTCTCCTCGTGGATGATGCGGTCCAACTGCTCGTCGCCGGAGGTTGGCGGCTCCTGCTTCAGCCATAGGCGAAGGCCGGGCTCCTGCACCGCCGAGGTAGTCCAGATGTCTTCATCCACGGTGGTGGCGATGGTATCGGAGCCAGCAAGCTCGACCCTCACGCGATAGCTGGTGCGATAACGATAGTGGCGCGTGGGCAGGCCGGCCACCGGCTCGCCCTTTTCGTCCAGCACTTTTTGGATCTGCGGCTCGTCGAAGTGCACCTTCATCTGCCAGCGCATCCGCCGCATCAGATCGGCCATGCCGGAAACCATGCGCTCGGCATCCCAGCGGGCGAAAGTTTTCCCCGCCGGATCGACGAGATAAACGGTTTTGCCTTCATCGGTAGAAAGCAGGTAGCGCCCTTTGGCCAACTCGGGGAGCTCGCTTTCCAGGAAATCGACGCGCGCCTTGCTGCCATTGACGAGGGCGCGAACCTTGAGGTCGGCGGCCTGATCGGGATTCTCCGCGCTCAGGGTGCGAGTCTCGGCCGTGTAGGTGACGCCAGCCACGGCAGGAAGAGCCAGGGGTGCGGCCAGCACGAGCACGCCGATCAGTTTCTTGCATCGCATCAGATCTCCGGGATCCACGCCGTTCATCGCGACAGCTCGCTTGGGGATCGTACACGATCTGGCTTCAGTTATGATGAAGCCGGGCATTCATGGTTTCGGCTCCGCAAGTCGTGGAGGTGTCTGCCGTACCCGGGCAAGCCCAGGCGCTCTGGCGGGCCATTCGATTCAACCCGCTGGCCACGGCAGGGGCTCTCTTCATATTACTTTTTGTGACCTTCGCGCTCCTGGCACCCTGGATCGCGCCGCAGAATCCATCGCAGATCAACCTTCCCGCGCGCCTCCTGGGGCCTTCCGCGGGACACTGGCTGGGAAGCGACGAATTGGGACGCGACATCCTGTCGCGCATTATCTTCGGCGCGCGCATTTCCATGCTGATAGGCGCCAGCGTGGTCGCCGGGTCGCTGCTGCTCGGCCTGCTGGTGGGATGCACCGCGGGGTACTACGGGGGCCGCATCGACCGCTTTGTAAGCATCATCGTGATGAACGCCTTCCTGTCGTTCCCGGGATTCCTGCTGGCCATCGCTTTTGTAGCCTTCCTTGGGCCTGGGCTGGTCAACCTGATTCTGGCGCTGATTCTTGGAGGCTGGGTGGGCTACGCGCGCCTGGTGCGTGCCCAGGTGCTGGCGACGCGGGAGCGCGAATACGTAGAGGCGGCGCGCGCCATAGGCGCGGGAGACTGGTGGATCATTACCCGCCACATTCTGCCCAACATGATCCAGCCGGTCATTGTGCAGGCGGCGATCGGCATGGCCGGCGCCATTCTGGCAGAGGCCACTATGAGTTTCCTCGGCCTGGGGGTGGCTCCGCCCACCGCCAGTTGGGGCGCGATGCTCAACGACGGGCGCTCGCACCTGTTCGATGCCCCGCACCTGGTGATTTTCCCCGCTGTTGCGGTGATGCTGGCGGTGTTGTCGTTCAACTTCATCGGCGATGCCCTGCGAGACTATCTCGACCCACGCTCGCGCATTGAGGCCGGGCTCTAACCGCCGGCGGTGCGGGCCAGTGAGTCTGGGGTGAGGGCATTTGAGGCTCACCAGCGGGAATCGGCGGTTCCAGCTCAGGAAAAAGCTTTGCCGAGCTCCAGGAGATCGTGAACGACGACGTCGGGCTGGATCTCCCAGGGATCGAAGACGGCGTCTTCCTTGCGGCGGATCCAGGCAGCCTTCAGGCCTGCAGACTTGGCTCCGATGACGTCCCAGGGATTGGCCGAGATCAGCCAGACCGACCCCTTGTCGCGCCCCAAGCGCTCGGCCAGATATTCGTACACGCGGGGATCGGGCTTGAAGGTCTTCACATCGTCCACGCTGATGACATCGGAGAAGAGGGAGAGGAGGCCGGCGTTATCGAGCACAGTGCGGACGCTCTTCTCCGCCCCATTGGAGAAGGCGGCCACTGTGTGGCCGTGCGCCTTCAGCGTGCCGAGGCCGGGGAGGACATCAGAGTAGGCGGGGAGACTGAGGTAATAGGAGAGGATGCGCTGTTCGTCGGCTGGGGGAATGTTGATCTTAAGCAGGCGCAGCGTGAAGGCAAGAGCCTGAGCGGTACAGACGCCAAAATCCTGGCAGTTCCGCATCAAGCCGCGGCGGAAGGCGTACTCCACCTGTTTCTGACGCCAGAGCTCGGAGAGACGCTCGGCCCGGTCACCGGCATAGGCACGGAGTTGTTCCACCAGGGCGTGAACGTCTACCAGCGTACCGTAAACATCGAAACCCAGGGCGTGCGGCATGAGGTTGGGCGAGCGCCTCCTGCGGAATGGTAAATGCCTAGCATATTCGAGAATGCGCGAATGTGCTTACTGGGGAGCATCGCAGGCCAGGCGAAAGCCGTAGTCGGCGTATTGGAAACCGGGCGGGATGCTGGAGCGGGCGGAACAACGCGAGATCTTGATGTGATGACGCCAGGAGCCGCCGCGGGAGGCTCTGCGATCGCCGTTTGGCGGCCCCTGCGGATTGCGCTCCGGAGAGACAGCATAGTAATCGGGACGGAACCAGTCGCTGCACCATTCGTGAACGTTCTCGCAGATTTCGTGCAGTCCGTAGCCGTTGGGTGGGGAAGCGCGCGCCAGCTCCGGGCCTGACTTCCAGCGGGCGGCATAGTTGGGTTGCGATTGCGGAGGGTCATTGCCCCAGGGAAAGAGCAGACCGTCGTGCCCGCCACGGGCGGCGCGCTCCCACTCCGCCTCGGTGGGCAGGCGATAGCGTTTGCCGGTTTGGCGGGAGATCCAATCGCAATAGGCCACGGCCTCGAACCAGCTTACCGCCACCACGGGCTGACGAGGGTGACAGAAGGCGGGGTCGTTCCAGAGCGGAGGCGCGGCGGCGCCGGTTGCCTCCAGGTAACGCGAGTACTGGGAGTTCGTGACCTGGGTGGCTGCCAGGGCGAAAGCGTCAACCCAGACGTGATGCACCGGCTTCTCCACGTCCTGTCCAGAATCACAGCCCATGAGAAACCAGCCCGCGGGGATCGTAGTCATGAGAGGCTCAATGATTGACCGGCCTGGTTGCACGGCAACGCTCATGCGAGGAAGGGTAACACTAGTTGACCGCGTAGGAAGCATCAGTCGGTGCGGGAGTCCGGCGCAGAAGGAGGGGTCTGGCCCAGGCTACGACGCGCCAGGCCAGCAGAAGGGCAAGCACCGCGCCGTAACAGATGGGACGGCGGATGTCCGCCTTCACCAGCCAGAGAAAATGAAACACGCCCAGGATGGCGGCGAGGTAGATCAGTTGGTGCAGACGTTGCCAGCGCTTGCCACCGAGGCGGCGGATCATGCCGCTGGTGGAGGTTAGCGCCAGGGGGACGAGCAGGACGAAGGCCGTGAATCCCACGGTGATGAATCTGCGCTTGGCAATGTCGATGAGCATCTGGTGGAAGTCGAAGAACTTGTCCAGCCAGATGTAGGTAAGGAAGTGCAGGGTGACGTAGAAGAAGGCGAACAGTCCCAGCATACGGCGGAAGCGAATCAGCGCGAGGAAGCCCGTCAGCTTCCGCAGCGGCGTGATGCTCAGGGTGAACAGGAGAAACAGCAGCGTCCATTTCCCGGTGGAGCGGGTGATCACTTCAATGGGATTGGCTCCGAGGGTCCCATGGATGCCCTTCCACGCCAGGTGGGCGATCGGCCCCAGGCAGAGCAGGAAGGCCAGGACTTTCAGAAAGCTAAGCTGACTTCTGGTCATGAGCTGATTGTCCTCAACGTTTCCGCCAGGCGCCTCAGAAATTCTTCCGCAAATCCATGCCCGTGTACAAGCCGGCGACCTGATCGCCGTAGCCGTTGAACAGCAGGGTGGGGCGCTTGTAAAACTCGCCAATCCGGCGCTCGGTTTTCTGGCTCCAGCGGGGGTGGTCCACATCGGGGTTCACGTTGGAGTAGAAGCCGTACTCGCTGGGCGCGGCCGCCGACCAGGTGGTGACCGGCTCTTTTTCCACCAGCTTGATCTTCACGATGGACTTGATGCTCTTGAAGCCGTACTTCCAGGGCACAACCAGGCGGATGGGGGCTCCATCCTGCTTAGGCAACTCCTCGCCGTAGAGACCGACGGCCAGCAGCGCCAGGGGATGCATGGCTTCGTCGATGCGCAGGCCCTCCACATAAGGCCAATCGAGCACGCCGTAGCGCTGGCCCGGCATCTGCTTGGGGTCGTACCTGGTGGTGAATTGCACGTACCTGGCACTTCCCAGGGGATTGAGTCGCTTGAGGAAGGCAGTGAGGGGGAAGCCGACCCAGGGGATGACCATCGACCAACCTTCCACGCAGCGATGGCGGTAGATGCGCTCCTCCAAGGGGAAGGACTTCAAAATGGAGTCGATGTCGAGGGTCTGCGGCTTCTGCACCAGCCCGCTGACCTCGACGGTCCACGGCTTGACTTGAAGCGATTGCGCCAGGCGGGCAGGATCGTATTTATCGGTGCCGAACTCGTAGAAATTGTTGTAGTTGGTGATGTCGTTGTAGGGTGTCGGTTTCTCCGTCGTGCTCAGCGGGCTCCTGGCAGCGTTGAGCTTGGCTGCGGCCGAGACAGTTTCCTGGGGGGAAACCAGGCGTCCCAGGAACCTGCCGGCAGCCAGAACTGTGCCGCCAGCGGCCACAGCCGCCATGAATCTGCGCCGGTTCATATACCGAGATTTCGGAGTGATTTCCGAAGAGGGAATGTCGGCCGGCTTCTTGATCAACATTGGGCTGAATTGTCCTCTTTTATCAATACGATTCAAGTACACAACCGGATTGACCTACCCCCGGTTGGACGCGCGGGGCGCGGAAAAAGTTTCACGCCCGCTCAGCCGGCAGGAGTGAGGGCCGCGGGATCATGCATTCCGGGGCGGCATAAGGTTCACGATGACAGGCAGATGAGTTTCAGGTTTAATGCTGCGCACCTGGGTGGGGGACCCTTCCCCAAAAGGCGACTCATGCACCTTTTCACGGGCTATTGGCCGCGGAGGCGGAAGATTGCCTGCGCCACGGTTGCACTGCTCGCATTGCTATTGCTGTTCTCTCCGGCCGCCCCGTGCCAGGCGCCGGCGGTCAGCAAACTGGAGCCCCCCAATTGGTTCCCGGGCGCGGGAAACGTGATGTTGCTGGTCTATGGCGAGGGCCTGGCAGGAGCGCAGATTTCCACCACCACGTCAGGCGTGCACATTACCCAGGCGGAAGCTTCACCCCAGGGGAACTACGCGTTCGTGTGGCTGGAGTTCGGCAAGGGCGCATCGCCCAGCGACGTGGAATTTCTGCTGAAGACGCACGCCGGCAGCACCACCTTCAACCTACCGCTCACCCCTCGTCACTCCCGGGATGGAGCTTTCCGCGGCCTGGATGCGAACGACGTGCTGTATCTGATCATGCCGGATCGGTTTGCCGATGGAAGCCCGGCGAACGATCAGCCGCCGCAGTCTCCGGGGACGTTCGACCGCAAGGCCCCGCGCGCCTATCACGGGGGCGATTTGAAGGGCGTGCGAGATCATCTCCCCTACCTGCACGAACTGGGGGTGACGGCGCTGTGGATCACTCCCGTCTATGACAACGACAATCACTCACCGGCCGACTACCACGGCTATGCCGCCGTGAATTTCTACGCCGTGGACGAGCACCTGGGCACTCTTGGCGACCTCCAGGAGCTGGTCAAGGAAGCGCACAAGCACGGAATGAAGGTGTTTCTGGATTGCGTGGTGAACCACACAGGCCCCAAGCATCCCTGGATCGAGGCTCCGCCCACACCGACCTGGCTGCACGGCACGCCGCAAAGGCACCTGGCTACGACCACGCCGATCGATCCAGCGGTTGACGAGCACGCTCCGCCACGCGACTGGCGCCCGATCCTGGAAGGCTGGTTTGACGACAGGTTGCCGGACCTGAACCAGGAGGATCCACGCGTCGCCGAGTACCTGATCGGCAACGCCATCTGGTGGGCGGAGCATGTCGGCATCGACGGCTTCCGCCTCGACACGTTTCCCTACGTTTACCGCGGCTTCTGGGCAACCTTTCACAAGCGGCTGACGCAGCTTTATCCGGCGATGGACACCATCGGGGAAATATTCGATTCGGCCCCCACGGTGGTTGCCCACTTTGTAGGTGGGCGCACGGTGGAGGGCGTGGACACCGGACTGCCTACGGTCTTTGACTTCCCGCTGTATTCCGCGATCAAGGACGTGGTTGCTCACGATGCTCCCGCCAGGCGCCTCAAAGAAGTGTTGCAGCAAGATTGGCTCTATCCTCACCCGGAGCGGCTAGTGACCTTCATCGGCAATCACGACACGACACGCTTTGTGAGCGAGGCCGCAGGCTCCAAGGAGAAGCTGAAGCTGGCGCAGGCTTTGCTGCTAACCATGCGCGGCATACCGCAACTGTACAGCGGAGACGAGATCGGGATGGCGGGGGGAGCCGACCCGGACAACCGGCGTGATTTTCCCGGAGGCTTTCCCGGCGACAGTCACAATGCGTTCTCGGCACAGGGCAGGACGCCCGAGGAGCAGGATGTCTTCAGCTACGTGCAAGCACTGTTGAAACTGAGGCGCCAGCATCCGGCGATTACGGCGGGAAAGCACTGGCACCTTTATGCCGACGATAGCGCCTACATCTTTCTACGGGAGGTGGGGGCCGACCGGGTATTAGTCGCCTTCAACAACAGCGAAAGCCAGCGCAAGGCTGCCTTCCGCGCCGCCGATACGCCGGTATCCAGTGCGAGGCGCTTCGAGCTGATCTTTGGAGTGAGTGGGACGGCGGGATTCAACGATGGCAAGGTCGAAATCGAGATGCCACCGCGCTCGGTAACCATCTACCAGGGCAGATGAAGAAGCGAGATCAGCAAGTGGAAGTGCGAAGCGGCACCGCAAGCATCGAAAGATCGTAGATCACAATCCCAGAAAATCGTAGAGCATCTGGTTTGCTCGCCAAAGCAAACAGCCCGCAACCGGGCTGCGGGCTGTTGGAGTAGTGGGAAATGGGCAATGGGCAATGGCTACTGGTTCGCGGAGTTCATGGCCGAGGCGCGGGCGTTGTTGCGCTCGGCGATGACGCGCTTGGCGTTCTCGGCCAATTCCTTGGCCTTGGGCAGCAGGTCCAGGGCCCGGATCACCTGGGGGTCGGACTCGGCGCGGACCTTGAGACCTTCTTCCTGGCCGAAGGCGTCGACGAAGATTTCCGATCTGAGGTTGCCCTTCACCCAATCGTTAACCTCAGCAAGCTCCTGTTCGGTGTAAGGGACCTTTTCCTCATCCAGGTATTTGCGGAAGTCGAGCAACACCGGCTCGTCCACCTCGAAGGACTTGGCGATCTGGTGGTTGAGGGTGTAGCGCTTAGCGAAGTTGAAGAAGGCGTAGTGCTGCAGCAACCGGTCCTGCAGAGCGGTACTCTTGGGAGTATCGATCTTCACGTCGGGAGTGATGCCGCCGCCACCATAAACCGGGCGGCCGCTGTCGGTCATCTTGACTTCGTGACTGCCGTTGTTCTTTTCGGGCTCGCGATTGTAGTAGTAGTCGTAGAGCGAGACGCCGTTGTAGTCGCGCTGGATGAGGCGGCCGCTGGGGGTGTAGTACTTGGCCGTGGTCAGGGCGAGGCCAGTGTTCTCGGAAAGGGGATAGACGGTCTGGACCAGGCCCTTGCCGAAGGTGTTCTCGCCCACAATCAGGCCGCGGTCATGATCCTGAATGGCGCCGGCGACGATCTCAGCCGCCGAAGCCGTCCCGCGATTGACAAGCACCACGATGGGATAGTCTTTGCCGCCATTGCCGTGGCTGGCACGATAAACCTTCTCGGGCGAGGAGCGGCCATGGTGGGAGACGATGACCGCGCCCTTGTGCAGGAACTTGTCGGCCACGCCGACGCCTTCGCTAAGCAGACCGCCGGGATTCTGGCGCAGGTCCAGGATCAGGCCCTTGAGGTCGCCCATCTCCTCCAACGCCTGCTGCACTTCATGTTCGGTGGTTTCCTGGAACCCGGAGATATGCATGTAGCCGATTCCGGGACGGATCAGGAAATGCAAATCCACGCTGTAGCGGGGGATCTCGTCGCGCACCACGGTGAAGTCGAGGGGCTTCAGCGATCCCTCGCGCATTACCGTGATCTTGACGGTCGTCCCCTTGGGGCCTTTCAGGAGTTCCGCCACCTCGGGGGTGCTCATGTTGTCGGTGGGCTTGCCATCGACGGCAACGATCACATCTCCGGGGTGGATGCCAGCACGGTAAGCAGGGGTACCAACAAACGGCGCAATGACGATGACTTTGTTGTTGCGGGGGCCGACCTGCATGCCCACGCCGTAGTATTTGCCGCGCTGCTCTTCGCGGAGCAGGGCGTAGGACTTGGGATCAAAGAAGTTGGAGTGGGGATCGAGCACCCGCAGCATGCCCGGGATAGCGCCGTTGTAGATCGCCTTGTCGGCGCTGACCGGCTCGGCGTAGTTCTGCTCCACCAGGTCGTAGACCTGCGAGAAAGTGCGCAAACTGTTGCTGATTTCGGAATCGCTGGAGCTGGCGTTGGTGCTTACACGCTGGCCGAAGACGGCGCCCAGGAATCCGCAGGCGAGAACCACGACAGCGATCCAAAGAAGGGAGCGGCGAGAACTACGAGCCATCGGCTTGTTTCCTCAGGTGAGAGCGGTATGGACAGCCCTTTACCCTGCTGTAAGTGCAGTATAGCACGGTAATTCCAGCCTCCCGGGACACACTGTGGTGCATATCCCTGTGATGCAGGAAGGCGTCCCTAAGGCCGCAAAATATTGTCCACGCCGGGCGTGGCATGCTCGTGGATGGAGCCAATTTGCTGCCCTTCGCGTGGGCGCAGTATGATGACCGCATGAACCTCGGCTTCCCGGAAATGATGTTCATCTTCGTGCTGGCCCTGATCATCTTCGGGCCCAAGAAGCTGCCCGAGATCGGACGCCAGATCGGGAAAGCGCTGGCCGAATTCAAGAAGGCCAGCAATGAGTTCAAGTGGCAACTGGAAGCCGAGATGCGGAACCTGGAGGCCGAGGCCAACCAGATCAAGCAGGATCTGCCCAAGATCGAGCCGCCCAGCGGGACGATTGTGAACCACTTCCTGGGGACCGTTGAGCCGGCGAATGCGGCCGCGGCGGAGGCCGATCCCTCGCCGGCTCCTCCGGCCGGTTCCAACGGCCATGCCGCCGCAGGAATGAGCGATCCGGAACAGCAGACCAAGCCCGCCGATGCCTAATTCCCCTCCGTCGCTCTCCGACGCGCGCCAGGCGATTCAGGACCACATGGCCAGCATGAGCTTTCTGGAGCACCTGGAGGAGCTCCGGCGGCGGATCATCTGGTCCCTGGTCTACGTGGCCATGGGATTCTTCGTCTGCTGGGGTTTTGCGGAAAAGATCTACGGCTACATGCAGAGGCCCATCATGGAGGCCCTGACACGCCACAACCTCTCCCAGAAGCTGGTGTACCTGAATCCGACCGAGCCCTTCAACATGTATCTGAAGGTGGGGTTCATCGGCGGGTTGTTTCTGGCTTCTCCCTTCGTGCTCTATCAGGTGTGGGCGTTCATCGCCCCCGGACTCTACCGGCATGAGCGGCGTTACGTGCTGCCGTTCATGTTCTCGACCGTGTTCCTGTTCCTGGCGGGAGGATATTTCGGCTACAAAATGGTTTACCCGGCTGCGCTGGACTTCCTGATCGGCTACGGCAAGCAGTTCCAGCCGATGATCACGATCGGGGAATACACCGACCTGTTTCTCACCATCATCATCGGACTGGGCGTGATCTTCGAGATGCCCATCCTGGTGTTCTTCCTGTCGCTGATGGGAGTGATCAGCGCCGGCTGGATGTGGCGCAATCTGCGTTATTCGATCCTGGTAATCTTCATCATCGCTGCCATCGTGACGCCCACGACCGACATCCTGAACATGTGCATCTTCGCGGCGCCCATGGTGCTGCTGTACGTGGTGAGCATCCTGATTGCCTGGATGGTCCATCCCGCCCAGCGAAAGCGCAAAGCAGAAGCGGAACCCTGAACCACCATCGGAGCCGCCGGTGCAGCCCCATGAAGCTGAGAGGACGCGCACAGGCTACACTGTGAAGGTGAGCAAGCACCTGCTGGTTGCCATCCTGGTGGCTTCGAGCGTCCTAGCGCCTGGGGCGTTAGGTTCAGAAACCCATTCGTCCGCAAGCGCCGGCGGAACTCAAGGCGGCAAGGCGGCGCAGGGTTCTCCCGCAAACACGGCCGTAAGGCGCGTCAATCCCACGCGGGCGATGCAATACGTTCGCGAGGTGGTGCAGATCGGGTCACGTCCCGTGGGCAGCGCGGGGCACAAGAAGACAGAGGCCTACATCCGCTCCAAACTGCGCGGCGACCAGGTGGAGGAAGACGTCTTCACCGCGGATACACCTGGCGGCAAGTTCGAGATGCGCAACATCATCGCGAAATATCCCGGGACGCGCGATGGAGTGATCGTGATCGCCAGCCATTACGATACCAATCTGCCTTTGAAGAACTATGTCGGCGCAAATGACGGCGGCTCGTCCACCGGACTGCTGCTGGAGCTGGCCAACCACTTCCGGGGAAAGAAACGAGAGGGCTATGCGGTGTGGCTGCTGTGGACGGACGGAGAAGAGGCCTTGCAGAAGTGGAGCGCCACCGACAGCCTGTACGGCAGCCGGCACCTGGCGGATAAATGGCAGCAGGATGGAACGCTGAAGAAGATCAGGGCATTTGTGCTGCTGGATATGATCGGCGATGCGGACCTGAACGTGGATCGCGATATGAACTCCACGCCGTGGCTGGAGGACCTGGTGGGACAGGCAGCGGCCCATCTGGGCTATCAGTCTCATTTTTTTGCGCGCGTGATTCAGATCGACGATGACCACCTGCCCTTTGCGCGAATGCAGGTTCCGGTCGCTGACCTGATCGATTTCACCTATGGGTACAACAACGTCTTTCACCATACGTCGGAAGACACGCTGGACAAGCTGAGCCCCACCAGCCTGGAGATCGTGGGCAACACGGTGCTGGAGACGGTGCGCCTGCTCGATGCGCGCTGAGACAGAGCAGCAATCGCGATCAGCGGCCAGCGAACCCCAGCTTTTTCGCGGCGGGAATTTCACGCGGACTTTTGAAGGCCTTCTCCATCTGCTATAAGCGGGGCAGAACGGAAAAGACTCAGGGTGATGCTTGAACCAACTGGTCTTCTGGGTCCTGTTTAACATTTTCGTGCTGGTGATGTTGACCCTCGACCTGGCGGTGTTCAACCGGCGGGCCCACACCATTGCCTTTCGGGAGGCCCTGGGGTGGAGCGCGTTTTGGATCTCGCTGGCGGCAGCATTCGCCGTGGGCGTGTACTTCTGGCGAGGGCCCACTACCTCGATGGAGTTTGTGACCGGCTACCTGATTGAGGAGTCGCTGAGCGTCGACAATCTCTTCGTCTTTCTGCTTATCTTCCGTTATTTCCGCGTGCCCTCGGAATATCAGCACAAGGTGCTGTTCTGGGGAATCATGGGCGCGCTGGTGCTGCGCGCGATCTTCATCCTTACCGGCGTGGTGCTGATCCAGCGCTTCCACTGGGTGATCTACATCTTCGGGATTTTCCTGATCTATACCGGCGTGAAGCTGTTCCGGCAAGAGGAGATGGAGATTCACCCCGAGCAGAATCCCCTGCTGCGGTCCTTCCGGCGCTGGGTGCCGGTGACGAAGGACTATGTGAATGGAAAGTTTTTTGTCCGGCAGCCCGGACTGTACGCCACCCCGCTGTTTCTGGTGCTTCTGTTCGTGGAGGCCACGGATGTGCTGTTCGCCGCCGATTCGATTCCCGCAGTGCTGGCGGTGACGCGCGATCCCTTCATCGTGTACACCTCGAATGTATTCGCCACCCTGGGACTGCGCTCCCTGTACTTCGCGCTAGCGGGCATGATGGAACTGTTCCACTACCTGCACTACGGGCTGTCGGTGATTCTGATTTTTATCGGCGTGAAGATGCTGATCTCCAACTACTACCACATCCCCATCGCCGTGGCTCTGGGAGCGGTGGTGGGAGTGCTGGCCATTTCCATCGGGCTGTCGCTGGCATTTCCGCGCCGCGAGCAGAAGGCGCGGGCGTAGTCCTCCGAATTCCTCCGTCAGTCGGGTGATACCGCCTGGCCGAGTACCTTGGTAACTCGGGCAATTTCCTCAGCTGATGCCACAATGCCGAAACATCTCACCGAGAGGTGTGTTTCATGGGAGTGAACATCGGCAACCCCCCAATGCCGAGCGAGATGGATCGGAGGAGAAGAGTTCTTATGAAAAGCGAGTTCAAGAAGATTGCCCTGATGCTGGCTGCGGGCGCGTTGAGCGTGCCCCTGGCACTGGGACAGGATGCCACCAGCACAACTACCACTACGCCGCCTAAGCCAACCATCGAGCAGCGCAAGCAGTGGCAGCAGCAGCGCATCGGCGAAGGCGTGGAAAACGGCTCGCTGACGGCCGGCGAAACCCATCACCTGGAAAAGCAAGAGCAGAACCTGAACAAGGAAGAACAGTTGATGCGCTCGGAAGATAACGGCAAGCTGACGCCCGCCGACCGCGCGGTTCTCCAGAAGCAGCAGAATCACCTTTCCAACGAGATCTACCGCGACAAGCACAATGCCCGCGTTCAGAACTATGGCAACAGCGAAGTTGGACAGCGGCAGCGGCTGCAGCAGCAGCGCATCGGCCAGGGCATCGAGAACGGTTCCCTCACCGCCGGTGAAGCCAAGCACCTTGAAGGCAAGGAAGCAGCCGTGAACCACGAGGTTCACAACTATCGTCAGGCCAACGGCGGAACGCTGACCCCGGCGGAGCGTGCCAAGGTCAACCGGCAGCAGAACAAACTGTCAAACCAGATCTACGACGAGAAGCACAACGAGCGTAACCGGTAAGCTTCAACCAAAGCTGCCAGGCGCGAAGCCCCCGAGGAAGTCTTTGGGGGCTTTCTCTTTTGGATCGGAATCCGGGCGGGTCCACTAATCCGCAGCCGCCGGCGTCTTCTGCTGGATGCGGGGTTCCAGCGCCTCCCGCGTGACCGTGTCCGCCGTCTTCTCCTGAAACCAGAGCGGATAGGGCTTGACGGTGGCGGTGAGGGCATCCAGTTCGGCGACCTGGTCAGAAGCCAACTCCAGGTCGGCGGCGCCAAGGTTATCTTCCAGTTGTGCCATACGGCTGGCGCCGAGCAGAATCGAGATCACGCAGGGCTTTGCCAGCAACCAGGCAAGCGCAACCTGGGCGACGGTTGCGTTGTGCCGTGCGGCCATTTCCCGCATGCGGTCGATCAGCTTGAAACCGCGCTCCAAATCGATGGGAATGAAGTCGAAGCTCGCCAGCCGCCCCTTACCACCGGTGGGGTCCTCGCGCGTGTAGCGTCCACTGAGGAAGCCTCCGGCCAAGGGGCTCCACACCACAATTCCAATTCCCGCATCGATGGCAAACGGCACGATCTCGTGCTCCAGATCGCGGCCCACCAGCGAGTAGTACATCTGCGCCGCGGTGAAACGTGAATAGCCCATTCGTTCCTGGATGCCAAGAAACTTCGCCGCTTGCCATCCCGTGAAGTTGGAGTAGCCGACGTAGCGAACCATGCCGCGCCGCACCAGGTCCTCCAGCGCGCGCGCACTCTCTTCGAAGGGCGTGTAGGGGTCGTAGCGGTGAATCGACAGCAGGTCGATATAGTCGGTATGCAAGCGGCGCAGGCTGGCTTCCGCCGCCGACAGGATGTATCCGTAAGAAGCGCCGGCGCGAATCAGCGCCTTGCTGTGGCGGAAGCCGACCTTGGTGGAGATGACAACCTCCTGCCGGCGGGGTTTGAGGGCCTTGCCGAGGATGAGTTCGGACTCACCTTCGGCGTAGGAATCCGCCACGTCGAAAAAATTTACTCCCGCATCGAGCGCGCGACCGACAAGGGCCTGAGCTGCCGATTCGCCGGTGGTCCAGATTTTGCCCAGCACTCCCTGGCCCGAGCCAAACGTCATGGCGCCAAAGGCCAGGCGGGAGACGATGAGTCCGCTGTTACCGAGGCGAGCGTATTGCATGGCGCTCCTCTGACCACTCGGAATTTCTGGTGCCCGCAATCGCAGCTGAATCTGCTGCCACGGCTCAATTTTCCGCGGCTACTGGTTCGTTCACCACGGGCTCGCCCACGGTGTCCATCAACTGCAGCTGGCGGGAGGTTTTCTCGATGGGCGGCAGCTCGCCGATATCCTCGGTGACCGCTGTCCCAAGTTCTTTGAACTTGCGCGCGGAGACGAGCACGCGAGTTTCCAGCGAGCCGATGGCCTTGTTGTAGGCCTCCACGGCGCGATCCAAGCCCTTACCCACGCCTTCGAAGTGCTCGGCAACGGTGCGCAGACGATCGTGGAGCTCCTTGCCCAACGCGCTGATGGCTTGCGCGTTGGCGGCAATCTTCTCCTGGTTCCAGCCATAAGCCACGGCCTTCAACAGGGCAATCAGGGTAGTGGGCGAGGCCGGGATTACGCGCTGGCTGACGCCTTCCTCGATCAGGCCGGGATCCTGCTCCAGCGCCACACTGAAAAAAGTCTCCCCGGGCAGAAACATGATCACGAACTCCGGCGTGGGCTGGAACTGCTCCCAATAAGCCTTGCTGCTGAGCTTGTTGAGGTGATCGCGAAGCTGCCGGGCGTGCGCCTGCAGATGATGGCGGCGCGCGTCCTCGTCGGCAGCTTCCAAAGCCTCAAGATAAGCCTGTAGCGGCGCCTTGGAATCGACGACGATGTTTTTCTCGCCGGGGAGCCTCACGATCAGGTCAGGACGTAAGCGGCCGTCGGCGGTGAGCACCGAGACCTGCTCGTCGAAATCGCAATACGAGAGCATGCCGGCGATCTCCACCACACGCCGCAACTGAATTTCCCCCCAGCGCCCGCGCACCGCGGGGGTGCGCAACGCTTTCACCAGGTTCCCCGTTTCCGACTTCAAGTCCTGGTGGGTGGTGATCAGCGCCTTCACCTGCTCGTTCAGGCTGACGTAGGCAGTGGTGCGGATCCTCTCCAGCTCTTGGATCTGCTGATCCACACGCCCGAGGGATTCCTTGATGGGATCCACCAGCGTCTGCACCGCCTTCTGCCTCGCCTCCAGATCCAACTGCGCGTGCGACTGATATTTCTCGAGCGTGGTTCTTGCCAGCTCCAGGAAGGACTCGTTATTGGTCTTCAGCGCCTGGGCCGCCAAGGCATCGAAGGCATCCTTCAAGCGCGCGGAGGCCTCGTCGAGCAGCCGGCGTTCCTCGCCGATGCGCTGGCGCTCGGATTGGAGCGCGGTCTCCGCCACCGTGCGGCCGTGCTGCTCGCTTTCGAGCCTGGCACGGGTCTGCGAAAGCTCAGACTCCTGCTGCGCGAATTGTTCCTTATGCGACCGCGCCTCTGACTGGGCAGCGGCAGCGCGCTTCTCCGCCTCCGACAGCCGGCCGAAATACTCACTACGCGCCCTTCCCGAGCCGGCAAAGTACCCGGCCAAGGTGCCAATCGCCACTCCCAGGGCAGCGGCAATCAGTAACTCCAGACCCTGTCCCATCGCTACATGACCTCTACGCCATCTGGGCGGATGCTAACACAACAGGCAGGGAGAGGTTTCCGCCTCAAACGGGTTTGTACCGGGAGTGGAGGTTACGCTGATGGCACCTGGACGCGCGGCGCTGGGGCTTTTGTTTCTGCTGGGGAGTTTGACGGTCCTTCCCTGCCTTGCAGCCGCGCAGGCTTTCCCAGGCGAGAGCTTCAACTCCGAGGCCGAGCGCCGCCTCGCCGAGATGTTGAACCAATCGCGGGGGCAACAGGGACTGCCGCCCCTCCACGTGGACGGGCACCTGAGCGCCGCCGCCCGCGAGCATTCCCGCATGATGGCCGAGCACGACCAGCTTTCGCACCAACTGCCTGGAGAAGGCAATCTCTCCCGCCGCCTGCGTGACTCCCAAGTCACATTCATCAGTGCGGGAGAAAACATCGATAGCGGCAAGGGCTGGCTCCAGGCTCACGCGGCCTTCATGGCGTCAGCGCCGCATCGCGCCAACATCCTCGACGACGATTATGAAAGCGTCGGCATCGGCGTGGTCGAGCGGCATGGCACCTACTGGATCACCGAGGACTTTGCCCGCCTGGTCCACTAGCCGCCTTGCAGGCGCAACCCTGATACCCTGAAGGCAGACAGGGTATGGCGGACATTCGCATCGGCATTGCCGGATGGTCCTACAAGGACTGGAAGGGCATTGTTTATCCGGAATCGCGCAAAGGTGCGCCTCCTCCCGTCGAATACCTGGCAGGGTTCTTCGATCTGATCGAGATCAACACCACGTTTTACGGTCACATCCGACCCTCGCAAGGCCGTCTGTGGTCGCAACAGGCGGCGGCCGTGAATCCCCGGTTTCGATTCACGGCCAAGCTGAATCGGGCGTTCACCCACTCTCCGCTGGCAGTTGAGGAGTCCACCTCCGCCGCCACCATTCGCTTTCAAGAAGAAGATGTGCGCCTGGCCAAAGAAGGTTACGACGCGCTGGCGAGCGCGGGACGCCTGGGCGCACTGCTGTTGCAGTTTCCGATTTCGTTTCGCAATACGGCGGAGAACCGCGATCACCTCGAGCGGCTGATACGCCTGTTCGCAGAGTATCCGCTGGCGCTGGAGGTGCGTCACTCCAGCTGGAGCGATGAGGCGACGCTGAAATACCTGGCGCAGGAGGGCGTCGCGCTGTGCAACATCGATCAGCCGCTGCTGGGGCGCGCGGTGAGGCCTTCGGAGCACGTGACCTCGCGCATCGGTTACGTTCGCCTGCACGGGCGCCGCTATGACCAGTGGTTCGATCCCGAGAAGCCCAGCGATCGTTACGACTATCTCTACTCCGTGGAGGAGCTGGTGAGCTGGAAGGGAAGGATCGAGAGTGTCGCCAGGAAAGCCGAAATTACCTTTGTAGTAGCGAACAACCACTTCCAGGGCAAAGCGCCCGCTAACGCGCTGGAACTGAAGCACATGATCACGGGCGAGAAGGTGAATGCTCCGCAAGCGCTCATCGATCACTATCCCAGGCTGGCAGGCATCACAAAACAGGTCGAATCTCCCATTTCCCGCACGCTTTTCGACGAAACCCACTGATTTTTCAACGCGGGAACTTTTTCTCCCTCAGCCTCGTATTGGTTGGCATGAGTTGATGGGAGGTCCGCCAGTTAACGGTTTGGCGGCAGGCCCGTCTAATACACAGGGAGGCTGATAATGGACGCGAAATACAATTGGGTAATCGACAACATGACAGTTCGGCTCACGATGGTGGTGGTGATGTTTTCCGCATGGCTGGCGGCTTCGGCGGCACTTCTGAGCCTGTCAAAGTTCTAGTGGGAGCGGTCGAGACGAAGAACGATTGGCAAATTCGCCGTGTGCTGAGACAACCTGCCTGGACAGGGGCGCGGGGTTGCAGGCGCGAGCCTTGGCTTGGGAAGCGCAGTTTCAGGCACGCCCTTAACGAGTGGGCTTGTCAGGGGTTGGCAAGGTCAGTCGCTGCTTCCGACCACTTCCGATTTTGCGGCGTAGTGTGAGTCCACGTAATCGTCCAGAATCTTGATGAAGTCTTCCACGATGCCATCTCCGCGCAGGGTAGTGACCAGACGCCCGTCGACAAAGACCGGCGCCTTGGGCTCTTCAAACGTGCCTGGCAGCGAGATCCCCAGGTTGGCGTGCTTGGATTCGCCCGGACCATTCACCACGCAGCCCATCACCGCCACCTTCATCTCTTCCACGCCGGCGTAGCGCTCTTTCCATGTCGGCATCTGATCGCGCAGGTAGCCCTGAATCTGTTCCGCCATCTCCTGAAAGAAGGTGCTGGTGGTCCGGCCACAGCCGGGGCAAGCCGTCACTTGCGGAGTAAAGCTGCGAAGTCCGATCGACTGGAGGATCTGCTGGGTGACCATGACCTCTTGGGTGCGATCGCCGTTGGGGGCCGGCGTCAGCGATACCCGAATGGTGTCTCCAATTCCTTCCTGCAGGAGCACCGCCAGGGCAGCGCTGGAGGCAACGATCCCTTTTACTCCCATGCCGGCTTCGGTAAGCCCCAGGTGCAGCGGATAATCGCAGCGCGCAGCAAGATTGCTATACACATCCACCAGGTCCTGGACCCCGCTGACCTTGGCGCTAAGGATAATCTGGTCTTTGCGCAGCCCGTATTTCAGGGCCAGGGCGGCCGAGTTCAGCGCGCTTACGACCATGGCCTCCATGGTGACTTCGCGGGCATCCTTGGGCTCTGCGAGGTGGGAGTTCTCGTCCATCATGCGGGTAAGGAGCTGCTGGTCGAGAGAACCCCAGTTCACGCCGATGCGCACCGGTTTCTGGTTTGCGACCGCTACCTCGATCATGGTGCGGAAGTTGTCGTCGTCCTTGCGGCCCACGCTGACGTTGCCGGGATTGATGCGGTACTTGGCCAGCGCCCGGGCACAATCGGGATATTTTTTTAGCAATAGATGCCCGTTGTAGTGGAAGTCGCCGATGATGGGGACGGTCACCCCCCTGCGCGCCAGCAGGCTCACGATCTGCGGCACCGCCCTGGCGGCATCATCGTTGTTCACGGTCACGCGGACGAGCTCCGAACCGGCGCGCGCCAGGGCCTCGCACTGCTGCACGGTAGCCAGCACGTCGGCGGTGTCGGTATTAGTCATTGATTGCACAACAATAGGTGCATCGCTGCCGACGCTGACGTCGCCGATGACGGCGGTAACTGTTTTTCTACGGGGGATTTCCGCCATACAGGAAGCTCTAGTTTAGCACGCTGGAATTGATGGTTCGGGCTGCAAGGAATCAGCCAGGGAGGCGCGAAGCGAACAAGGTGGAGGCGCCCGCGTTGGCAGCGTGTGCCCGCCCTTCGGCGCAGCCAACCTGCGGATTTGAGGTTGTGGTAGAGTGTGTTCGCCCGTCTATGAGGATGGCGGAGCAGATCGATTTCCTGGGGACGGTTCTTCCCACTGGCATGCGCCTGGCCTTCAAAGAATCAGGTGAGCCGTAACCGCGCAGGGCGCCTGCGCCGACATCATATCGTGATGCGAGCGTCAGTCCCGGCCCTCACCGGCACTCCGCTCCAGGAGGACAAGAAGAGATGACCACCACTGCAACCGCTCCGGTTCAGTTGCAAGACAGCGTGTCCAGATTCATCGCTACAACCCGCAAGATGCTGATCAACGGCAAGTGGGTTGATTCGGTCTCGGGAAACACATTTGCCACCTACGATCCCGCGACCGGCAAGGTACTCGCGCAGGTGGCGGAAGGTAACGCGGCGGACATCGACCTGGCGGTAAAGGCCGCGCGCAACGCTTTCGACAAGGGCCCGTGGCGGAAGATGACGGTCTCCGAGCGCGGCCGCCTGATCTGGAAGCTGGCTGACTTGATCGAGCAGCATCTGGAGGAATTCGCCGAACTCGACAGCCTGGATAACGGCAAGCCCCTGACCGTGGCGCGCGTTGCCGACGTGCCCCTGGCGGTGGACCTGTTCCGCTACATGGCGGGCTGGGCGACCAAGATCGAAGGCAACACCATCCCCCTGTCGGTGCCCTACACACCGGGAGCGCGCTACTTTGCCTACAGCCTGCGCGAGCCCGTGGGCGTGGTGGGACAGATTATTCCCTGGAATTTCCCTCTGCTGATGGCTGCCTGGAAGCTCGGCCCGGCGCTGGCAGCGGGCTGCTGCGTGGTTTTGAAGCCGGCGGAACAGACGCCGCTCTCAGCGCTGCGGCTGGGCGAACTGATCCAGGAGGCAGGCTTCCCCGAGGGCGTGGTCAACATCGTTCCCGGATATGGGGAGACCGCCGGCGCTGCCCTGGCGGCTCATCCCGATGTCGATAAAGTCGCCTTCACCGGTTCCACCGAAGTCGGGAAGTTGATCGTGCATGCATCCGCGGGGAACTTGAAGAAGGTTTCCCTGGAGTTGGGCGGCAAGTCACCCAACGTAGTCTTCAAAGATGCCGACCTGAAGGTCGCCATTCCCGGCGCCGCCAGCGCCATCTTCTTCAACCACGGCCAGTGCTGCTGTGCCGGCTCGCGGCTCTACGTCGAAAAGGAAATCTTCGAGGAAGTGGTGGCGGGCGTGGCGGACCAGGCGAAGAAGATCCGCATCGGTCCGGGGCTGGATCCCAAGACCCAGATGGGGCCGCTGGTCTCCGAAGAGCAATTGAACCGAGTGTGCGGCTACCTCGAGTCTGGCGTGGCGGAAGGAGCGAAGACGGTTGTCGGTGGCAAGCGCCACGGCCAGCACGGGTACTTTGTAGAACCTACGGTTCTGGTCGACACGAACGACAAAATGAAGATTGTGCAGGAAGAGATCTTCGGACCAGTAGTCGCGGCGCTGCCCTTTGAGCGCACCGAGGAGATGGTCAACCGAGCGAACGACAATATTTATGGTTTGGCTGCCGCGGTCTGGACCAAGGACATCAACAAAGCTCACTGCCTGGCGGCTGAGCTGCGTGCCGGAACGGTCTGGATCAACTGCTACAACATCTTCGACGCGGCGCTGCCCTTTGGCGGGTACAAACAGTCAGGATGGGGCCGCGAGATGGGTCATGAAGTGCTTGAAAACTACACCGAAGTCAAAGCGGTGTGCGCGCGCATCGGGTAGCTGCCTTTGCGCCAGAAACAATCTGGGCCGGCACACGTGCCGGCCCTTTTCCTTTCAGGCTACGTTGGAGTTTGCTTACGGGAGCCGCGACAGCCCGGGAATCGCCTTGGTGAGGTCGTTGTAGATCACGACCACGGCAAACAGGATGAGCAGGACGTAGGCCACCTGGTAGATCCGCTCCTTGATCTGCACACTGATATCGCGTCCGCGAATGGATTCGATGATCAGCAGCAGGATGACGCCGCCATCCAGAATCGGGATCGGGAGCAGGTTGAAGATGGCCAGATTCAGGCTGATGGCCGACATCAACGAGAGCAGCGGGCTCCAGCCCTGCTGCTTGGCAGCTTCGCCCGAAGCGCGCGCAATTCCGATGGGGCCCTCCATCTGCTTGATGGAGACCTTGCGGGCCACCATCCTCTCCAGCAGTTCCAGGATCAGCACGGAATTTTTCTTGTTCTGCTCCAGGGACTTGGAAAAAGCCATCGCGAAGGGCAGCTTGTCCACGTGCTGGGGCTCGGAGCGAATGCCGATACGGTAGCGCTGCTCGCCGTCCGGTATCTTCTCCAGCCGGGGAGTGACAGTGAATATCATCTGCTTGCCGTCGCGGAGCACCGTGATCTGTGCGGGCTTGTCTTTGTTCTCCTGGAGCAGCCGGATCATCGCCTGGACGGAGCGAACCGACTGGCCGTTGACCGCGGTAATCGTGTCACCGATCTTGATTCCCGCTTTGGCGGCCGGCATCCCGGAGTCAAGATAAGTCACGATGTTGGGCTCATCCGGCAGCCAGCCGAGGTTTTCGAGTTGATCCGGCGCAGAGGCCTGGGGAGTGATGGTCCGCTGGAAGCTCTCATTGCCACGCTGCAGGGTTACGTCCAGCGGCTGGTTCTGACTGACCAGCACCCTGCGGGCTACGTCCTCCCAGGTGGGATTGACTTCCTGGTCGATGCGGGAGATCCGGTCGCCGGGCTGAATCCCGGCTTTGGCTGCAGGCGAGTTTTCCAGCACCCAGCCGATTACCGCGGGCTGGTCGAGGTAGATGGGGTGCTCGTAGCGCACCATGTACACCACGGTGAGCAGGCCGATGGCCAGCACGAAATTCATGAACGGACCGGCAAAGGCGATGATGAAACGCTGCCAGCGTGGGTGCGACATGAACTCGTAGGGGGCACCGTTGCGCTGCTCCATGAAATTTTCGCCCGACATCTTGACGTAGCCGCCGAGCGGAATGAGATTGACGCGGTAATCGGTGTCTCCCTTACGGAAGCCGAACAAGCGTTTTCCAAAGCCGATGGCAAACTGTTCTACGCGGACACCAAAGAACTTGGCCGCGGCAAAGTGTCCGAACTCGTGCACCAGGATCATGACTCCCAGCACCACCGCCACGGACACCGCACTGATCAGGAAATCTTGCATAATCGATCCCGACTGCCTTTCAATGAATGCTAGCCGAATCCTGGACCCGGGTACGTCCTAACCGCGCGATGTGCTCGCCCGCGAGCTGGCGGGCTTCGGCGTCCAGTTTCAGCACCTGCTCTATAGATTGCGGATGTTCCCAGCGAGTTTCATCAAGAGTAGCCTCGATGGTCTGGGAGATACCCTTAAAGCTGATTTTCCCATTCAGGAACGCCTCCACTGCCACTTCGTCGGCGGCGTTGAGAGCGATCGTATTCGATCCCCCGGCCTCCGCCGCTTCGTAAGCCAGCCGCAAACAGGGGAACTTATCCATATCCGGGGGGCTGAAATCAAGGTGCCGGAGGTCATGCACGTTAAATTTCAGGGATGAATCGAGGCGCTCCGGGTAAGTAAGGGCATAGAGGATCGGCAGCCGCATGTCGGTCACCGAGAGCTGCGCCAGGATGCTGCCATCGCGGAACTCGACCATCGAGTGTATGGTGGACTGGGGATGCACCACCACGTCCACCTTGCTGGGCGGCAGGTTGAACAAGCGGCAAGCCTCGATCACTTCGAAGCCTTTGTTCATCAGCGTGGCCGAGTCGATGGTGATTCTGCGCCCCATTTTCCAGGTGGGATGATTCAGGGCTTCTTCCACGGTGATGCCATCGAA
Source organism: Terriglobales bacterium (assembly GCA_035319065.1). GTDB lineage: Bacteria > Acidobacteriota > Terriglobia > Terriglobales > Acidobacteriaceae > DASPRM01. The sequence goes on from DATHDM010000033.1 coordinate 27,107, forward strand.
CGCCGCCGCCGGCTTGTTCAGAAATGGCCCGCCGGAAGCGGTGAGCCAAATGCGCTCGACCTCGTTGAGGGCGCCGCCACGCATGCACTGGTGCACAGCATTGTGCTCGCTATCGATCGGCAACAGCGGCTTGCCCTGCTTGCGTGCTTCGGCGGTAATCAACTCGCCTGCCACTACGAGGGACTCCTTGTTGGCGAGCCCCACGGTCTTGCCCGCTCTCACCGCCTGGTAAGTGGCTTCCAGTCCGGCCACACCCACCATCGCGCTCACGACCACGTCGGCATCGCGATGGGTAGCGACGCGCACTGAACCCCTGGTTCCAGAGTGAACGGCGATGTCGGCCAGTCCTGCGGCGCGCAGCTTTCGGCGCAACTCCTCCGCACCCTGCTCGCTGGACAGCGAGACTACCTGGGGATGCCAACGCTGAGCCTGTTCAAACAGGCGCTGGATGTTGTTTCCGGCGGCGAGGGAGACCACGGCAAACCGATCAGGAAAGGATTCCACGATGCTGAGAGTGCTGCGACCGATTGAACCAGTCGATCCCAGGATGGCGATACGTCTCATTCTTGGCTGGATGTCAGCGGGATCAGGAGATCACGTGCATCGTCGCATAGTACCACAGCACCGGGGCGGCGAAGAGCAGCGCGTCGATGCGGTCGAGCATGCCGCCGTGCCCGGGCAGCAGAGAGCCGGAGTCCTTCACGCCCGCGCCACGCTTGAGCAGGGATTCCGCCAGGTCACCCAATTGCGCCGCGACGTTGATCAGCGCCGGCAGCAGAATCAGAACGATGAGGCTGGGTGTTTGGATTGCCAGGTAGCCCTGCGCAGGTTCGATGAGCTCAACCCGGAGAAGCGCCATACTGATTGCGCGGGCGTGCACGAACAAGTACACGCCAACACCGATGGCGGCAAGGAACGAGCCAATCGCGCCCTCCCACGTCTTGCCGGGACTGATGCGTGGGGCAAGCTTGTGGCGGCCGATGGCGCGTCCCACGTAATAAGCGGCGGTGTCTCCAACCCAGACCACAATCAGCAGGTACAAGACCAGAAATGCGCCCGCCCACTGCTGGCGGAGTTGCGCCATCAAGGCAAGGGGCAAGGCGATGTAGACGACGGCGAAGGTCGATGCCGCGGCCGCCGGATAGCTCGCAGCCAGTTCGCTGTTGCGCATGGCCGCGACGAGGAAGACGAAGGCCGCCGCCACGGCTGCGAATCCCACCCCGAACACCATCGCACCGGTGGCCAGCAGCGGTTTGGGAATGCCTTCCAGCGCGAGGGCCACGAATATGAGGGCGACGAAGATGCAGGTCAGTCTGCGCGAGGGCTGCGCGCCGTAGTGGCCTACGAGGTCGAGGAACTCGCGCACGGTGAGCAGGGCAACGAGACCAACCAGAAGAGCCAGCAGGGGAGCCGGGGCCCGCAGCACCGCCAGAAGAACCAGAGGAATCAGGACCGCAGCCGTGGCGACGCGCTTCATCGCCTAGCGGCTGCTCTTCCCGTGGCCATTATCCGAGCCCAAGCCTCCGTAGCGGCGCTCCCGCCGTTGATATTCGGCGATCGCCTGGAGCAGTTGTTCTCCACGGAAGTCGGGCCACAGCGTGTCGGTGACGTAGATCTCCGCGTAGGCCACCTGCCACAGCAGGAAATTGCTCAGGCGCATTTCGCCGCTGGTGCGGATCACCAGATCTGGATCCGGCAGATGGTTGGTATAGAGGTGCCGCCGGACGGATTCTTCGTCGATGTGCAAATGTGCGATCCCGCCATTGTTAGCTGCGGCTGAGACCATCGCGCGGAAGGCATCGACCAATTCGTTGCGCGCGCCATAGTTGAGGGCCAAGGTCAAGGTCATGCCGGAGTTTCCGGAGGTGGCCTCGCGCGCCCACTTCATCCGCTCCTGGACTTCGGCGGGGAGTTCGTGCTGCCGACCGATGTATTCCAGGCGGATGTTGTTGGTGTTCAAGGTGGGGACTTCCTGCTTCAGGTAGTGGCGCAGCAGGCGCATCAGGAAGCTGACTTCACCTCGCGGACGCCGTTGCCAGTTTTCCGCAGAAAACGCGTAGAGGGTGATGGCAGGAATTCCGATGCGGGCCGCGGTTTCGACCACGGACCGCACCGCCGCCACGCCGGCCTTGTGCCCGGAGACGCGCGGCAGATGACGGCGGCGCGCCCAGCGACCGTTTCCGTCCATGATGATGGCGATGTGCCGGGGAAACCGTTGTGGTTCCAGGCTGGCGTCTATATTGGCTTCTCGCCGGTCCAGCCCGGCGGGGATGCTAGCTTGCAAACTCTACCTCTTAAGAAATTCGTTCCGGAGTCTTGAACCTAACACATGCGTGGAAGTTCCCGCAAACAGCGGACTCGAGTAGCGGCTCCGTCTCCCTTTGCCGAGCGCGGGATCCGCAACCCCAGATAAACCCAGAGGCACGGCGAACCGTGCCTCTCTCTGTGTTTGGACGACCCCAGGATGGAATCTATGCTGTTCTTCTCGGCCGCGTGGTCAGGTCGCGCACCGCGGTCAGCAGGCTGGACCACTGCATGCCGTTGAGCTTGGAGAGATAGGGAATCAGTTCGGCGATGAACTCATCGGCCATCAGTTCCCGAATCTCGCGCTCCCGCGTGCAACCGCCGTTGATCAACTCCGGCACCGTCACCTCCAAGGCGTTGGCCAGTCTTTCCAGTGAGGAAAGGGTAGGAGTGGCTTTCTCGTTCTCGATCTTGGAGACGTAGGTACGCGGGACATGCATGCGCATAGCGAGCTGGCGCTGGCTCAAGCCAGTGCGCTGGCGCAGAGTGCGAATCGCGAGTGCAACTTGCAGGTGTCCGTTGCCGGAACCCAGGGTGGGACCGGAGCTACGCTCGGGGGTCGCTACCGCTACCGGCTCCGGTTCGGGTTCCTCGTCGAGCGGCAGGCGGCATTTCCGGCAGTTGTTGCTCAGGGTGCGAAATTGGACGAGCAAACAGCGATCACATCGCACCACTTCCCGTGAATCAACGGGTGCTAAAGTTGTAGCCATCCAGGTTGCGAGAGATGCCAGAGCGGGCATCCAGATCGCGGACCAACTGGGAGCGTAATTTGAGGCATGTGACATACCATGTCAAGTAAATTCTCGGTGTAAAAGCAGGCGAAGATTCCACTGAATACCAAAACAACCGGAAGAAAACCGGCGAAGAACCGGAGAAAACCACGGAAGGGAAGCGATGGATCGAGCGAGCACCTGGAGTTTACTCTGTGAATACACCCTCTCGGAAAGTCTGCGCAAACATGCTATGGCGGTGGAGGCCTGCATGCGCGCCTACGCGCGCCGGTTGGGGGAAGACGAAGAGAAGTGGGGGCTCACGGGCCTGATACACGACTTCGACTACGAGCGCTGGCCCTCGGCGCAGGACCATCCCTTCCGCGGGAGCGAGATTCTGGAGCAGCGCGGCTACCCGGAGGAGATTCGCCGCGCCATCCTCTCGCACGCCGACTATTCGGGGGTGAAGCGGGAGAGCCACATGGAAAAGACTCTGTACGCGTGCGACGAGCTGGCGGGATTCATTACCGCGTCGGTGCTGGTGAAGCCCAACAAGTCGCTGGCGGAGCTGGACGCCAAGAGCGTGCGCAAGAAGATGAAGGACAAAGCCTTCGCGCGCTCCGTTCATCGCGAGGACATCATCAACGGCGCGAGGGATCTGGGGGTCGATCTGGATGAACACATCACGTTTTGCATCGAGGCGATGAAGACAGTTGCCGACAAGCTGGGGCTGGACGGCTCGGCTGCATCTGCTAAGGCGGAGACAGCCACCTCAGATTCCGGTTCACCTGCTCGCTGATCGCGGTCCTACTGCACTGGTCGGGCCGACATTCGAGTGTTACTCCCGGACTCTTGTCGCATGCATGACCAAGAAAGGACGGGGCTCGTTGCCCGCCTCTCCCTGATAAAGAGTCTGGGTGAAAGAAGTTGGGGTGAAGTCAGAAAAGACCTCCTTGAAGGCGAATTTCTTGCCGCCGCGGTCGAACTCTGTCCTGGCAACCAAACTATCGCCTTCCCACCTAGAGACCTGATCGAGGAGTTCGCATCCTAGTGGGGTTGCTGCTTTCGCACCACACCACATGATAGCCTTGCGCACGACTGTCCCACCACGCCAGCCCCAAACCAGACACCTTGCCATCGGGGTCATCGAAGGTGGCTTCCTCGATGATTGATAGCCCTCCTGGACCCGGACGCCAGACCTCCTTCGCCTGACCGGTACCGCCCTTAGGCATCACCGCGCTTGGAAAGTACATCTGCGTTAACGACCAGGTTCCGGAGAGCGCGCTCACGATCCTCCGCATCTCGACCCCAGGCCCTGGAGCGGTTTGTAGTGGCGCTGGTGGCGGGGTTGCCTGTTGGCCAAGTAGGGCGCCGAGAAGAACAACGATGAGGCATAAGGGATGTTTCATCTCAACCTCCGCGCAAAGAGCTTCAATGGTCAGGTGTGAAGAGCCTCGGCGAGCTTGCCGGCGGCGATGACGTCGGCCGCACGGGCGAAGTCTCCGGCCAGCACGCGGTCGCCGGCGAGCGCAGGAACCGCGGCGCGAATGGCACGATAAGCTGCCAGGCCACGCTTGCCGGGCTTGAGTGGCGCCAGGAAATCCAGCGCCTGGGCGGCGCACAGGGCCTCGATCGCCAGCACGGTGAGCGTGTTTTGCACGATCTTTTTCAGCTTGATTGCTCCCGTCATTCCCATGGACACATAATCTTCTTTGTTGCCGGAAGTGGTAATTGAATCCACCGAGGCCGGGTGCGCCAGCACCTTGTTTTCACTCACCAGGGCGGCGGCAGTCACCTGCGCCATCATGAAGCCGGAATTCAGTCCGGCGTCACTGGCGAGAAACGGAGGCAGGCCTTCATTGAGGGAGGGATTCACCAAGCGTTCGACGCGGCGCTCGGAAATCCCGGCAAGTGCACTAAGCGCGATGGCGAGAAAATCCAGGGCGAAGGCGACGGGCTCGCCGTGAAAATTTCCGCCGGAGAGGATTTCCCCCTTGATGGGAGGCGCTTTCTCCCCCACCTGCTTGGGCTCGAGGAACACCAGGGGATTATCGACGGCAGAGTTGATCTCGGTCTCCAGCACCTGGCGGCAGTGAGCCAGGGTGTCGCGCACCGCCCCATGGACCTGCGGAATGCAGCGCAGGGAGTAGGCATCCTGGATGCGGCCGCACTGACGATGCGACTCGCGGATGGCGCTGCCCTCGATCATCTTGCGTATGTTGGCGGCGGTCTGCTTCTGCCCAGGATGGGGCCGGACGCTTTGTATGCGCTCGTCCATGGCCACATCGGTTCCCTTTAACGCATCGAGGGAGAGTCCGGCGATCACGTCGGCGCTGTCCACCATGATCTGGGCGGCGATCAGGGCCAGCAGTCCGGCTGCCAGCATCGCCTGCGTGCCGTTGATGAGGGAGATGGCTTCCTTGGCCTGGAGCTCGAGCTTTCTGATGCCCGCTCGCTGGATGGCTTCGCCGCCACTCAGCCGCGATCCCCCATACATGGCTTCGCCTTCACCGATCAAAACCAGAGCCAGGTGGGAGAGAGGAGCGAGATCGCCGCTCGCGCCCACGCTGCCCTGCGAAGGCACCAGCGGATGCACGCCGCGGTTGAGCATCTCGCAGAGCACGTCGATAATTTCGGGACGGACTCCGGAGAATCCCTTGGCGAGAGAATTGGCCCGCAAGAGCAGCATCGCCCTGGTTTCAGCTTCGGATAGGGGTTCGCCTACCCCGACCGCATGGGAGCGCAGCAGATTAATCTGGAGTTCGCGAATCTGGTCTGGCGGAATGCGCACGTCACTCAACTTCCCTACTCCAGTAGTGACGGCGTAGGCGGCGCGGTTGCCGGCCACGATTTCATCCACCAATCCGCGAGCGCGCTCCACCGCCTGGCGGGCATCGGGCGAGAGCAGCACCGGCCGCCGCTGGTAAACCGCTTCCTGGATATCAGTGAGAGTGAGGTCGTTTCCGTTGATATGCAGAGCTTTCATGGAGTGTAGGCCCAGTCTTCCCAGACACGCGCCGCGGCGAGCATGCTAGGTGGTCTCCTGCAGCAAGCGGCTTTTGTCGATCGCTGCCCTGAATGCCTGCAGGTACTTGTCCGGCATGCTGATGATCCTCATCTTCGCATCGGTGACGATGTGGGTGGTCTCGCCTTCCGCCAGCAAGGCGCCATCAGTCTCCCGCAGCACCTCATATCCGAAGTGGATCATGCTGCTGCGCACGTTGCGGATGTGGGTGCGCACCAGGATCTGATCATCATAGAAGGCGGGGGACTTGTAGCGGCAGCGAGCGTCGGCCACAGCGATGCGACACCCATCCTGCGCCTCCATGTCTTTGTAGTTGAAGCCGAGCCGGCGCAACAAATCCACGCGGCCGACCTCAAACCAGACGAAATAGTTGGCATGATAGACGACCCCCATCTGGTCGGTTTCTGCGTAGCGCACGCGCAAGCGGCTTTCCGAGCAGGGTTTCTGATTATTGCTGGTCAATGGGCAGTTGCCTTTCTATTTTCCCTGCCAATGAGGTTTGCGCTTCTCCAGGAAAGCTGCGATCCCTTCCCGGAAGTCTTCGGTGGTGCGGATGCGGGCGTTGTCTTCGACGGCATCCGCAATCTGGCGGTTCAATTGGTCGGCGATGAAGCCGTTGATCAACTTCTTGGTGAGCACCACCGAGGAGGGGCTGTTCTGCAGCAGCAGATGAGCCAGCTCCAGGGCCCTGGGCATCAGCTTGTCGGGCGCAACCACTTCGTTGACCAGGCCGTGACGATAGGCTTCCGCGGCATCGAACAGGCGACCGGTGAGCAACAGGTCGCGGGCGATCTTGTGTCCCACCTGCATGACCAGGAACGAGGAAACGATGGCGGGCACGAACCCGATGCGCACCTCGGTGTATCCGAAGCTGGCATCCGGAACCGCCAGCGTGAAATCGCACATGGTGGCCAGACCGGTGCCGCCGGCGATGGCGGCGCCATTCACTGCGGCAATGGTGGGCAAGGGAAAATCGTAAATGCGGCGAAACAGGGCCGCCATGGTTGCCGAATCCTTGACGTTCTCGGCGTGCGATTTGCCGAGAAGCCCCTGCAATGCTTCCAGGTCGAGTCCAGCACAGAAAGCTTTGCCGGCCCCGGTAAGGATGAGCACGCGCGCCGGCGAGCGCTCAACTTCCTCAAGCGCGCGCATCAGCTCTTCGATCAGCTCGAAGCTGAGAGCATTACGCTTCTCTGGACGATTGAGCGTAAGGCGGGCGATCTGATCTTCGTAGGCAACGCCGATGGTGGTGAAGGTCATTTCTCCTGTGTCTTCTCTGCGCGGTTCGCAAAACCCGGGCCATCCCTGAGTTATTGCTTGCCGAACCTGTTTGCTATGTCCGCCGACATGGCAATTACCCCGTCCAGCGGCTTGCGGATCGGCACCGGCGCTCCCGCACGGGCCAGCGCCTCCAGGACACGTTCGGTTGGAATGTTACCGACCAGTTCGTCCTGCGCAAAGGGGCAGCCGCCTAAACCGCCAATGGCGGAGTCAAAGCGGCGGCAGCCCGCCTCGTAGGCCGCCAAAATCTTGTTCATCGCCTGCTCGGGACGGCTGTGCAGGTGGACGCCGATCTCCAGATGCGAATATTGCTCCATGACGGCCGCCACCAACTCGCCGACCTGCTGCGGCGTCGCCAGGCCCACGGTATCGGCGAGTGAAATCTGCTGGATCTCCATGCTCTCCAGCAGGCTGACGGCTTCAACCACCTCGCTCAGGTTCCACAGATCGCCGTAGGGATTGCCGAAGGCCATGGAAATGTAAACCACCACGTCGAGCCCTGCCTGGTCGGCGCGCTTCTCGATCTTCTCCAACTCATCGATGGCGTCCTCGAGGGACTGCTTCTGGTTATTCTCCAGAAACGTGGGCGAGACCGAGTAAGGGAAGCCCAAGGTGCGCACCGCTTCGGTCGCGACCGCGCGCTCCGCGCCCTTTTCGTTCACCACGATGCCGATGATCTCGACGTCGTCGGGCGGGTCCAGTTGCTTCAACACCTGCTCGGAATCGGCCATCTGCGGAACCGCCTGGGGGGAGACGAACGAGACGGCGTCGATGTGCTTGAACCCCGCGCCGATCAGTGCCCGCAGATATTGGACCTTCACCTCGGCGGGAATCGGCCTGGTCAAACCCTGCCAGGCATCGCGCGGGCACTCAATCAGCTTGATCGGTGGATGGGGTGATCGGGTCATTCGGGATCAGCAACTCAGCAATCCGCACTTAGCAGTCAGCAATCAGCAATCAACCAGAACGTGGACAGGCGGCTATGTCTGCAGCACTCCCACATTGAACTTCGGGATTTCCGGATTCAGGGATGCCGCGGAGAGCGCCGCAATGAGGGCGTCACGCGTGTCCAGGGGATCGATGATGGCGTCGATCCAGAGGCGCGCGGCACCGTAGCGGGGATCGGTCTGCTCGTCGTAGGTCTGCTTGACTGACTCGAAGAGCTGCTGCCTGTCCTCGGCGCTCAGCTTCTTCCCGCCGCGTTCGAGCTGCTTGATTTTGATTTCCACCAGGGTGCCGGCGGCGGAATCACCGCTCATCACCGCGTAGCGCGCCGACGGCCAGGCAAACAGGAAGCGCGGATCGTAGGCTTTGCCACACATGGCATAGTGGCCGGCGCCGAACGAGCCTCCGACGATGACCGCGATCTTGGGGACTACGGAGTTGGAGACGGCGTTGACCATCTGCGCGCCTGCCTTGATGATGCCGCTCCACTCGGCGTCGCGGCCCACCATGAATCCGTTCACGTCGTGCAGAAAGACCAGGGGCACCAGGTTCTGGTTGCAGTCCATGATGAAACGCGCCGCCTTTTCCGCCGATTCGGTATAGACGACGCGCCCGAACTCCAGGCGCTTGTGTCCCTGCTCGTCGGTCTGCTGCTGATGCAGCGCCTGGTTGGCGACAATGCCCACGGCATACCCGCCGATGCGCGCGAAGCCGCATACCAGGGTCTTGCCGTATTCCGCCTTGTATTCATCGAAGCGGCTGCTGTCCACAATGCGGGCGATAATCTCCTTCATGTCGTAGGTGCGCGCGGGTGCGGACTCGTAGATGCCGTAGAGCTCTTCCGCGGCGAACAGGGGAGCCTCCGGCTTGGCGCGGTCGAAGGGCGCGCGCGGACGCTCGCCCATCTTCTCCACCAGCGAGCGGATGCGCAGCAGGCAGGCTTCGTCGCTGGGCTCGTGGTAGTCGATGGTGCCGCTGATAGAGGCGTGCATGGCGGCACCGCCCAGTTCCTCGGCGGAAACCTTCTGCCCGATCGCTGCCTGCACCAGCGCCGGTCCGGCGAGGAACAGGCCGCTGCCGTCGGTCATGAGCACGTGGTCGCACATGATGGGCAGGTAACCGCCACCGGCGACGCACATGCCCATGATGGCGGCGATCTGCGGAATGCCCTTGGCCGACATGACCGCGTTGTTGCGAAAGACGCGGCCAAAGTCGTCGGTATCGGGGAAGACATCTTCCTGCAAGGGCAGAAACACTCCGGCGGAATCGACGAGGTAGATGGTGGGGATGTGATTGTCGATGGCGATGTTCTGCGCCCGGATGACCTTCTTGGCGGTCAGGGGAAAGAAGGCGCCGGCCTTCACGGTGGCGTCGTTGACAACCAGCATGAAAGTGCGGCCGTGAATCTTGCCCAAGCCGGTAACGACGCCGGCGGCAGGGGCACCCCCCCATTCCTGGTACATGCCGTGGGCGGCGTAGATGCCGAGTTCGAACAGCTCGGTGCCGGGATCGAGCAGCAGGTTGATGCGTTCGCGCGCAGTGAGGCGTCGCTTGGCGTGCTGCGACTCGATGGCCTTGGGGCCGCCGCCCTCGCTAATGCGCGCCTCCTCGTTGCGCACCGCCGAGACCAGATCGGCCATCGCCCGCATGTTCTTTTCGAAGCGGGCGGAGGTGGCGTCGATGCGGGTTTCCAGGACGCTGGTGGCTTCCGGGGAAGTCTGCTTCATACGGCGCGTGCTGCTCTGAACGAGGAACCAACTACGGTATACCACTCGAGCAGAAGCACGCAAACCATTGCTGAAGACAGCGCCGCTTGTGTGTTACAAAGGATGGCCTGGGAAGGCTGCATGCACAAGTTCGTGTATCACAACGACCGCCTGATCGCCATGGGAGAAGTTCGCCTGTCTCCCGGCCAAGCCGGCCTGCTGAACGGCTGGGGAGTGTTCACCACTATTCATGTCGCTGAAGGCCAGCCATTCGCCTTCGAGCGCCACTGGGCCAGGCTCACGGGCGATGCCAAGCGGATCGAGATGGCGGTGCCGTACTCGGCGGAGAACGTCCGCCAGAAGATCGGCGAATTGCTACGCGCCAACCGCGTGACGACCGCCGCGTTGCGCATCTATTTTGTGCTCAACCGCGCCGGCATCTGGTCAAGCGACGAGCCCCTGCCGCTGGTGGACATGATCATGTACACCATCGACCTGCCACAGCGGGTGGGACCGACGCGGCTGAGCGTGATGGCACACGGCCGCCAAGCCGCGCATCCGCTGGCGGGAACCAAAGTGACATCCTGGCTGTACAACGCCTGGGCGCTGGAGCAGGCGCACCACCAGGGATGCGACGACATGCTGCTGCTCAACGAGCGCGGCGAAGTGTCCGAATGCACCGCCGCGAACATCTTCGCCGTCCACGCCGGGGCGGTGGTGACTCCGCCGCTCGACAGCGGCTGCCTCAACGGCGTCACCCGCCAGATCCTGTTTGAAGAAGCGCCGAGGATCAGCCTGCCGGTGAGGGAACAAGCCTTCTCGCTCGAGGGACTCTATGGTGCGGATGAGGTCTGCATTTCCTCCACCACGCGCCATGTGCAACCCGTGGGGCAGATCGGGGATCACAAGTATGCGCAGGCGCCAGGTCCGGTCACGCAGCGCCTGGAGCGCCTCTTCGCGGACTACTTCGAGCGCTACCTGGAGTCGGCCAAGTCCAAAGTGGGCGTGTAGCGCGCAAGAGAAGCAGCGAACATCGGCAAGAGATGCAGCCGGATTCAGGCGATGAGGGAAGTGCCCGAGGGAGAGGCGCGCAGCCGCCGCAGCGCTTCTTCCACCGGATCATCGACCACCGCATCCACCAGTCCCGCGGCAAGCGCCTGCGGGGGACGCAGCTTCTCCGCGGCCACGAACATCTGGAGGGCCTTGGCACGGCCCACCAAGCGCGGCAGGCGCTGGGTGCCGCCCCAGCCGGTGATCAGGCCCAGGGCCGAGCCGCGATGGGCAAATTCCGCATGGGGCGCGGCAATTCGCCAGTCGCAGGCGAGGGCCAGGTCCAGTCCTCCGCCCATGCAGTAGCCGCGAACGGCGGCGCAGACGGGAGCAGGGAAATCGTCCACCCGCTGCATCAATGCCTGGCCCATGCGGGCGAAGGCGAAGGCATCGCTGCCCAGGGCGACGATCTCCTGTAACTCGGCTCCCGCGGAAAAGAAGCGCTCGTTACCGGTGATGATCAGGGGGCGCGGCGGCGATTGGCTTGCGAGTCCGCGCACCGCTTCGGTGAGGGCCAACACACAGGCGCGGGAGAGCCGGTTAGTTCCATCCGCCGACATCATGCGCAGGATGGACACGCTGTCGCGGATCTCGATGTGAAAGAAGTCAGGCAAGGAGAAAAGATAACAGAGCAAGCAACGCGCCGACAGGCGGGATCGCCTGTGCTATACACGCCTTGCCCAGTCCTCACTCAACAGAACCGAGAAGTCGGTGATTGGATTATTGCGGCGAAGGCACGGGCTCGCGCTTGACGTGGTTGCGGATGAACTGAACGATCTCATCCATGGGGGTTCCGGGCTGGAAGACGGCGGCCACTCCCTGCTGCTTCAAGCCGGCCACGTCCTGATCGGGAATGATTCCCCCAACCAACACCATCACGTCGTCCATCTGGTTCTGCTTGAGCAGTTCCATGACGCGGGGCACGATGGCATTGTGGGCGCCGGAAAGGATGGACAGCCCGATGACGTCCACGTCCTCCTGCAGGGAAGCAGTGACGATCATCTCCGGAGTCTGACGCAGGCCGGTGTAAATGACCTCCATTCCGGCGTCGCGCAGAGCGCGGGCAATGACCTTGGCGCCGCGGTCGTGGCCGTCGAGTCCGGGTTTGGCTACCAGCACCCGAATTTTCTTTTCAACGGGCATCTCGTTCGCCACTGAGCGCCCCTAGCATACAACATGCAGGATCAGGCGTCGCGCGCCAGGAATACAAGTGCGGGGCTATGCCGTCAGAAATGGGAAAGTCGCTGGCCTGGCGGACATTCCTGTCCGCGGTCTTCAGGGTTCCTTCCGCGTCCCCACACCACCGGAGCCGCACAAAAGGGCAGATGCCAGCCCCAGCTTTCGTTTGCGTTGTACACGTGACGCCGCTTGAGCGGACTCACGATCGGCGATAGAGTCACCAAGCCTATGATCAATAGCACGATCACAAAATTCTGCTATCGCATTCGAGGACAAGCCGGGCGGAGGATTTATCGCTCGTCCTGGCGACGCCACCATGGAGACGATCGAAGGCGCTACCCGCGAGCAGGTCGAGGAGAAAATTCAGGCAAAGATCAGCGAGTTAATAGGCAATCAGCTTCGTACGGCCGTTAAGTTTGGCGGCGTAAACGTCACTCTGAACCGCAAGATCAACGTGACGACTACGAGCTGCGAAGGCCGCGGGCTTCTCGGTAGTTCACAAGCGGCAAACGAGGTGCAGCCAGCCATTTCCGAGTTCCAAGACGCCAATGCCGGGCGGCCAATCAGTCCTTCCGATAGCGGATCCTTGTGGCGGCTGCTGGTCGGGCTGCTCGCAGCCGCTGTGATGATCTACTTTCTGCTGCATCGCTGATCCGAATCTGTTCCGTGGACGACCCAGTTGCAAGTTTCTGACGCCCACTCCCGCGGGATCAGATTTTTGCGGAGCCTACTTGCGTGGGCGGTCGCGATCCTTCATTTCCACGTAGCGCCACAGGTACCAGCAGGCGATGGAGCGGTAGGGATGCCAGGGCTCGGCGAGCTTCAGAACATGCTTGGGCTTGGGCATCTTGCGCTTGCGGTAGGCGCGGCGGATGGCGGAGTTGATGCCGTAGTCGGCGGTAGGCATGACGTTGGGGCGGCGCAGGGCGAAGATCAAGAACATCTGGGCCGACCAGACACCGATGCCTTTCACGCGGGTGAGGTGGGCGATGACGTCCTGGTCGGACATCTCGGGAAGGCGGAGGAAGTCGATCTCGCCGCGGTGGGTGCGCTCGGCCAGGTCGCGGATGTAGGAGAGCTTTTGCTTGGAGAGGCCGGCAGCCCGCATCTGGGCCTCGGTGAGCGCCAGGATGGATTGGGGAGTGAGGGTTCCACCCGCGGCCTCGACCAGGCGGTTGAAGATGGCGCGGGCGGCGCTGCCGTGGAGCTGCTGGAAGGCGATGGAGCGCACCAGGTTCTCAAAGGTGGGATCGCGGAAAGTCAGCCGGCAGGGGCCGACGCGCTCAATGATGGCGGCGAGAACGGGGTCGGATTTTTTCAGATGGCGGACAGCGTGGCGCATAGGCTCCTCGGGAAGTCTCAATCAGCTAACGGAATTTCGAACGCGAGAATACAGAGTTCCGCGGACTGGCATACAGATGCCATGCTGAGGGAGAAGGGTGCACCGGGGGTGGTCTGGGAAGATTCTGCGTGTCTGAAAAGAGGACGCCGCGAGGCGATTTGACGGTCCGGCGGGCGGCCCTGCCGGCTGCGAATCAGAATTCGAAATAGCCGGCGGAGGCGCGGTGGGGGCCGTCGGTGCCAGTCGCCGGCAGCAGGCCAACCACGCTGCGCAGGGTCTCCCAGGCCGCCTGGTTGAGGGCGGGATCGGCGCCCACCAGGTCGCGGATCATCTGCCAGGCAGCAATGTTGAGAGCGCCCTCGGGCGGCGGGCCCATGGCGAGCGAGACCGAGCACTGCGAGCAGAAGCAGATGCGCTGCGCCGCCGACTTCTGGCGTGGGCGTATGCCTACGGTCTGGGCGAACATGTACACGGCAACAGATTTGTGTCCTGCCTCCAGCTCCCGATTACAGCGCAGACAAAACAGATTTTCCACGCATCCCTTCCTGGGGCCAGTGTCGGCCTGAAGCGATACTGTGGCCAGGGGCAGGCGGGCGCAAGTATGCAGCCAGATTCCCGGGAAGCGAAGGTGCGGGAGGGGAGTATGGATGGCGAGTGAGGAAGGCAGCGGAGAATCAAGCTGTGCTCTAGGCAGAAGGCGCGGTCGTCGTGCACCCTGCTCAAGATGAGGATGAGCCCCGACGTCATGGACGACAAGGATTCGCGCCTGCCCCCCGGCTCCAGCCGCGGCAATTCGCCCTCTGCCAAGTTCTTTCGCCTCTCCCACCTGCGCCGGCTGCGGGGATGCGAGCAGGTGGCGGCCGTCTGCTACCGCATGCGCAACGGGGAGATCGAGTTCCTGCTGGTGCGCACCCGTGGCGGGCGCTGGACGTTTCCCAAGGGAGGGGTGGAGTCGGGCCTGACCCATGCGCAGGCGGCGGCGCTGGAAGCTTTCGAGGAGGCCGGGGTCCACGGCCGCATGGAGGAAGCCTCGTTCGCCCGCTACGTGCGGCGCAAGCGCGGGCAGACGGAAGACCCGGCGCTCGAGCTGGCGGTCAACGCCCACCTTTGCGAGGTGCTGCGCCAGGACCCGCCGCAGGAGTTCGATCGCAATCCCACCTGGTTTTCGCCGGAGAAGGCTAAGCGTCGGCTGAGGGAGGACCGGGGTCCGGAGTACGGCGCCGAGCTGGCACGGGTAGTGGAACGCGCCACCATGCGCATCCGCCGACTGCGCAGCGCCGCGCACCCCGCCGGCGACGCGCTGCAGAAGGTGACATTCATCGACGACGCGCGGCGCAGAATGGGCAAGGGAAAATCGGCCGCGAGCCGAAGGAGAAGGAAGCAGATTACCGACTGAGCCGGGCGCAACCGCCGCCTTCAACCTTCATCAGCCGAAGTTGTGCGGAATCACTTCGAGGGCTCCAGCTTCTCCGCCATCGCCAGCATTTTGGTCACGCTGTTCCAGTTTCTTCCGGTGCCGGAGGCCTTCAGCACCCGCTCGATGGCAGCCCAGGGCACCTTGGGGCGCGCCAGGCCGTTGGGGTAATAGGCGTAGATTTCGCGGCCGTCAAACCGCATCTCGTCGGGAGCGGTCTGGATCTCGGCCACCCTAGCCCGAGCCTCGCGGCCGGGATCGGCGGCCAAGAATGTAACCAGCAGGCTGCTAGGATCGACATCCCGGCGCCCGGCGAAGGGGTTTCTGCCGATTACGTCGCGCATTTGGGCGGTGGTGCGCAAGATCACGTCAGAGTGAAATCCGAACTTGCGCTCAATGGCGCGCTCGATGCGCCGGGCGAGTTGAACGAGATCGCCCCCCTCGGTGCGGAAGATGACGTTGCCGCTTTGCACGTAGGTCTGGCAGTCGCGGAACTTGAGCGATTCGTACAGGGCGCGCAACGCTTCCATCTTCATGCGGCGGTGCGGCCCCAGGTTGACGCCGCGAAGCATGGAGATGATGACCGGCATGGAGGGGGTTAAGTATATCTGCAAGTCGTGGCGGCGAGGGGGCGCGCTTTACGGGCTGGGCGTGGCAAACACTCGTTTGAGCTTTGCCCGTGTGAGCAGTTCGGACAGCGAGTCAGTGCCAAACTTTGGCTTCAAATCGTAAATCGAAAAAGCACGCCAACGCAGCGGATTGAGACGATAGATGTAAACGTAATCGTCATCGTCCCACTGGCCACTGTCTTCCACTTCTTCTCGCGGGAGAAAGCCTTCGGGTTGGAACCTGACCTTGAATGCCAGCGATTGAGTATCGTCGTTGATTACGAGGGGATAATCCACATTGCTCGTGAACCGCTCTGGATTGCAGGCCCAGTTATTTTCCCTGCAACGTGTTTCGTCGATCACTTTGCTTAGTCGCGCACTGAATGCCCCGCGCAACGAGTCGTTCTTCTGCGGATAGAGCTGCTGCGATTTGTGGGTGGCAGGGTCATAGAGCCAGAGGGGTGCGGGGTGTACGTCCGCGAAATGAACCATGTTCCCGGAGTAGACCAACAACCCGGAGCTAAGAAATGCGGAGGACCAGCCCGGCAGGATATGGCTAAGGCTCAGCTCCTCGTTCAGAATCAGCAAGCAGCCTGCGGACGGATTCCAATGCAAATTGAGGTAGTACCAGCGGTTGTGATGCTCGACTCTCAGGACTGAACCGAAGCAGTCGGCTTGTAGTTCGGGCTTCCTAGGAAAGAACTCAGACTTCTGGCCGGTAATGGCCATGTGCTGCCAATGTTGGCTGTTCTTATCGAACCGTGTCACAAACAACGGCGGACGCAGCGCATTCTCGTCCGCCGTGTCGACTATGTAATAGGCGATCAGAAATTCACGGTCATCATTGAGCACGTCGTAGCTGGTGATTCTCGAGGTAAGGTGGGGAATAGAAGCGGGAGGAAACGGAATTTCGTGCTGCTGGAGCACATCGGCGAGGGTTTCTCTCTGCTGTCCTACCGCGGCTGCGAGAGAGAACAAGACCGAGACCAGGAAAGCAGCAACTGCCGGGCGCATCAGGCTTGGGCTCCGTCACCAAACTCTAGCATGTGAACGTACAAACGGCCTGGAGTTGCTAGGCGGTTCTGCAGCGCGCCGCGAGCAGGCCGGTGGCGGCGCTGAGGTCGATATCCGCGATGAGCAAGCCTTCTTTGCCGTAGGGCTGGCAGCAAAGCAGCGTGCCGTCGGGGCGGACCACCGCCGAAGTGGTCGCCGAGCCGGCGCTGGCACAATTCACCGATGCGAAATAGCAGGTGTTTTCGGCTGCGCGACACAACATGGCCTTCTCGTGAAACGAGTTCGCCGGATCGGCAAAAGTTGAGGGAACGTAGCTGCCGGGCTCGGCGACATCGAAATGAGGATGGAAGACTACGTGGGCGCCGTTTCGTGCGGCCCAGCGCACGGTTTCCGGATAGCGCCATCCCTCATGGCAGATCACGATCCCGAATTTCAGCGGGCCGGTTTGGAAAACCTGCCTTCCGGAGCCGTGTGAATAGGTGGACTCCTCGGAAGGGTCGAGCTGGACTTTGTCCTGGAAACCGGCGAAGGCGCCGTCTGGATTGATGACCAGAGCGCTGGCGAAGAGGCTTCCGTTCGCCACGCGTTCGGTGCCAAGAATGACGGTGAGGTTCGCGTCCGCGGCAGCCGCTGCAATCACGGACCATGCGCGTTGCAGGAACCGCAGGTCGGGGGCCGGGGGCGACTTTCCCAGTCCGCGGTAGCCGGGAACGAAACATTCCGGAAAGCAGATGATGCTGGCGCGCTCGCTGGACGCTTGGGCGATAGCCTGTTCGGCCAAGGTGACAGAGCGGTCGGGAGTCTCAGGGTATCGGAGATTGGCGAGAGCGATGCGAAAGCCCGTCATCTGGGTGACCTGATCATAGGTTACACGATCGCCAGCGCGCCCTGGACTTACTGAATGCGGCGAAATTCGGACTTGCTCACGGCCAGCGGGGTGCAGACCAAAATGCCGTGGTCCTCGTCGATCTGGAGGGCAACCGGGTCGGGACAGCGGCGGCTCTCACCCTGGTAGCGGATGTCGCCGGTCAGCAGCGAACGCTCGAAGTGAACCTCGAACACTGCGCCTTGGCGCGTTCCCACCAAGGCGGTGAAGGGCGGGCTGTTGACGGCGGCCAGGTCGTAGATCACACGAAAATTCTTGCGGGCATTGAAGGCCTGCCAGGCGCAGCGGTTGGCCACGCCGGGATCGCGCGCCACCGGGACGCGGCCGCAGTCGGCGAAGCCGCGGCCGGCGAGCGCGGCGGTGTAGCGGTCGACGGGATCGAAGTAGCGGTAGTAGAGAGATTTGGCGCGGTAGCGATAGCGCTGAAATTGGATCGACATGGCAGCGTAGTTCCACCACGCCAGGAAGGCGATCAGCAGGCAACCGGCGAGGAGTGGCAGGAGCTTGCGCATCGGTGGTGTCTGATATTTTGACACCGCGGAGGGTGAAGCAAGCAGTCACCATCGGTCAAATCCCGGGGAAGTTGCGGGTCAACCGAAAAGCAGGTCGTTGACTCGGGCCTGGGCGTTGTGCTGGTCCCTCGCTCAGGATGAGGGTGGTCGGAAGGTACGGGCGTCGCGGGCGAGGGCGCCCGCTTCAGACCGGACTTCAGGTGAGGCTGGATTCCTCGTAGGTGCCGTAGACGTCGCGCAGGGCGTCGCAGATTTCACCCACGGTAGCGTAGGCGCGGACGGCATCGATGATGCAGGGCATGGTGTTGGCGTCGGAGATGGAGCCATCGGATTTGACCTGGGGCTCCTGGGCGGCGGCTTTCTTCAGGGCATCGAGGCGGCGGCGAACTTCGTCGTTCGACCGGCTCTGGCGCAGGCGTTGAAGCTTTTCCGCCTGGCGCCGAGCTACGCTGTCGTCGATGTAAAGGATTTCAGGCGCCGGTTCTTCGACGGTGAATTCGTTGGCGCCGACGATGATCTTCTCCCGCGCTTCTACCGCGCGCTGGTACTGGTAGCTGGCCTCTGCAATTTCCTTCTGGGGATAGCCGCGCTCGATAGCCTTGACCATGCCGCCCATGGCGTCGAGCTTGCCGAAATAGTCGAAGGCTCCATTTTCCATGTCGAGGGTGAGCCGCTCCAGAAAATAGGAGCCGGCGAGGGGATCGATGGTCTGGGTGACGCCGGTTTCGTAGGCGATGATCTGCTGGGTGCGCAAGGCGATGCGCGCGGCCTGCTCGGTGGGCAGGGCCAGGGCTTCGTCATAGCCATCGGTGTGCAGCGACTGGGTGCCGCCGAGCACCGCGGCCATGGCCTGGATGGCGGTGCGGGCGATGTTGTTCATGGGCTGCTGGGCGGTGAGCGACACCCCCGCGGTCTGGGTGTGGAAGCGCATCAGCCAGGTGCGCTGGTGGCGGGCATGGAAGCGGTCTTGCATCAGCCGGTACCAGATCTTGCGGGCGGCGCGGTACTTGGCGATCTCTTCGAAGAAATCATTGTGGGCGTTGAAGAAGAAGCTCAGGCGCGGTCCGAACTCGTCCACGTCGAGACCGCGGCGCAGCGCCCACTCCACGTACTCCACACCGTCGTAGATCGTGAACGCGAGCTCCTGAAGCGCCGTGGATCCGGCCTCGCGAATGTGGTAACCGGAAATCGAAACGGTGTTCCACTTGGGAGTGAATTTCGAGCCGAACTCGAAGGTGTCGATCACCAGGCGCATGGAGGGCGCGGGCGGATAGATGTACTCCTTCTGCGCGATGTATTCCTTCAGAATGTCATTCTGAATGGTGCCGGAGATCTTCTTCCAGTCGGCGCCCTGCTTTTCTGCCACCACCAGGTACATCGCCCAAAGCACGGAGGCGGGCGAGTTGATGGTCATGGAGGTGGTGGTCTTTTCCAGATCGATGCCATCCAAGAGGATTTCCATGTCTTCGAGGGAATCGATAGCCACGCCGCACTTGCCCACTTCGCCCTCGCTGAAGGGATGATCGGAGTCGTAGCCCATCAGGGTGGGCAGATCGAAGGCGACGGACAGGCCGCCACCACCGTGAGCCAATAGATACTTGTAGCGCTGATTGGTTTCCTCCGGGGAGGCGAAGCCGGAGAACTGGCGCATGGTGAACAAGCGTCCGCGATAGCCGGTGGCGTGAATGCCGCGGGTGTAGGGCGCCTGGCCCGGATAGCCGAGATATTTATCGTAGCTCCAGTCTTGAGGCAGGTCGGCCTGGGTGTAGAGACGGCGGACAGGAGCATTGGAGATGGTGCTGAAGCGGGCATCGCCGTGCTCGTCGAGATTCGAGCCGGTGGGGGCGCCGATCGGCTTCTCGGGGTTCTTCTCAAGCGAGGGAGCGAGGGTTTTCTCCGCCCATTCTTTTTCCGAAGCCGAAGGATGACGGCCTTCGAAAACATCGTGAATAGGAGATTCTTTGACCTTGGTGTTGGGTTTCTCTTCTGGCGGCATAAGCGAGACTTATGCCTCTATCTTGGCAGATGGGAGGGAAAGCAGCAACAGCAAGGGCGCAGCCCTGAGCACGCAACAGCCGGTGGCCAAGTGGAACGGCGGTCAGGCCACGTGGACGACGGCATTCTTTGAAGTCTCGCGGAATCCCACGGCTGCGTGATAGATGGCGCGGTCGAAGAACTGCTCGGTGAGGCGCAGCAGCTCCAAGCCTCCGTAGAGGTTGACCTGGGTTTCCGCCAGGCCTTCTTCCTGCAGGAATTCCCAGAGATTCTCCTTCACCACGACCAGCGCCCAGTAGAGGTGATCGAAGCGCACCCCCTGCTCGCAGCGGCGGCGGCCGAGGTGCCTATAGGTGACTTCGATGTCCTCTTCGGTTTTGTTGAGCAGCCAGATGGTGAGGTTTTTGTAGACCTCAAGCACGCGCGTCTGCAGCTCGGTGCGCGGAACCTTGCTCAGATCGGAGCAGCGGTGGCTGGCTTCCAGCTTCTGCATGAGGCCCTGGGCCAGTTCGTCGGCGTGGGACTCGATGAGACGCACCAAGTGAAGGTCGATCATTGGCGACCTCCTATCAAGTTTTGTGCGCTGATGGTAACAACGCGAATGTTACTCCGGGCTGCAAGGATTGTCAGTGGCATCGATGCTGTGCTGGACGGCTAATCCCAAAGGAGGAGAAGCGGAGAATCGAAGAATTGCCGCTGTGGGCGAGGGATTCCATTCGATGTGCAAGCTTTTGCACAGGGCGAGGGGAGGCCGATTTTGCGGGCTTTTAACAACTGGTGTGGATCATGCAGTTAGCCTCGCGCATCTCATAAGCAGTTTGGTACTCGATATGCACTTTGACGGGTGCAGAGAAGAGTTTTTGGTTGGGGTGCGCTGTGGGAGGCTACTTCGTCACAATCGGCGTTCCGCAAGGGTCCTGGGTGAGGCGGCACTGGGTAGCGCTGATGTTCCTGTTCGCTGCCCTGCTGGTTACCCTGATCGTTGACCGGCAGGGAGAAACCATCAGCTCGCAGCAGATGCTGATCAAGACGCTGTTCCGCGACAGCCTGGAACTGACCGCGGTGAAGGCGCACACAGTGGAGCAGCAGCGCGAGAAGGCGCAGGCGGAAGCGGATGCGGCGCCCGGCGATGTAGCGCAGGAAGGCTCGCCGGAAGCGGATGCGCCGCAGAAATCCAAGCACGCCGCGCCCGAGCGGGATCTGAATCTGAAGAACCGGGCGAAGCGGCAGAGCAAGATGCCTCCCCGCGACCTGGAGAACGAACCTCGAGTACGGTGGGTAAACGGGGTATAGAGATCGGTAGGTGAGAATACCCTGTAATCGGGCACGGCTGCGGCCGTGCCCTTGGTGTTTTGCAGGCCCCCTATTTCAGGTACGAAGGACACGAAGGCTCACCAAGAAAAGAATCAGGCCATGAGGCCGCGGACAGGAGTGTCCGCGCCACACAGAGTCAGCCAGGGCGCGATCGGTTCAGCTCCCAGGCCTTGGCGTATTTCCAGGAAACGTAGACCGAGTGGTAGAGGTGAAGCAGCAGGCCCTCGCGGCCATCGAGAAATCCCAGCCGAAGGAAGTAGTTGTAGAAGAAGGTGGCGGCGGGGCGGAGGACGATGTTGAGCAGGCTGAAGCCGCGTGGGCTGTTTTCTACGGCCATTTCCGCTCCGAGAGATGAGTAGTGGTTCATGTGATCGATGTAGGAGGAGAGGGTGGGGTAGGCGTGGTGGAGGAGAAACCCGTGTGGAGTGGCGCTGGTGACACCATCGACTCTTACCGTCTCATGGACTCGTTGATTTTGAAAAAGGCCGGTTCCGCGACGAAACAGGCGCAACTTCGAGTCTGGCCAAAATCCACCATGCCGAATCCAGCGGCCCAAGAAATGGTTCTGACGTGGAATCATGAAACCGTTCAGGTTCTCTTCATCAAGACCCATCTCAAGCCCACGATCTCGCAGTTCTCGTGATTTGGGATCGTCGTCGACAGGCATGCCTTGCTGCTGCCATATTGGAATTGCCTTCAGCACCCAGGAAATTTCTTCCCTGAGCCGTGGGCTGACCTGCTCATCTGCGTCCAAGCTCAAAATCCAATCTCCGCCAGCCTTCTCGATCGCCGAATTCTTCTGCGCGGCGAAGCCCTTCCACGGCTCGATGAAGACTTTCGCTCCCATCGAGCGCGCGATCTCGACGGTGCGGTCGGTAGAGCCGGAATCGACGATGATGATTTCGCCCCCGGGATCGCGCATGAGTGGTTCCACGCTCCTGAGCGTGCGGGCGATGTTCTGTTCCTCGTTGTGGGTGATGATGACGACCGAGAGCGTCACGGGCGGAATTTAAACACAGAGGGTTGCGCCGAGGCAGCCCAATTCACTTGCGTTCTTTGGAGGCAGTTCGCGGCTTGCGGATTTTGGGCTGGTTGGCGCGCAGCCACTCCAGCACCTCCTCGGCATTCTTATCGGGCGGGAAGACGGGGTAAAAAAGCTTGACGATCTTGCCATCGTCGGACACCCAGGCCAAGCGCTTCAGCAATGTCTGGCGGCCTGCCTTGAAAGTGGGAAGACGCATGGCGCGGGTCAGGCGGAGCTCGGAGTCGCTCAGCACCGGGAAGGGGACGTGCAGGCGCTTGACCATCTCCTGCTGATAGTCGGTAGTTTGCGTGCTCAAGCCGTAGACGCGGATGCCGAGGGCGGTGAACTCGCCGTGGAGATCGCGAAAGCCGCAGGTATGCGGGGTGCAGCCGCGGGCGCCGGGAAGCATGTCCCAGTCGGGGAGGGGTGGCTGCTGGCCGGGCCTGCCGGTTTTTGGGTAGGCGAAGACGACAGCGCGGCCGGGAACGCGCGACAGGTCCACGGCCCCTCCCATGGTGGAGTCGAGAGCGACGGACGGAATCGCCGATGCCAGCAGGTGCGAGGCAGCGCCGTCATCCACCGGGCGGGGCAGATCGTCGGGCAAGCGGGCGAAGTCGGGTTGCGGGGGACTGAGGGCTGGCGGCTTCGGCATGGCTTCAGCTGCCACTAATAGTACATCGGGGGAGGAAAAAATCCCGGCACCTTGCGGTACCGGGTCTATGTTGCGTGTACGAAAATTTTCCCCTGCCCCCTCGATCAACTCGCCCAGGGTCAGACGGCCAATGTCAGGCAGGAAACCGGCCAATGCTCACTTCGGCTGGGGCGGAGTCTGCGGCGGCGCGGTCTGCAGGGGCTCGGCATGAACGATGCCGGGAACCTGGGGAGACTTTTCCACCTTGCCGGTCTCGGCGTCGACCATCTCGATGCCCATGTGGGGCAGGGTGAGGCCGGTGGCCCGATCCAGGTCCACCCGCGATTTCTCGTATGCGGCGCGTGCGGAGACGAGATTCGACTCCGCCTGCGCCAGGTCGCGCTGCGCCTGCAGCACCAGAGTGTTGGTGGAGGCGCCCAGAGCGTACTTCTTCTGTTCGGCATCCAGGTTCTGGCGGCCGAAGTCCACGCCCTTGAGGGCGGCTTCCACACGCGCGCGGTTCTGCTGCAGCACGAATTGCGAGTTGCGGACATCGATGCGGATCTGATTTTCGAGCTGCTGCAGGCGCATCTGCGCCTGGCGATATTCCAGTTCGCCGCGCACCTGGTCGGCCTGCGCGGCACGGTTGCGGATGGGGATGGTCAGGTTGAAACCCATGCCGCGATCCGGCGCCGAGGCGTCGAACAGGCTGCTGAAGGTGTCGGAGTAGCCGCGCGAGGGGAAGGTTCCGGGAGGGGTGCAGAAGCTGGTGCTGTTGGTGGCGCTGCAGGTGGCGATGGCGCTCTGGTCGCCGCCGAGGCCGGCTCCACCGTAGAAAGCATACAGGTCGAGGGTGGGCAGCATGCCGCTGCGGAGGCCCTTGTTGTTGATGGCGCGATTCGTGAGGTCAATGCGCGCCTGCGCCAGTTCGGGGCGATGCGAGAGGGCATCACTGATCAGTTCGGCGGTGGGGAGCGCCGGTTCATTGCCGGGCTGAACCATGGTGTCGGTGGGAATCACCGGCGCCGAGGCCAGCACATTGTCGGTGAGGTTGCGGCTGACGGCGTTCTTCATCAGCAATTGCTGCAACTGCAGGTTGGTCTGGGAGACGATGAGGTCCTGGGTGCGGCTGGCGGCGTCGGATTCGGCGCGCACGATTTCGATCGGCGCCAGAGTGCCGATCTCGACCTGTTTGCGGTTATCGGCAAGGGTCTTGTTGGCCAGCGCCAGGGAACGCTCCTTCACCTTCACGTCCTCGTAGGCGTTCACCAGGTCCCAATAGATGTTCTGGATCTGGACCACGGTGGCGATCACCTGCTGGCGGAAAGCGACGTCGGAAATTTCGCGGTTGTTCTTGGCGATCTTGATGCTGCGAGTGTTCACGCCCCAGCCCAGGCCCTGCAGCAGATGCTGGGTAACGGTGAAGCGGAAATTGCTGCCGAGCTGCGGGCTCAGAGAGTTGAACAAACTATTGGTAGTAATCCGGTTGTTGTTGAAGCCCACACTCATGTTGGTGCCGGTGGCGAACCCCTGGTTATAGGTGAAATTGGCGACGGTGGTGTTCTGGGTGAGTTGCTGCGCGCCGGAAAGAATGCTGGATTGGGGAGTAGTGGCGCGCTCGAACTGGACGCCACCGCTCAAGAAGGGGTCAAAACTCGGGGTTGCCGGTCCGCCACCCAAGGTGGAGGCAACAATGCCTCCGATGCCTGTGGCGGCACCGCCGGCTGCGGCGGAAGTGCCGCCGGCTCCAGGGCCGGAGGCGCCGCTACCGAAACCGCCGACGCCGCCGCCGGGTGTGCCCTGGACCAGGCCGGTATTGACGCCGCGGAAGGTGGCTCCCGCCTTGGTGCGCAGGACGTCGGTATCGGCGATGGAGAGGTTGTAGCGAGCGATGGCCAGATCCAAGTTGTTCTCCAGCGCCAGCGCCACGGCGTCGTTCATCGAGAGATACATGGTTCCATCGCGGAATACCTGGTCGATGCGCGAGCTGTTGGTGAAGCTGGGGGGCGGCACGTGCCGGGGAGAATAAGGAGCGATGACATTAAAGATGTGCGAGCGCGGCTGGGAGTAATCCGGCAGCCCGGCGGGAGCCGGCGCCGAAGGCAGTGACGACGGGCTGGTCTGAGCCGGCTGGTTCTGCGCCGACGCCGGCGTCAGAGCGAACAGACAAATCAGGACCAGCGAACTGGTCCAGGGCAAAGCACGAGCGTATGAGCGCATCCGCTGTCTCCAGAAGAAAACAAATTTCTCTTAAGACTTCCCAAAACCCGATTCGTCAACCTTGGATACGAAACTCTGGCCCGGGAGGTTCAAACATTCTGCGGGCAGGACGCTTGCGTCGAGGTTCTGAGAATTTCACAGTATATCTGACGGGCAGGACTGGTCCGGGTTAACAGCTGCGCCTTCTGCTTGCTAAAGTGTGCGGATCAGGTAGCAATTTGGGACTTCAGACAAGGCTCCGCGGAGGCAGAGGACAGCACGCCTGGATCTGAGCGGCATTGATGCGAAACATCAAACTCGTGCTGGCTTATGACGGCGGGGATTTCAACGGCTGGCAGGTCCAACCTGGACTGCCCACCATTCAGGGCTCGCTGGCAGAAGCAATATTGCGCATGAGCGGGGAACAAGTCCTGCCCCAGGGATCGGGACGCACCGATGCCGGGGTTCATGCCCTGGGCCAGGTGGCAAGCTTCACGACCGGCTCGCCGATCCCGGTGCCAAACATCCTGGTTGCGCTGAACGATCTGCTGCCGGCCAGTATCCGCGTGCTGGAAGTGCAGGAGGCACCGGCCGAGTTTCATCCTCGGCGTTCGGCGCGCGCCAAGACCTACCGCTATCGGATGTATCGCGAAGCCATCTGCCCGCCGTTTCTGGCGCGCTACGTTTGTCACCATCCCTACGCTCTGGAGGAAGCGGCGATGCAGGAAGCGGCGCGGTTGGTGGTGGGAGAGCACGATTTCACTTCGTTTGCGGCCGTGGATGCGGAACGGGCAGAGCGGATGCGACAGGCGCAGGAGAACGCTGATGAAGACGCTCCGAACAATGTGCGGAGAATCTTTTCGTCCGCCTTTAGCCGGGAGGCGGCGGAGCTGATCTACACGGTGCGGGGAAATGGATTCCTGCATCACATGGTGCGGAATTTGGTCGGCCTGTTTCTGCTGGTGGGGAAGGGAACGGTGGCGGCAGACGAGGTGAGGCGCGTTCTACAAGCGAGAGATCGCTCGGCGAACCCCGGGGCAACGGCTCCGGCGAGCGGGCTGTATCTGGTCAGCGTGGAGTATGGTTAGACGATAGTAGTCCGCAGTCGGCATTTTGCTCAGCGTCGCTCGAAGGGAAGAGAGATCGGACTCGATAAGCCCGAAATTGGAATTGAGCCGGACTGGCCCGAGCCGCCGCCTTCTCAAGCCTGTGCTTGTGGGATACTCTGCGCATGATGGCAACCGAGCCCCAAGTGATCGCGCGGCGCCTGGTGGCGCACAATCCCGCCGACGGCTCCGCCGTGGGTGAGTATGCGATCGCCGACGCCGCCGAAGTGCGCCGTGCGGTAGAGCGCGCGCGGGCGGCGCAGACGGGCTGGAGCAAGACCCCCCTGCGCTCGCGCATCGCCGTGATCCGCCGCTTCCAGCGGGTGCTCCACCAGTGCAAAGACGAAGTGTCCGCGGCCATCACGCGCGAAGCGGGAAAGCCCGTGGTGGAGGCGCTGCTGACGGAAGTGCTGGTGGTGCTCGACGCGACGCGTTTCCTCATCGACAACGCCTTCCGCCTGCTGGGCTCGGAGGCGGTGCCGCACGGCAATCCCATCATGAAAACCAAGCGGGGAAGGCTGGTGAGGGAGCCGCACGGAGTGATAGGGATTGTTTCTCCGTGGAACTATCCGTTCTCGATTCCGGCGACGGAGACCCTGGCCGCGCTGGTGGCGGGCAATGCCGTTGTGGTGAAGCCTTCCGAATTCACACCCGGAGTGGTCGTGAAGCTGGGGGAGTTGCTGGCCGATGCGGGCTTGCCGGAAGGATTGTTCCAGGTGGTCGTGGGGGAGGGAGCGACGGGTGCGGCGCTGATTGCCTCGGATATCGACAAGCTGATCTTCACCGGCAGCGTGCCTACGGGGAAGCGGGTGGCGCAGGCAGCCGCCGAGCGCCTGCTGCCGGTGGTGCTGGAGCTGGGCGGCAAGGACGCGATGATCGTGCTCGACGACGCCGACCTCGATGTGGCCGCGGCGGGAGCGGTGTGGGGCGCGTTCGTCAACGCGGGGCAAACCTGCCTATCGGTTGAGCGCTGCTACGTGCACCACAGCCTCTACGACCGGTTCACTTCCACCTGCGCCGAAAAAACCGCCAAGCTCAAAGTTGGGAACGGCATGGATCCGCAGACCGAGGTGGGCCCGCTGATCCACGAGCGGCAATTGCGCATCGTCGAGGAGCAGGTGGCGGATGCGGTGGCGCGGGGAGCACGTGTGCTGACTGGCGGGCGCCGGCTGCCGGACCTGGGAGCGAATTTCTACGCGCCCACGGTGCTCTCCGGCGTCGATGACACCATGCGCATCCTGCGTGAGGAGACCTTTGGTCCGGTGCTGCCGATCATGGCATACCAGACGGAAGCGCAAGCTGTGGAACTGGCGAACGATTCGGAGTTCGGATTATCGGCCAGCGTGTGGACGCGCGATCGCGCCCGCGGTGAGGCCATCGCCGCGCAACTGGACGCGGGCACGGTGATGGTGAACGATGCCGTGACCTGCTTCGGCATCAGCGAAGCGCCGCATGGGGGCTTCAAGGCCAGCGGACTGGGCCGCACCCACGGGCGCATGGGGCTGGAGGAGATGGTGCGGGTGAAGTACATCGATTCCGATCTGCTGCCAACGGTGAAGAAGGTCTGGTGGTACGGCTACGGCGCGGGGTTCGCAGAGCAAATGCGAGGATTCGTGGATTTTCTGTTTGCTCCCGGGCTGGGCCATCGCCTGCGCGGCGGGCTGCAATCGACGGCGGCGCTGTTCCGCAAGAGGCTCTAGGAGGGAAACTCCGCCGCTGTCACGAAGCTGATTCTGATGGATGCCTTTCCCGGCCTGCCGAGAAAGGGCGTCGTGCCCACGCTAACCGCATCTGATAGCCCCAAGGAGATGGTTATGGCTACCAAACTCTCAGAGCAAATCATTGCTTTGATCGACAACCGCAATTTTGCCCACCTCGCCTCAGTCATGGCGGATGGATCGCCGCACAGCGCGCCGGTGTGGCTGGGACGCGAAGGGCAGCACATTCTGATCTCGACCTCCAGCGATTCGGTCAAAGCCAAAAACACGCGGCGTGATCCGCGCGTCGCCATTTCGATCGTTGATCTGAAGGATCCGTACACCGAAGTGCAACTGCGGGGCAGGGTAGTCGAACAGCGGCCCGACCCGGAGTTGAAGTATCTGGACGCGGTCTCGCAGAAGTACGTAGGCAAGCCATTTCCGTTTCGCGGCGAAGCCCAGGTGGCGCTGGTGATCGAGATCGACAAGGCCAAGTATGAGAAGATCCCCTTCGAGCACGCAGCCTAGTTAACGTTGTACTTTAAGGGGCGAGGTAGGTCGTTGGGAGGGCGTTTCGGGCGCCGCCAGTCGTTGGGCGGCGGGACCGCGAGTGTGACGAGCGACCTTCGTTGCCTGGCTGCCTTCCGGTAGAATGTCCAGGATTCCACTTTCAGCTTTTATTTCCGCGCATTGGTCTGCGCTCGCGAGGTAAATCGTGGCGACCACCGAGTCCAGGGTCAGCGAAGGTTCTGTTCCGCAACTGCCGAATCACAAGGTGAAGGTCAAGAAGGCAGGGCAGCGCGCCTGCAACGAGAAGGATGAGAAGAACAAGCTCTGCGGCGGCCATCTGAAGCGCTGGTACTACCTGGGCGACATCCTGGAGCAGGAGTGCGGGGACGTGGAGAAAGCCTTCGGCCGCGACGCGGAAATCTATCGCTGCGAACACTGCAAGACCCTATACCTGCCCAACGCCATGGATCCGCGAGGGCTGAATGTCGCCGGACGCGGCCAGATCTCAACCTTTGGTTTAACTCTGCCGCCCAAGGACGGGAAGTAGGGAGCACTCCGTCAGCCGTCAGCATTCAGCTTTCAGTCAGCCAGCAGTCCAGGCTCAGCCCGTCAGCGCTGGGCGGTGGGGCTGAGCGGAGCCTGAGTTCCCAAGACGCGTCCACACGATTCGCGCTAAACTTTTCTCGGATGTGGGGACATCGCCAGCGATGAACGTGTCGGAACTCATCTACGACTGGAACAACATTCCCGGGCCGGACTACAAGCCCAAGGGTCCGGTGGTGCTGAATGACGAATCGCTGCGCGACGGCCTGCAATCGCCCTCGGTGCGCGACCCCACGGTTCCGGAAAAGATCGAGATCCTGCACCTGATGGAGGCGCTGGGGATCAACATGCTGGACATCGGGCTGCCCGGGGCGGGTCCGCGCGCGGTGGAGCACTCCCTGGCGC
Organism: Terriglobales bacterium; assembly: GCA_035319065.1. GTDB lineage: Bacteria > Acidobacteriota > Terriglobia > Terriglobales > Acidobacteriaceae > DASPRM01. The sequence goes on from DATHDM010000033.1 coordinate 56,507, forward strand.
TGGCGCGGGAGATCGCCGAGCAGCGGATGAGGATCAAGCCCAACTGCGCCGCGCGCACGCATGAGAATGACATCCGCCCGATCGCCGAGATTTCGCAGCGCGCCGGGATCGCGATTGCAGCCGCCACCTTCATCGGATCCAGCCCCATCCGCCGCTACACCGAGGGCTGGAGCGAGGATTTCCTGCTGCAGACAAGCGAGAAGGCGGTGAAGTTTGCCCGCGGGCTGGGCCTGGAGGTGATGTACGTCACCGAGGACACGACACGCTGCGACCCGGCAACGGTGAAGCGTCTGTACACCGCGGCCATCGAAGCTGGGGCGCGGGCGATTGTGCTGTGCGACACCACCGGGCACGCCACGCCCATGGGAGTTCTGCACCTGGTGCGCTTCGTGATCCACGAAGTGGTGGAGCCCTCGGGCGAAGACATCCGCGTGGACTGGCACGGGCACAGCGATCGCGGCATGGGGCTGGCGAACTCGCTGGCTGCGCTGATGGCGGGCGCGCACTGCGTGCACGCCTGCGGCCTGGGCATCGGCGAGCGCGTGGGCAATACCCAGATGGACCAGATGCTGGTGAACCTGAAGCTGATGGGCATCGAGCCCTGGGACAAGCAGGACCTGACGCGCTTGAAGGACTATTGTCTGGCTCTGTCGCGCGCCACCGGCCTGCCGATCCCACGCAACTATCCGGTGGTGGGAGAGGATGCCTACCGCACGGGGACGGGGGTGCACGCGGCGGCGGTCATCAAGGCCTACAAGAAGAACGATGTGGAGCTGGCCAACAGCGTCTATTCGGGAGTCCCGGCGCACCACTTCGGGATGGAGCAGATCATCGAGATCGGCCCCATGAGCGGCAAGTCGAATATTGTTTTCTGGCTTGAGCGTCGGGGGATCGCGGCGCACGACGGTATTGTGGATCGCATCTACCAACGGGCCAAGAGCTCCGATCGGGTGCTCACCGAGTCGGAGATCCTGGCGTGCTGCACTCCGATCTCCGCCGCCGAAGCCAAGCGATAGGCCTCGCCGAGTCTTCTACTCCGAAGTAACTCACCAAGGTTATGTTCCCCCCTGTGATCGCAATCGGCTAGACTGCGCTTGTAGTTCCGCCCGTACCCTCCCACAAGAAGCGAGCTGCAGTCCGGCGGTGGTCCGTGGTTGGGCGCCGTGGCCAGCTTCGCCGGAGAGCCGGAGAGATTGCCTGCTTTGGGAGATTCGAATCCATCTATGCCCCACCCTTCGGACTACGAGTCGCTGCTGGGAATTGCCCGCATGCCCTTGGGCGAGCGCAATGAAGATCGCGTTCCCGCCGAGGATGAAGCCACCATCTACGTGACCAACAGCGACCACCTGCTGGAAGTGCACGCCCGCCTGGTGGACATCAGCCCACACGGGCTGAGGGTGATGCACCGTTATCCGGGAATGCCCGTGGGGCGCGAGATCCGGGTGCTGCATCCCGCGGGAACGCAGAAGGCAATCGTGATCTGGAACCGCAAGGTGGAAGGCGGCTACGAGAGCGGCATGCGGATTGTAGGGGAATAATCAGCGCTCAGCAATCTGCGGCTAGCCATCCGCAATCAGTCAGCCATCAGCAACCGGCAGTCAGCCATCTCGCTCACTCAGCCGCGTGTCGCCGGTCACGGGCAGCCGGGTCGTCCATGGCTATGCTGAGCGATTATGGCGCACTCATTTCCAACGACAGAAGCGCTTCCGGCGTCGAAAGCAGGGCAGCAGGGAGCAGGTTCCAGGAGCCGGGCGCGAGTGGCGTGGTTCGGCGTGCTGGCTGCTCTGGTGGGAGCAAGCGCGGTGATCTTTGCCGCGTACCAGCGCGACATCCGCGCAGCGCGGGGGCGAATCGCAACGGGCAGCAAGGTGGTGAGCACCGCCTGTGGACCAATCGAGTATGGAGAGGCGGGAGAAGGCGCGCCGGTGCTCGCCATTCACGGCGCCGGTGGAGGCTTTGACCAAGGCCTGGAGGTATTTCGTGGCCTCAGCTCTCGCGGGTTCCGCGTCATTGCGCCGTCGCGCTTCGGCTACCTGCGCACGCCTCTGCGGCCCGATGCGTCCGCTGCCGCGCAGGCCGACGCGCACGCCTGCCTGCTGGACGCGTTAGGAGTGCGCACGGCTGCAGTTGTCGGAGCGTCTGCCGGAGGGCCTTCGACCATGCAACTCTGCCTGCGACACCCCGAGCGTTGCTCGGCAATGGTTCTGCTTGTGCCGCTGGCGTACGGGCCGCGCCAGACCGCTGAGCAGAAGCGGCCGTCTCCCGTGGTGGGGCGTATTCTGGACGCTACTCCGAAGTCCGACTTTGTTTTCTGGGCGATGGAGAAGTTCGGGCGGGAGAAGATGATCCAGACCATCCTGGCGACTCCAATAGAGGACTTCAACCAGGCAACGCCTCGAGATCAAGAGTCTGTGCTGCAAATGCTGCAACACGTCCTGCCTATCAGCCCGCGGGCGCAAGGCCTGCGCAACGACTCGGCGGTTGCCGCAAGGCTGCCGCGCTACGAGTTGGAGCAGCTTCGCGTTCCAACACTGACGGTGAGCGCCGAAAACGACCGGTATGGGACGTTTGCCGGGGCTCGCTACACGGCGGAACACATCCCCGGCGCGCACTTTCTCGGTTACAAAAGGGGCGGCCATCTGCTGGTGGGGCATCAGCAGGAGATTTCGGCGGAGCTGGAAACCTTCCTCAGAGCCCATAGCGCGCAGCCAGACGACCGGTGAGAGCCGGGTAATCGCAAAGCGCGGCAACCGGAAATCCCATGCGCCACGACGGCCCCGGCCTGGCTTTATGCGACACTATGGGCCGGGGAGAGGCCAGACGCGCCGTGGAAGGTGCAACCCAGCTATACCGGTGCGCGATAGCCGTTGTAATATCGCTAATCTTGTCTATGGGTCCGAGCTCATCGGCCGAAACCGCAGCGCGAGCGGAGGCGCCTTCGGCGGCTGCCGCGCGCCAGCAGGTGACGCGCATCGCCA
>DATHDM010000034.1:0-3299 GCA_035319065.1 Terriglobales bacterium
TTCATCCACTGCCGCTGCGAGCGCAATACCTGCTCCAGCAACCGCAGGTTCTCGGCCGCGATCGCCACCTGGCTCCCGGCGGTGGTCAGAAATTCCAGTTCATCGGGCGAGTAGGAACAGGCATGCGCCTTCCCCAGCGCAATCGTCCCAACCGGCCCCTTCTTGCCCTGCAATGGAAGCAGCACGAGGTGATCCAGGCTTTCGTCCTTGAGGTAGGCCTGCACCGAGGGCATCATCGCCGTGCCCTTCACCGCGGTTGCCTTGTTCTCTGCGAGGGCCTTCTCGACCGCCTCATCCAGGTGGATCAGCCCCGCCACCTTCACGAATTCCGTGGACACACCAATGTGGTTCGAGATCGCCGCTGCCCGGTCCGCGTCCGCGGGCCGGAACCAGGCCGCTTTGGCGCCTACGGCTTTCTTTAGCTCCTCCAGCACCGACTGGATCATCGCTCCGTGCTGCTGGGTGCGGGAGATGGCTGTCGACAAGGCACCCATCACTCCCAGTCGTTCATTGCGCAAGTGGGAATCATCAAAGACGAGGAACAGCATGCCCATCCCCAGCAACAGGTCCCCGCCGAGGAAAATCGCAGGCGGCATCTGGCTGGTCACCCCGGGCCAGTCCAAGTGCAGGATCACCAGGCCTGCGCTCAGCAGCCAAGGCCCGATCGCAAACCGTCCCCAGCGGTAGCGCAGCAGCTGCACGGCGGCGCCGATGGCTACGATGCGATAAGCAATCTCCAGCGGCGCCCGCAACACGGGCTCCTCAGGCCAATACAGCACGCGCGCCACGGCAAACGCCATCAGGCTGCCGCTGATCACAAACAGCGGCAGAATGTGTTTTTCTGCTCGGGTATAGATCAGGATGGCCGCGGCAAACAGGCACACCGCCATCACAAAGGAAGCCTGGGAGATCGCCAGTAAGTCCGGAGAGGGCACGAACCACGGGGAATCCGACCCAAAGCACAGCGAGATTCCGTAGGCCAGCCAGCCCAGGATCCAGATCAGCAGGAAACGTTCACGGAAAGTCCGAAACACAAGAATGCTGGCTGCCAGCATGAGAAAGGCAGCTGTCTGCGGGGCTGTCATCGGGACAGCCAAAACCCCAACTGCGATCGAGGCACACCAAAGAGGGATCATTCGGTCGCGCGAGCCTAGGCGCTCGTTTTGTAAATATCACGCCCAGCCCCGGTACCAATTGGTTTTCCTCCTCCCTTTGGTTACTTTCGGAACGTGGGATGTGGGGTATCATGCAGTAGACTTCCGGAATCGGAACCCATGCCCTCAGAACGTATCCTGGTGGTCGACGACGAAGACTCGATACGCGAGATCGTGTCTTCCATGCTGGCTTCCGCTAACTACCAATGCCGTCAAGCAGCTTCGGGCCTCGAAGCTCTCGCCCTGCTGGACTCTGGCGAAGAATTTGAACTGATGCTGTCCGACCTGATGATGGCCGGCATGGACGGTATCGGACTGCTCGAGCGCACCAAGGAACGCTACCCTGACATGCCGGTTGTGATGGTTACCGCCGTGCACGATATCTCAGTGGCGCTGACCGCCATCCGCAATGGCGCCTACGATTACCTGCTCAAGCCCTTCGAGCGCGAGCAACTGCTCAATACCGTGCGACGCGCCCTCGAGAATCGCCGCCTCAAGCTGGAGAATCGCGCCTATCAGACGAACCTGGAGTCGCTGGTCCAGCAGCGCACCGATCAGCTGCGACAAGCTCTCTCCAACCTGGAAAAATCCTACGATTACACCCTCGAAGCGCTCGGCGATGCGCTCGACATGAAAGACGCCGAGACCGAAGGCCACTCCCGCCGGGTTACCGCCTACACCATTGCCATCGCCCGCGCCATGGGCATTTCAAAGGAAGAGATCGCGGTCATCGCCCGCGGAGCGTTCCTGCACGACATTGGCAAGATGGCCATACCGGACGCGATTTTGCGCAAGCCCGGCCCTCTCACGCCCGACGAAGTCACCATCATGAAGGAGCACTCGTTCCGCGGCTACAGCATGCTGAAGCGAATCCCCTTTCTGCAAGAGGCCGCTGAGATTGTCTATGCCCATCAGGAGAAGTTCGACGGGTCCGGCTACCCGCGCGGCTTGAAGGGACAGGAGATTCCTCTGGGCGCGCGCATCTTCTCCATCGCCGATACGCTCGATGCTATTCGCTCCGATCGCCCTTACCGTCCGGCGCGTCCGCTTGCGGCGGCCAAGGAAGAAATCAAGAACTGGTCGGGCCGGCAGTTCGATCCGGAAATTGTCGGGGTGTTTCTCGCCATGCCCGACAAGATTTGGGAAGATCTCCGCGAGCAGATCAACGCATCCATCCATCACTTCCCGGTGTATGCCAGCGGCGCCAAGGGCGGCCTCTAATACTCCGCGTCGTGTAACCCGCCACAGCGCGAAAAGTTGTGCTCGCCAGCAAAAATTGTTAAGGCCAATCCAAAGCAGCCCTTTCCTGGCCGACCACATCCAAACTTGCGAGCCAGTTGACTCCTGTTTCAGGAGGTACGCGATGCCCAGCTTTCGCAGCCACGCTCTCGCTTCGCTCTTCGCTTTGTTAGCTGCTGCTTCCCTGTCCGCGCAGGACCCCGCGATCGCACCCCAGGCGCCGCCGAACGCGATTCCTGAAGGCACGCGCTTCCTCATCCGCCTCAATGACAAGCTCGACACGCGCAATCTGCAGCAAGGCAAACACTTCAAAGCCAAGCTGGCGGAGGACCTGGTCGCGGGGAACGGCGCGCTCATTCCGCGCGGCAAGACCATCAAGGGACACGTCAGCGCCGTCGAGCAGGGCCTGCACGCGCGCATGATGCTCAGCTTCGATGAGATCGACACCGGCCATGGCTCCATGCCGCTGATCGCCACCGTTACCGGCGTCCCGGGAGATCACGCCGTCAAAGAGCCCGGCGACGAAGGCGAATTGCAACGCAAGGGCATGAGCAAGGAACACGAGATTGAAGCGGTGGCCGTAGGCGCCGGCATTGGCGCCGCCGCTGGTGCTGTCAGGGGTGGTGGCAAAGGCGCGGGCATTGGAGCCGGAGCGGGTGCAGGTGTCGGCGCCATCGCCGGACTCCTCACCGACCACGATCTCCGTCTGGAAAAGGGCACCGTTCTTGAGGTGCGCCTCGATCACCCGCTGCAGATTCCGCGCTGAAGTTTCCCGATCTTTCCGTCCGTCGCGCTGTTTATCCTGGCGCCATCGCACCTCACCCTGAAGCCTGCTATTCCGCTTCTTGATCCGCGATTGGAAACGCGGCAATTCGGAACGCTGCAATTTCGCCCGCGTTCTCCGTT
>DATHDM010000035.1:0-17684 GCA_035319065.1 Terriglobales bacterium
TGGCGTGATTGCCATGCTGCTGTTTCGCCAGGGCCGCGGCGATCTGAACATTCGCAGCGCCTTCCTCCATATGTTTGGGGATACGCTTTCAACGGCGGCGGTCATCGTCGGCGCAATAGCAATTCTGATCACCGGACAGCAGTGGATCGATCCCGCCCTTTCCTTTGGCATCGGCGCCCTCATTCTGTGGTCGTCCTTCGGGATCGTGCGCGAGACGCTGAACATCCTGCTGGAAGGAATCCCGCGGGGCATGGAGCTGGAGCGGGTGGCGGACTGCATCGCCGCGATCAAGGGGGTGAACGACGTCCACGACCTGCACATCTGGAGCATCGGCAGCCAGACCCACGCCCTCTCCTGCCACGTCAGCATCGCCGATATCCCACCGTCGGAGAGCGAGATGATCCTGCGGCAGGTCCAGGAAAAGCTGGCGGCCGAGTTCCAGATCCGCCATACCACCATCCAGTTTGAGCACGTGGTGTGCGACGTCGCCCACGGCTGCCTGATCCCGGTGGATCATGAGCGCGGGGAACACTGAGCGAGCACTGCGCCGTCAGCAATCAGCACTCAGTCAGACTTCCGGCCGGGCACGCCAGTGGAAGCCCAGGCACGAATCCGGGGGAGGATTATGCGTCGAATCCTGCCTTTATGCGTTCGAAGGTAGTCGCGAGGTCTTCCGGCAGGACCCGAGTCTCAGCGACGGTGGTCATGAAATTGGAGTCGGCCACCCAGCGTGGAAGGACGTGCATATGGATATGACCCGCTATGCCGGCGCCCGCGGCTTTCCCGATATTCATGCCCAGATTGATGCCGTCAGGCCGGTAGGCGCGGCGCAGGATTCCCTCCAGGCGCTGGGTCAGGCGCATCATCTCCTCGGCTGCGGGCGTGGGCAGGGACTCCAGCCGATCCAGGTGCGCAAAGGGGACAATCATGCAGTGCCCCGAGGTGTAGGGAAAGGCGTTCACGATCACATAGCAGGCCTGGCCGCGGTGGACGATCATCGGCTTGCGGTCATCCCCCTCCTGCGGGGCGGCGCAGAACAGGCAGGCGGGCATCTGGTCGGCGTGGGTCACGTAGGCGTAGCGCCAGGGCGTCCACAGGTAATCCATAGGGCAAAAGAGTAGCAGAAGCGCTCGGTGAAATCCGGGTCAGAAGGCCACTGCGGCGTGGCTGTGAGGCGTGCGCAGGTTTGTGTTACGAAGCGGTTAATTCGTCGCAAAAAATTTGATTTCCGAAATACGAAAAAAGCGCGCGAGTTGTTTGACACTCCGAACAAGCGATTGCTATAGTCGATGGGTCTTAAGGAGCAGATAGCTCCGCGAGATCCGGCCGCTGGACCGTCTCAGCCTGCAATAGGGCTTACACCCCGCAGCACCACGCCAGCAGTCCGCAAAACGCCGAAGTCCCCATAGATCATCCGTGCGCATTGGGTGCACCAATCATGGCCTTGTTTAACGACGAAACCGTGGTCCACAGCGAAGAATCTCCATCCAACACGCAGGCTCCTGTCGAGGAGCATGCGTCTGAAAACGCCCCGGCCCCGGTGGCGCGGGAATCCGTCAGCGGGAAGACGCCTGCTGCAGGCGAATCCGACGGGGGCCCGCATCCGGCTGCCGCCGCATCCCGCAATGAGAAAGAGCTGATGGAGGATTTTGCCACCGCCCTGGAAACCTTCAACGCCGAGCCCGAGCCGGCGATCGCCGACGATCGCGTACTCAAGGGCATGGTGCTGAAGATCACTCCCACCCATGTGGTGGTGGACATCGGCACCAAGTCAGAGGGCATGGTGCCAGTGGCGGAAGTGCAGGATCACGACGGCAACCTAACCGTCAAGCCCGGCGACGAGATCGATGTCATGATCGAGAAGGGCGAAACGGAGGAGGGCTACGTCAATCTTTCTCACCGCAAGGCGCAGCGTCTGCGCGCCTGGGATGAGATCGAGAAGGCCTACAACGAGAAGACCGCCATCAAAGCGCGCGTGGTGGACCGCATCAAGGGCGGGGTTACGGTGGACATCCTGGGAGCCAACGCCTTTCTGCCGGGCTCGCAGGTGGACGCGCGTCCGGTGCGCAACCTGGACGGCATGAAGGGCCAGACCATCGAAGTTCGCATAATCAAGCTGAATAAGAAGCGCGGCAACATCGTGGTTTCGCGTAAGCAGCTGATCGATGAAGAGGTCTCGGCCAAGCGCGAGAAGACCCTGGAGCATCTGCAGGAAGGCGCAGTGCTGACCGGAACGGTGAAGAATCTGACCGACTACGGCGCCTTCGTGGACCTGGGCGGGATCGATGGCCTGCTGCACATTACGGACATGTCGTGGGGGCGATTGACGCATCCCCGCGACCTGGTGAACGTGGGCGACCAGATCCAGGTGAAGATCCTCAAGTTTGACAAGGACAAGCAGCGGGTTTCACTGGGCTTCAAACAACTGACGCCCGATCCCTGGCTGGATGCCGCCGAACGCTACCCCGTGGGCGCACACGTGAGGGGACGCGTCATCAGCGTGACCGACTACGGCGCATTTGTGGAGCTGGAGCAGGGAATCGAAGGCCTGGTGCACGTCAGCGAGATGACCTGGTCCAAGCGCATGAAGCATCCCTCGAAGATCGTCAACGTGGGCGATGAAGTCGAGACGGTGGTGCTGAACGTGAACGGTCCAGAGCGGCGGATCTCCCTCGGCCTAAAGCAATTGCTCACAAATCCCTGGGAGACGCTGCACCAGAAATATCCGGTGGGCAGCACGGTGGAGGGGCGCGTCCGCAACCTGACCGACTTCGGCGCCTTCATAGAAATCGAGGAGGGCATCGACGGCCTGGTGCACGTCAGCAATCTGAGCTGGACTAAGCGCGTGAAGCATCCTTCCGAAGTGCTGAAGAAGGGCGATCGCGTGAAGGCCATCGTGCTGGGCATCGAACCGGAGAACCGGCGGCTTTCCCTGGGAGTGAAGCAGTTGCAGCCGGATATCTGGGAGACCTTCTTTCAGCAGCATCGCGTGGGCGACGTGATTCACGGCAAGGTACTGCGGCAGGCCAGCTTTGGCGCCTTCGTGGAGATCTCGGAAGGCGTGGAAGGCCTGTGCCACAACTCGGAGGCAGTCGATGAGCACGGCGCACCGATCAAGCTGGAAGTGGGTCACGAGTACGACTTCAAGGTAATCAAGATGAACCCGGCGGAGAAGAAGGTCGGCCTGAGCATTCGGGCGGTGGGGGAAGAAGCCACGCGCGCGGACGTTGAAGCCTACAAGCATCCCGCTTCGAGCGCGACCTCGACCATCGAGGAACTGATGTCGTGGAAGCGCGCCAGCAACGACCAGAACTGACGCCGCGGGAAGGATAGAATCAGGCCGCTCCGGAACTTCGGGCGGCCTTTGTTTTTTCTCACTTCCCTTCCCAATTACCGCTCCCAGGTTGCCGTCAATCCGCCGACGATCTGCCCTTTCTGATCCCTGAAGCCTTGAGTCAGAATGCCTTATGGGCGAGGATGTGCTGGCTTTGCTCAGGGCCCCCAGAGGCGAACCATGAAAAGCGATGTCGCGCCGCCCACGGTAGTCTCCGCGCGATCCAGCGCCGTGCTCACCATCTTCTGGATTGGCCTGATCGCCGGCACTCTGGACATCTCCGATGCCCTCATCTTCACTTGGCTGCACGGAGTTGGTCCCGCGCGGGTGTTTCAGTTCATTGCCAGCGGGTTGATCGGCCCCCGTTCATTCCAGGGCGGGGTGGCAACGGTGCTTCTCGGCGTGGCGCTGCACTACTTCATCGCGTTGAGCTGGACGGCAATCTTCTACGCGGCAAGCCGCAAGCTCACCTTCCTCATCCGCCGTCCGGTCATCTCGGGCCTGCTCTACGGCGTTTTCGTTTACCTGATCATGAACCTGGTGGTTCTGCCGCTTTCGCGAATCCCACATACACGCCCAGCCACCTTGGCTTCCCGCGTCAACGGCGTGCTGGCGCTCATGCTCTGCATTGGCCTGACCATATCGCTCCTGGTGCGCAGGAATGCGGCTCCGCGTTAGGCGATCCGGAGCTGCGAACAATGGCGGCGCATACTTCTCCTTGCAGCACTGTTCGGTCCTGGGGCGCTCCAGTCCGCGATTCCGATTTCAGCAACAATTCGTAGTTCCAATCCCGCTCGCGGAGCGGCTGTACGACAATAAGGCTCCTCCGAGACCCGACCGGTCCTGAAGGGGAGACCACATGGCTGATCGAATCGCCAAGCCAGGCTGCATCAACGTACTTTCCATCGATGGCGGCGGAATTCGCGGCATCATCCCGGCGACGATTCTGGCGGCAGTGGAACGCTCGGTGGGGCGCCGGCTGCACGAAGTCTTCGATCTCATCTCCGGCACCTCCACCGGGGGCATCATCGCCGCCGCAATCGGCGCGGGAGCCAAGCAAGGCCAGGCCTACGAACCATCGGAACTCGTGGACCTCTATGTTAAGAACGGTCCCACGATTTTCCGCAAGAACCTGCTGACGCCGTTGCGAGCGGTATTCATGCCCAAGTATTCCCCCAAGCCGCTGGAGCGAGTTCTGCAGAAATTTTTCGGCGCAGCGGAGTTGCGGTCGGCGAAAACGCCGCTGCTAATCTCCAGCTACGATCTGGAAACGCAGAAGCCCTTCTTCTTCAAGAGCCACAAGATCGCATCCGATGCAACCTATAACTGGCATCTGTGGCGGGTGGCCCGGTCAACGTCGGCAGCACCTACCTATTTCCCGCCCTTTCGCCTGCAAGGCGACAAGGCGGACTATGCCCTGGTGGACGGTGGGATTTACGTGAACAACCCAGCAGTGGCGGCGTACGCCGAAGCCCGTAACATCTATCACGATGCGACCGAATTCCTGGTGGTTTCGGCGGGAACCGGAGACCGTCCGGATGCCATTGCCTATCGCAAGGCGAAAACCTGGGGATTGCTGGGATGGGCGCGGCTGATCGTGCCCGTGATCATGGACAGTGTGTCGGAGGCCGTCGACTATGAGTTGGACACGATTCTAGGCAAGGCTAATCATTACCGGCTGCAGCCTGAGTTGACCACCGCATCAAGCGAGATGGACAACGTCAGCTCGGCGAACCTGGAACAACTGCAGATTGAGGGGCAAGAATTCGTGCAGAAGAACGCCGAGGCGATCGAGCAGATCTGCGCTCTGTTAAAGCCAGGACGAGGGTCCGACCTGCCCGGAATCGGAGAGCCAGTCCCGCCGCGTCCGCCTAGAACAGGCACTTCTCTCGATAAATGACGTTTCGACCCTCGAGCTGCGCCTCCGGGGTCAGCCGATGCTGGCTGAGGGGGCCGATGCCGTCGATGTGCAGGACGGTGTGCCCATGCGCCACCAGCCAATCCGACACCAGCATGCGGTGACAACGGAACCACAGCCGCTCCGCGCACATGATGGCGCCCCCCTCCTGCCCGGCATGGGCAATCAGTTCGTCGATTGCCTGCTGAAATTCCCCACTCAGCATGTAATCCGCATAGTTGCGGAAGCTTTGGTTGCGGAGTGCGACGTTGGGCGAGTCAGCAAGTACTTTCTTGCGGTATCCACCCAGCCTCTTCTCCCACAGGTAGCCGATGCCGGCTGTGGTCAGGGCTGCCGTGAGCGGTTCGCGATTGAAATGCGGCAAACGGCGAGACGCCGGGAAGGCCCGGATATCAATTAGAGTGCGAATGCCGTGGGCCTTGAGCGCGGAGATGAGTTCGTCGAGGGTCCGGGTGGAGTGACCGATGGTGTAGATGGTGGCCATAAGAGACAGAGGAACTAGCCAGGAGCCAGCACACGGCCGGCAATCAGCAACGCTCAGTTCGATGCGCCAGTCCAGGGTTGAGGCGGGAAGAAATCGATGGCGGCGGGCGGCGCTGGTCGAAAGCGCTCAACTCCCAGCAATCCGCACCAGCGCTTCGACGACGACCTCGTCCTGACCGGGAAAAACCGTGCGCAGGTCGATCAGCACCCGATCCTCCTCGACCCGGGCGATGATGGGAGGATGGTTGAGGCGCAGCCGCGACGCCAGCTCCTCCGCGCTCAAGCCCGCAAGCGAGAGGGCGAGCAAACGCGTGGGCAAGGTCGAGGCCGGCGCGGCGCCGCCGCCGATCACCGATTCGCCCGCAATCATCTCGGATTGCAGGCCCGAGCCGGAGGATCGGAGGGAGCGCGCGACCGCTTCCGCCCGCCGCGCGATCTCCTCGAGCGAAAGGCGCATCATGCGCAGGGCGGGGATCGCGTCGTAATCCTGGCGCAGGTACGCCAGCAAGGTCGCCTCCAGGGCGGCGTAGGTGAGCTTGTCCACCCGCAGGGCGCGGAACAGCGGATTGGAACGGATACGCGCGACCAAGTCCTTGCGGCCGCTGATGACTCCCGCCTGCGGTCCGCCCAGCAGCTTGTCGCCACTGTAGGTGAGAATATCGACTCCCGCTGCCAGGCTCTCGCTCACGCCGGGTTCGCCCTCGACGCCGACCGACCGAAGGTCAAGAAGGGCTCCGCTGCCGAGGTCCTCCATCACCGGTATGCCATGACTGCGCCCCAGCGCGACCAGGTCTTCGAGCGCAGGCTGCTCTGTAAAACCGGTGATCTGAAAATTCGAGCGGTGAACCCGCAGAAGCAGCCGCGTGCGCTCGCCGATCGCGCGTTCGTAGTCCGCGATCCGGGTCCGATTGGTGGTGCCGACCTCGCGCAGAACGGCGTGCGACTTCGCCATCACATCAGGAATACGGAACGAGCCACCGATTTCTACCAGCTCGCCCCGCGAGACGATGACCTCGTATCCTTCCGCCAGCGTATTCAATGCCAGAAAGACAGCCGCCGCGTTGTTGTTGACGACGATAGTTGCGACGGGTGCGGCCACGCTTGCGCCCGCCAGCAGGCGGGCAAAGAGGCGATCCACATGCACATCGCGCTTGCCGCGTTCACCCGCCTCCACATTGAACTCGAGGTTGGAGTAGGTTCCGGCGTCGTCGCGTATGTTCTCAAGAGCGGCTGCGGAGAGTGGGGCGCGCCCCAGGTTGGTATGCAGGATCACCCCGGTGGCGTTGATCACGGGCCGCAGCGAGTAGCCCAAGGTTTGCCGCAGATGCCGCTCCACTGCAGCGCCCAGGCCGGTAAGGGCAAGATGGACACCGGCGGCATCAAGATGTCCGGCGGAGATCTCCTGGCGCAGAGCGCCCAGCACGCTGCGCGCAGCGTCGGCGACCGCCGAGTGCCCATCGCTGGCGACCAGCGCCGCCATTTCCGGCTGGCGCAGCAACTCGTCGATCGAGGGCAGCTTGCGGAACAGGCTGGCAGCCTGCTCGGCGAATTCGCTCTTCGTCCTGATCTTTGGGGAATCCATGACGGACTTCAGCGATATTTCACCACGCCGCCGTGGCGATCGGCAAAGTCTTTCCCCCGGGCGCGATACAATCGGCGCAATCGGTGATGAGACGCCTACTGCGGATTGCGCTGCTGGTTCTGGTGCTGATCAGTGTGGCGGTGCTCTCGGCGCTCACTGCCATGCGCTTCGCCATCCACGGCGGGGAAGTCAGCGTGCCGAACTTCGTGCGCATGACTCCCAGGGAGGCCGAGCGCGCGGCGCAGGCACAGGGCCTGCTGCTGCAGATCGAAGGGAAGTTCTACAGCCTGGATGTGCCGGAAGGCCGAATCATGTCGCAGGTCCCGTCGCCAGGCACAAAGGTGCGCCAGGGCTGGCGCGTGCAACTGGCAGAGAGCCTGGGGCCGCAGCGGGCAACGATTCCCAGCGTCGTGGGTGAAAGCCTGCGCGCGGCAGAATTGAACCTGCGGCAGCGTGGCCTGGAACTGGGCACGGTCGCGGTGTTGTCCCTGGCGGAGGTGGCTCCAGACGAAGTGGCGGCGCAGAGTCCCGCAGCCAACGCCCAGGTGGCATCGCCCAAAGTCAGCTTGCTGGTGGGCGCGGCGGCCGAGCCTCCAGGCCTGGTGATGCCCAATTTCGTCGGTCATCCCCTAGTGGAGGCGGCCGCGGCCATCGAAGCGGGCGGACTTAAGCTCGGCAAGGTGAACGGACCTGCGCAGGAGGAGGGCACGGTCCAAGGGACGCCACAGGCCCCAGCCCCAACCCCGGAAGCAATCGCCGCTCCCACCGTGGTCGTGCGGCAATATCCTGCGGCGGGGCAGAGGGTCGTTCCCGGGACAGTCGTCACCCTGGAAGTGAGCCGCTGAGGACCTGTGAAAATGGGCGCCGGGGTTCGCTCGGCGATCGCCTGCCGCAGTCAGAGCTAGCCCTCAATCAACGCTGCAAAGAATCCGTCGCAGGGATGCACTCCCGGTAGCGTCCTCAGGAGGTTTTCGTCGAGGAGCGAGTCCACGTCGCTCCAGAGCAACTCACCCGACTTGCGGAGGCGATGAAGCTCGGCCCCGCAATGCAGAAGCTTGAACCTCGGTCCTCGTCCGACGACCTCGCGCACCACGTCCTCGTTCTCCTCCGGCTCGAGCGAGCAACTGGAGTACAGAAGCCGGCCGCCGGGCGCGAGCTGATCGAGGGCGGAGGCGAGAATCCTCACCTGGCGGGCATGGAGGTCGGCAAGATCGCGAGCTTCCAGCCGCCACTTGATCTCCGGGTGGCGGGCCAGGGTGCCCGTGCCGGAGCAGGGAACATCGGCAAGGATGCTGTCGAAGGTGCGGCCAAAAGGCGGCTGAGTCATGTCCGCCGCGACGATCCGGATGCGGTCACGGGCGGGCACAGAGGCCAGACGCCGGCGCATGGCGGACGCCCGTTGCGGATGAAGGTCTGCCGCAATTACTGTGGCGTTGGGATTGCGAGCTGCCAGCAGGGCCGTCTTGCCGCCAGGGGCGGCACAGCAGTCGAGCAAACGATTGCCGCGTGGGACCAGGCAGGCCACCAGCTGCGACGCTTCATCCTGCAGGGTGACGCGGCCATCGCGAAAAGCCGCAGTCGCGGTGACATCGCCCGCCTTGATTCGCCGCGCGGCGCGCAGCAGGAGCCCTGGAGACATCTCCACGCCGGCCTCCCGCAGTTCGCCTTCGGCTGCCGGGTCAAGCAGGTGAACGGCAGTGGGCGGGACCTGCTGATCGTAGGAGCAGATGCGCGCGGCCTTATCCAGACCAAAGCGAATCGCCCAGCGTTCAACCAGCCACAGAGGGTGGGAATAAAGCTGCGCCAAATCAGGCACGGTGGCTGTCCCGGGCGCCAGCACCGGTTCCGGGGAGAGCGGATTTGTCCGCAGCCTGCGCAGAATGGCATTCACGAAGGGCGCTGCCGAGCGCTTGCGCTTTCGCTTCACCAGCTCCACGCTGTCGTTTACGGCTGCATGGGAGGGGATGCGCTGCAGAAAGATGAGCTGATACGCCGCCAGGCGCAGGGCCAGCAGCACTTCCCTATCGAGCCGGGCCAGCGGCCTGGAAATCAAGTCGGCGAGTGTGTGGTCAAGGCGTGACTGCCAGCGCAGCACCCCCATGACCAGCTCCGTGCACAGCGCGCGGTCTGCAGGAGACAGCCGCGCAAGGCGCGGTGAAGAATGGAGCAGCTCGGAGGCGTAGGCCGCCTTCTGCTCCACTCGCAGCAGGATGTCGAACGCCGCATCTCGGGCGGGGCTCACCACGGCAGTGAAGGGGCCAGGCTGTGGTCGAGGCTGCAGGTGTGGCACTGTGCTACCGCGGTCGGCATGTCAGGCCCGGGGGGCCGGAACGGCAGCCGCCAGCTCACCCAGCCGCTCCCCTGCCCTTGGACGATAGCCGTTGATGAAGTCGCGAACTGGCATCTTCTTTTTCCCCTCGAGCTGCAGCTCGAGCAATTCCAGGGTGGTCGATCCACCGCATCCCACCAGCAGGCGGTCGCCCTCCACCATGATCGTGGCCGCTTCCGGTGGTGGGGAGCCGGTTGCCCAGGGCCGCGCTGCCGTCACCGCCAGATGCTTGCCGCGAAAGATCGTGAAGATCCCCGGCCAGGGCTGAAAGCCGCGCAGCCGGTTGCAGGTTTGGCGCGCCGTCATCCGGAAATCGATCAGGCCGTCTTCCTTCTTCAGGATGGGCGCCAGGCTTGCCTGCGAGTGGTCCTGCGGGCGAGGCTGGATTCGACCCTCAGCCAGCGCCGGCAGCGTCTCCACCATCAGGCTCGCTCCCATTTCCGCCAGCCGGGTAGCCAGGGTGATGGCTGTGTCCTCGGGCGCGATAGGCATTTCCCGCTGGAGCAGCATGTCTCCGGTATCGAGGCCCGCGTCGATGCGCATGGTAGTGACCCCGGTGACCGTTTCGCCCATCGCGATCGCCCACTGGATGGGTGCAGCTCCGCGATACCTGGGCAACAGCGATGCATGAAGGTTAATGTTGCCCAGCCGCGGGAGATCGATCATCCACTGTGGAATGATGCGTCCGTAGCCGACCACGACGATTGCCGTCGGGTGGATGGCCTCCAGTTGGGCGCGAAATTCCTGGTTATTCTTGATCTTCTCGGGCTGGGTGACGGGGATGCCGCGCTCCACCGCCAGGCTCTTCACCGGCGACAGCGTCAGCTCCAGGCCGCGGCCGCTGGGCCGGTCCGGTTGCGTGACGACCAGACGAATGCTGAAACCGTGGTCCAGAAGCGCTCGCAGCGTAGGTACGGCGAATTGCGGGGTTCCGCAGAAGACCAGATCCATTGTTTTCTGATTGTAGATGGATGTGCGGGAAGGCGAAGTCAGAAAGTGTCGGCGCCGGCTACTTCCACTCGCCGGCTTTTTCGAGCTTGCGGATCTTGCGCCGGATGAGGTCGCGTTTCAGCCCGCTGATGCGATGGATGTAGAGCTTGCCGTTGAGGTGATCGGTTTCGTGCTGCAAAGCGCGAGCCAGAAGATCTTCTCCCGTGCGCTGGAACCAGTGGCCGCGCGCATCCTGGGCGCGCACGGTACAGGATCGGGCGCGAGCTACGTTCTCACGAAACTCGGGGATGCTGAGGCAGCCCTCGCTCTGGGCCACCCGGCCTTCCGTATGGATGATCTCCGGGTTGACCAGCACCAGTCTGGCCTCCGGATCCTCCTTGAAGCTGATGTCGATGACCGCCACGCGCCTGGAGATGCCGATCTGGGGGGCGGCCAGGCCCACGCCGTGCGCGGCGTACATCGATTCGAACATGTCCTCGATGAGTTGCTGGAGTTCTCCGTCGAATACCGTGACCGGGGCCGCAGGCTTCTCAAGAACGGGGTCGCCATACTTAACGATGGGATAGATCATTCAGAATTTTCGCAGTTGTTGTTTGTAGCCTTCAAAATTGCGCAGAGTTTCGGCGATGGAATCGCCGCCGAACTTTTCCAGGGCACAGCGGGCCACGACCAGCGCGACCATCGCCTCCGCGCCCACGCCTGCCGCTGGGACCACGCACACGTCCGAACGCTCGTAGGCCGCCTTCACCGGTTCCCGGGAGGCAAAGTCCACCGACCCCAGCGGACGGCGTAACGTCGAGATCGGCTTGAGATAGCCGCGGACGATGAGGTCCTCGCCGTTGGAAACGCCGCCCTCAATTCCCCCCGCGCGGTTGGAAGCGCGGGTAAAGCCCGTGAAGCCGGCTCCCGCCGCTCCCTGCGCTGCGCCGCGATAGCCTATTTCATCGTGCACGGCAGATCCGGGAGAGCCCGCCGCTGTGACTCCAACCCCGATCTCCACCGCCTTGACCGCCTGGAGCGACATGACGGCCGCCGCCAGCAGTGCGTCGAGGCGCTCGTCCCAGTTGATGTAGCTGCCCAGGCCGGGGGGCAAGTTGTGAGCCCGGACCTCAAACACTCCGCCCACGGAATCGCCGGTCTTCAGAACTGCATCCACCTCCGCTTTCATGCGCTGCTCGGCATCAGCATCGGCGCAGTTCAGCAGCACTTCGTCCTTGGCGGAAAGATCACGAATCTGTTCCCAGGCGACCTGCCTATCCAGGGTTGCGCTGCCCACCGCGATCACGTGGCTGAGCACGTCGATTCCCAACTGGCGCAGGAACAGCTTGGCGATGGCTCCCGCGGCCACCCGCGCCGCCGATTCTCTCGCCGAGGCGCGCTCCAGAACATAGCGCGCTTCCGGAAAGTTGTACTTGAGCGCGCCTGCCAAATCTGCATGGCCAGGGCGCGGAGAAGCCACTGGCTTGTGCTGATCCGGATCGCCTGGAGTCACGGGAAGCGCCTGGGTCCAGTTCTTCCAATCACGGTTCTCGATCAGGATGGCGATCGGCGCCGCGATCGTCTGCCCCTGGCGCACGCCCGACAGGATGCGGGCGCAATCGTGCTCGATACGCATGCGTCCGCCGCGGCCGTAACCCTGCTGGCGGCGCCATAACTCGCGATCGATGAAGGCGGGATCAACCGCCAGCCCCGCGGGAATACCCGACAAGAGCGCGACCAAGGCTTCGCCGTGAGATTCCCCTGCTGTCGAGAAACGTAGCATTTTCAGTTGATTGGGCGCGCTAATGCCCCTGCCCGATTGTATCCGATGAGGGCCTGATCGGGCCCCACCAGTGCCGACGATGTTCCCCCGGGATGCCTGGGTGGGACATCTCAGGCAGCTTGCTAGCTTCCCGCGGCCAGGTCGGCGAGCGTCTGAAGATCCTTGACCTCGAGGTCGGGCGTCTGCGAGGCCGCTGGCCGGTTGCCGAACAGCGTCGTCCCGGGCCGGCGATTGACCCATACCGTTGCCAGCCCCAGCATCTTCGCCGGGATCACGTCGTGGCGGACGCTCTGGCCGACGTGCAGCACGCGGTCGGCCGTCAGTCCGATGCGCTCGAGCGCCAGCTCAAAGTTGTGGAGCGACGGTTTGTAGCTGCGCGCCTGCTGGGCGGTGATGACGTAGTCAAACTTCACATCGAGGTGGCGCGCGGTCGCCGCAGACAGGTCGTCATCAATGTTCGAAATGATCGCCAGCCGGTAGCGGGACTTGAGCTGCCTGAGGGCGGCAACGCTGTCCGCGTACGGCGGCCAATCGGGGAGCGTCCGCGATAAGACGCCAGCCTCGTTGGCATCGAGCGAAAAGGCCATCCGGGCTGCGAACTTCTCGGCCACTGCCCGCAACACGTCACGATAGGGCTTGTAATCTCCCCGCTCTTCCTGCCACTCGAGAGCAGCATAGAGCTCCAGAATGCCGTCGTCGGTGAGGTTTCGGCGATGCGCGGCGAGAAGGGGGCGCAGGGCGCCCAGGATGCCGGTCTCCCAATCGATGATGGTTCCGTAGCAGTCGAAGGTGAGGCACTGGAAGCGCGAAAAATCGAGCATGCTGGTCATTCCGAAGCGAAGGATCGCTGTATTGACTGGGGCACAAACCTCGAGCTCACGACTTGTTCGAATCACCGGGCACAGGAACGCAGTTCTCCGATGCCTCCGGTTGCGGGCTCACAGGCTCGGCCTCAGAGGCCTGTGATGCCGCGGGCGTTTCCCCGGCGCTGACCGGCTTGGGGCTGAGGAATTTGGCGGGATTGAGCAGAGGCCGCGCCAAGGCGGAGTTATAACCGGCCCAGGGTTCTTCGCTGGCCGCCTGGCGCTCGAACTGCGCCCGCATGCTCTCCATCTTTGAGTCCAGGTCGTCGAGGTAGTGCAGCATCAGGGCTTCGGGAAACATGGGCAGCTTGGGGGAACCGAATTCATAGTGGCCGTGATGGCTGATGATCATGTGCTCGACCAGCGTCTTCAGCTCCGCCGGAAATCCGGGAAGCTGGTCCAGCTTGGCGTGCAGCATCTCCAGTTCAATCACCATATGGCCCAGCAGCTGGCCGCGTGTGGTGTAGGAGAACGAGCGCGCATAGGTGAGTTCGTGGAGCTTGCCAATATCGTGCAGGAAGGCGCCGGCCAGCAGGAGATCGCGGTCGATCTGCGGATAGTTGCGCGCCGCCAGATCGCATAGCTGAAACAGACTCACCACGTGCTCCAGAAGCCCGCCGATGTACGCGTGGTGCAGGGTCTTGGCGGCGGGAGCAGTCTTGTAAGCCTGGGCGATCTCGGGATCGTTCATGAAGGCCTGAATCAGCGCCTTCAGATTCTCATTGCGGAAGCCGGCCACGTAATCGACCAGGCGGCTCCAGAGCTGCTCCACGTCCTTGTCGGTTTTTGGCAGGTAGTCGGCAAAGTCGATTTCGTTCTCCTGCAGCCGGCGAAGCTTGTGGATGGTGAGCTGGTAGTGGTTGTTGTACTTGTTGAGCAGTCCTTTGACTTTGATGAAGTCGTCCTGCTCGAAGCTGTCCAGGTACTGATGGACGTTGTCCCAGACCTTGGCTTCGAGCTGGCCGGTGCGGTCGGCCAGCGTGAGGGCGATAAAGAGCTCGCCGGACTTCTTGGGTTTGATCTGCTTGGAACAGACTACGAAGCAGGAGGTGATGGTCTTGTTCTCCTGCTGGGCAGCGTCGCGAATGTAAAAATCCTTCATTTGGCCCCTGGCTACTCCCCGTCTGCCGCGGACACCTGTGTCCGCAGTCCTGGACTCCGTCGGTCTCTGGCGGCCCGGCAGAATACGGGGAAATTGACTATGAGCCCTTATATCGTAACCCAGGGGCTGGAGGAGAATCACGCCTGGGCTGGGGCGGCGCGGACGCAGCCTGCCGGGGACCGTAGTCCGATCGGTCGCCATGTGCCCGGGCACTTTACGGCCAAAAATTACGGCCGCCTTAAACGGCGGCCGTTTCCAAGGGAGGAAGGTTAGCGAAGGAGGTGTGCAATCAGTTCCAGAAAGGGTTACCCAGCCCAGCGGGAGGCTGGTCCACAGCCACGGACTCAGGCTTGGCTTCTGCGCTCTCCAGCTTTGAGGCATCGGCCCGCGGCTGGCAGAAGCACGGCCGCGTGGCCGTGTACTCGACGTGGCAATATGGACAGATCATAGCGTTCTCCAGTATGCAGCCCACCCGGCTGCCAAAATTCATACAGCTAAATTAGAAATGCGCAGCCCCGCAAAAGAGAAACGCAAAATTGTGATGTTGGAAATCGAAAAAATCGCAGGCACCTGGCCAGCGGTTGCGCGGAGAGTTAGCTGTCGGCCACGCTGTTGGCTCCCAGTTTCTTACCGGCCGAGGTTTGCAGGATGAGCTCGATGAAAGCCGTGGCGGAGCGAGGCAGGCTACGATCCTTACGGTAGATGATGCCCAGCTCGCGCCACAGGTCGCAATCCTCGAGGGCGATCAGCTTCACCTGGCCGGAGCGGACCTCGTCGCGCGCAAAGCTGGCACTGATGATGGAGACCCCGAGGCCGGCAGCCACAAATCCCTTGATCATGCCCACGCTAGGCAATTCCATACGGATCTGCAACTGCGACTGGTGGGGCCGGAACAGGCGATCCAGAATCTGGCGGGTGAAGCCGGTCTTGGGAAAGATGAGCGGATGCTCGGCGACCACACTCACCGGAACCGCGGTGCGCCGGGCCAGCGGACTCTTGGCATCCACCATGAGCATCAGCCGGTCGCGAAAGATGGGCTGCACCTGCAGGCTGGGCGCCTTGACGGGCAGAGTGGCGATGCCTACATCGATCGAGCCATCATCGATGCGCTCCAGAATCTTGCGGCTGAAATTGCGGTAGATGCTGATCTGCACGTCGGGATAGAGGCGCGAATACTCGGCGAACACATCCGGCAGAACATAGAGGCAGGTGGCCTCGTTGGCGCCGATGGCGAGCACGCCGCGCGGAGCATTTCCCTGGTCCGCCACCGCGCGCAGCGATTCCCGGCGCAGGTTCAGCAGGCGCTGCGCGTATTCGAAGAACACTTCGCCCGCGGGCGTCAGGCGCACCGTCTTGCCAGCGCGGTCGAGGAGCTTTTCGCCGTACTCCTCCTCCAGCTGCCGGATTTGCGCGCTTACCGCCGACTGCGAGCGGAAGACTTTCTGTCCCGCGCGCGAGAAACTTCCAAGCTTGGCAACCTCGACGAAGGTTGTGAGCTGATCGAAGTCCATGATGAATGCGGGGATTATATAGAATCTTGCCTCGTGTAGCGTGGCGCACGCACTCTTGGCGGCAAGAAGCGCGGTAGAATTTCGGTGGGCACGGTTTTCCGCCTCGGAACAGCGTGGCCCGCACGGGCGCACTCGAGAATGATCACCAGGAACAGCGAGAAGAAGGACAACGGCATCGGCTACTGGATGGAGCAGGTGCTGAAGGAAACGGACAAGGCGGCGGCCGATTTCGCGCCCGATCCGGTTCACGACCTGCGAGTCGCCATTCGCCGATGCCGCTCCATGGCCGACGGCTTTCGCGCCCTCGATCCGGCTCCTGCCTGGCGGAAAATGAAAAAGGCGGGCAGAGCCGTCTTCAGCAGCCTAGGTGAATTACGCGACGTCCAGGTCCTGCACGAGTGGGTGCAGAAATTAGGGAGCGAGGACGACCTGGTCAGGCAGCGCCTGACCACGCATTGCGAGCGCCGGGAGCGCGAGTTGAAGCAGCAGGCCGCCGGCGTGTTGCAGCATTTTGATCGCAAGCAGTGGGCACAGTGGGCGGACGAGCTGGAGCAGCGGGCAAGGCGCTTTCGCCTGGGCGGAGATCTGTTCCAGGTGGTCGCCCTGGAGCGGCTGGAGGAAGCTTCCCTGCTGCATCGCGTGGCGATGCGCAACCGCAGCAAGATCGCCTATCACGCGCTGCGCATTGGGCTGAAGAAATTCCGCTACATGGTGGAGAACTTCCTGCCCACGCAGCATCAGCAGTGGGGCAAGGATCTGAAAGAACTCCAGGACCTGCTGGGCGAAGTGCATGACCTAGACGTTTTGCAGGAGACCGCGCTGCAAATCGGCGCCTTTCCTGCGGCCGAGGACCGCGTGCGCTGGCAAAAGCGCATTCGCGGAGAACGCGACTCCAGGCTGGAGAGGTACCGCCACAAGATGACGGGCCGGGCATCACTGTGGAACGTGTGGCGCGGCGGCCTGCCCTCGGGCGAGTGCCTGAAAAAGGCCATCGAGCGCAAGCTGCGGATCTGGGCGGCGTTTCTGGATCCTGACCCGCAGCACACGCGGCGCGTGCTGCGGATCAGTCTGCAGCTGCATGACGGTCTCCGCCGTATGGGGCTGCTGCCGCCGTCGAGCAACGGTCTGGTGTGCAGAGATCTGTTGAAGACTGCCGTGCTGGGCCATGAAGTGGGGAGGGCGAAGAGTGCGCAAGGCCATCACAAACGATCGCAACGGCTGATCGCCGGGCTGGACCTGCCGCCCGGGTGGACGCGGGAGCAGTTGCAGATGGCTGCCCTGATCGCTCGCTATCATCGCGGCGCGCTTCCGCACTCAGACCACAAGCTGTTTCAAGAGCTGACGCCCGAGCACAAGCGCCTGGTCCGGGCCCTGGCCGGCGTGCTGCGCCTGGCGGACGCTTTCGACCATCCTCACAACGGGGTAGCGCCGGATGTGAAGGTGGAGAGAGCGCGAGATTTTCTCCTGATCCGCGCCCCGGGCTACCGTCCCGAGACCCGCAGCGCGGAGAGGCTGGCCGCGGCCCGCCATCTGCTGGAGAGCAGCTGCGGGATGCCGATTCTGATTCGCGGTGCGAAGCCTGCCGCCAAGCCCGCCAGGCAGCAGCAATAAGGATCGCTAAGCAAGAATCGGCGCAGGTACGCTGCACCGATCATGCGATTCCACTTTTCGCGGCGGTTTAGCGCTTGATGGTGAGCGGCGCGGCCAGCCGGAAACTGAGCCCCGTCTCGACCGGCAATGCGATATCGCGATTGCCGGTTAAACCGGCTCCAGCCGTGCCCGCTCCTGCTCCCACCAGCGCGCCGATGGCCGCACCCTTCCCCCCACCCGCCAGGCCGCCGATCAGAGC
>DATHDM010000036.1:0-8237 GCA_035319065.1 Terriglobales bacterium
CGGGCGAGCACGGTTGCGCTGGCGGCGATGTTCGTGATCTTCAGCTACCTCACGGCATGGCGCGAAACGCCGATTTGTCTGCGTGAGGCTCTGGCTAACTCGCGCACCCGCATCAGCCTGGAGCGCAGGCTGGCGGCTGAACTGGAGAAGCTACCGCCGGGTGCGACGCTGCTGATGTACACGGGCGCGCACAGCGGCGCACTTCAGCGGATCGGCATGCCCCTGCGCCGCACCATCAACGAGACCAACCGCCACGTGTGGGAGCCGGCGCTCGAGCATCCGGCCGAGGCCGCGGATTTCGTGATCGCCGGCGAAAGCGACGCCGTGTACCAGGCGGTGCGCTCTCGCCCGCAGAATCTGGAGGTGGTGGCTTTCGTCGAGGTGCAGGGACAGCCGGCGGTCACCATCTATCACAGTTTGGTGAAGGGTGCGCGAAGGTAGGGCGTACAATCCTCTCTCCATGCCTTCACTGCCCTTTGTAAAGGCCACGGCCTGTGGCAATGACTTCATCCTGATTGAAGGCGAACACGCCGAGCCGGCGCAGATGCCCGCGCTCACGCGCAGCATCTGCGAGCGGCATCTGGGCGTAGGGGCGGATGGCGTCGAGTGGCTCTTCCCCGATAGCGGCGCCGAGGCCGACGTCCGCGTCCGGCTCTACAACGCCGACGGTTCCGAGGCGGAGGTGTCGGGTAATGGGACACGCTGCGTTGCCGCCTGGCTGGCGCATCAGACTGGCAAGAAGGAATTGCGGATTCGCACCGATGCCGGCATCAAGGCCTGCACCCTGATCGCGCATCGCGGGATGCAATTCGAATTCCGGACCAGCATGGGCGAGGCCAGGGTTGGCGATCCGAAGACATTCCGGCTCTGGTCGGGCGAGGTGACCGGAGTGCCGGTCGCGTTGGGAAATCCCCACTTCGTGGTAACGGTGGAGGAATTCAAGCCGGGCTGGCAGCGGGAGGCGATGGAGATCGGCGCCCATTCGAGTTTCCAGCAGGGGGCCAATGTCGAGTTCGTAAAGGTGAGGAACCCCGCGGAGATCGAGATTCGGATCTTTGAGCGAGGCGCGGGTGAGACCCAGTCTTCTGGGACCGGCTCTTGCGCTGCCGCAGTGGCCGCTATCGTTGCAGGGAAGGCGCGATCACCGGTGAAGGTGGTCAGCCCCGGGGGGGCGCAGATCGTGGAGTGGGAGCGGGAGGTGGTCCTGACCGGGCCAGCGCAGATCCTGTCCCAGGGCGAGTTCTTCCTGTGACAACCGTGGAACTTTGAGGTGCAGCCCCGATCAGGCCCTGAAAGGGCGCGCGTTCAGCCTCGCCGATGACAGCCCTGAGCGGTGAGCGGCATCTCCTCGACCTTCGCGCCGCTCCGCTCCTGCTACAATTCCCCGCCGCCCATGCCGGCATTCATTCTGCTCGCCACCTCGTCGTCAGCCCAGCGCCGCACCCTGCTGGCCGCCGCTCTTGGCTGGATGCTGGACGCCTTCGACGTCATGCTCTACTCCATGGTGCTGACCCACATCATGCTCGACCTGGGCATGAGCAAGGCCACCGGTGGACTGCTCAACACCTTCACGCTGCTGGCTTCTGGCATCGGAGGCCTCTTGTTCGGCTTCATCGCCGATCGTCTCGGCCGCCGCTCCGCCCTCATGCTGAGCATCCTCACCTATTCCATCTTTTCCTTTGCCTCTGGCCTTTCCACCTCCATCCTCATGCTCGCCTGTTTTCGCTTCGTCCTGGGCCTGGGCATGGGAGGAGAGTGGAACACCGGCGCTACCCTGGTCGCCGAAACCTGGCCCGGAGAACTGCGCTCCCGGGCTCTAGCCATGGTGCAGAGTTCATGGGCCATCGGCTACGCCGCGGCTGCGCTGGTCAGCGGCATCGTCCTCCACTACTCCAATTGGCGCATGGTTTTTTTTATTGGCATCCTGCCTGCCCTGGTCACTCTGTGGATCCGCAAAGACGTTCCCGAATCCCACCTCTGGGAGCGCCGCCAGCCGAGCGCTGCGGCGCACGCGAGCCGTGGCTTCATCCCCGCTCTTCTGTTTTCCTCGTATCTGCGCAATACGCTCGCCCTGCTGCTGCTCAACCTCTTTGGCCTGTTCGGGTGGTGGGGCCTGTTCACCTGGATTCCGCCCTTCCTCTCCCTCCCTGTCTCCCAGGGGGGACGCGGCTTCGGCCTCATGGGAACCACTGGCCTGCTGGTCTTTCTCAACCTGGTGGGCATGCTGCCGGGATACCTTACCTTCGGCTGGATGGCGGAGAAGTTGGGCCGCAGAAGATCCTTCCTGCTTTACCTGCTCGGTGCGGCCCTGATGATCCCCATCTATGCCAACGTTACCCACCCCGTGCTCATTATGGTAATGGGCGCGGTAGTAGCCTTTCTGGGAACCGGATTCTTCTCCGGATCCGGACTGGTGGGCAGCGAACTGTTTCCCACCCAGATCCGCGCCCGCGCTCTGGGCTTCACCTACAACGGCGCGCGCATGCTCAGCGCGCTGGCGCCCTTCGTCATCGGGCGCTTGGGACAGGCCCACGGCCTCAGCTTCGCGTTCCTGCTGAGCGCCTTGTCGTTCCTGCTGGCCGCCATCGCCTCCCAGTTCCTGCCCGAGACCAAAGGCGCCACGCTCGCCTGAGCACCTGCCTCCCCTGCGGTCCGCCTTGATTGCTGATCTCTTGTTTCTTCCTCACTCGATCGGCTCCACCACCACTGCGGGCGCCTGCTTTTCCGGTAACTGAATCAGGACGGTCGCCGAGAGCACCAGCACGATTCCAGCGATCTGGCTGGGACGCACGATCTCCCCCAGCGCAAAAAATGCAATGAGGATGGAGAATACGGGCTCCAGGCAACTGGTCACGATGGCACGCGTGGGATCCAGGTTCTGCAGGCCGGCAAAATAAAACGAAAACGGCAGCAGGATCGACATCACCGAGAACAGCGCCAGAAACAGCCACTGCCCCCCCGTGTAGTGCGCCGCCGCGATTTTCCAGGGCGGGTTGATCCCCAGCCAGAACAGCGCCGTCCACAGGAACACATACAGCAGGACCTTCCAGCGGTCATGGTGATCGAGCAGGCTGGGCGCATACACGTTGTAGAAAGCGAACGAAAATGCCGCTAGCTCCGCGGCCACCAGCCCCACCGTATCCATCTGGAAGCCGCCGGCGCGGACTAATCCGATCACCAGGGCAATGCCCACCATCGCCAGCGCCACCGAAATCACTCTCATCACCGTGGCTCGCTGCCGCCCCCGCGCCACCAGGTAGAGCAGCACCCACACCGGAGCGGTGTATTGCAGCACAATCGCCGTTCCCACATTGGTTCGCTGGATGGCCAGATAGTAGAAGTAATTGGACGCCACCACCCCGAATATCGCCAGCGCCAGCGCACGCCCCAGATCCTGGCGGGAAAATCGCAACCCCGCTCTTCCGCGCCGCAAAAGCAGCGCCGGGGCCAACACCAGCAGCGAGATCGTGGTTCGGCTCTGCGCCAGGACCAGCGGGTCGATCGCCGCCAGTCCCTTGCCTGAACCCAGGCGTCCGGTAAACGCTGCGCGCCCCAGGCTGGCGGAAATTCCCCAGCACAGCGCCGCCGCGGCAATGAACAGGTAGCCGCGTACCGCGTGCGCCTCACTTCGATAGGACTTGGTCGATTTCGTCGGGGTCAAATCCGATCAGCACCTCATCCCCAACCACCAGGGTGGGCGTGGAGCGGCTATTGTATTTGTGAACCAGTTCTTCGACCGCTTCCCGATCGGTAGAAACATCCCGGTCCTCAAATTCAATGCCTCGTTCCGACAAATAGGCCTTGAGGGCGTGGCAGGGGGGACAGCCCGGTTGGGTGAAGACGACGACCTTCTTTTGCGTCATAAAGGGACCGCTGCTGGCAATCCTACACTAAGCTGTCTGACGCTGGACGCCGATTGCCGAAGGTGAACCTGAGGTGTCAGTCTTCCACTTACTCGTTTGCCGGACTACCCATCCCCTCCAGCTCTATTTCTGCCGTGATCTTCGCTGTCTTTTCCAGCATGGCCGAGACCGAGCAGTACTTCTCCTTTGACAGCCGCACCGCATCCTCTACCGCCTTGCGCGATACCCGCCCGCTCACGCGATAACGCAATCGAATCTCGGTGTACACCATGGGCGGATCTTGGGCCCGTTCTCCTTCCGCCGACACCTCCACGCGCGTGAACGCCTCGCGTTTCTTGCGCAGGATGGTCACCACGTCGGAGGCCGTGCAGGCGCACAGCCCGATGAGCACCAGCTCCACCGGACTGTTTGCGCTCTTGTCGCTGCCCGCATCCACCACGATCGCATGGTGGCTGGTCGCCTCGGCGAGGAAACGCTCGTTGTCCGTCCAACTGGCAGATGCTGTGATCATAGCCGCCTACCCCGATCCTTAGCGTGTGTTGTCCGTTTGCGGCTCAGGATGAATGAGCACGCGAAACAACTCCGGCGCTTGCTGTTTGAAGCGAATCTCCAGCGCCGTCATCACCTCGTGCACGCGCGACAGCGGCAACTCGTCCCCCATGGTGCAATGGCACGAGACGTACAGCTTGCCGCCCACTCGCTTGAAGCGCATCTCGTGTACGTCCTTGACCTCGGAAAATTGCAGCGCGATCTCCTTGAGCCTGCGCTCCAGCGCCGCGTTCTGCACCAATTCGTCGCCGGTCTCGATGGTTGCCGGCTCGCTCTCGATGTGCGTCAGGATGGTCGAGATCTCCCCGATCTGTTCCCGCATCTCGTTTTCCAGCTGCGTCACCCGGTCATGCGCCTGCTTCAGCGGCAGGGTCTCCTGCATCTCCAGGTGCTGCTCGACGTGCAGCCTGCCGTGCAGGTCCTGGATGCTGATGTCGTGCACTCCCAGGTTATGCCTTGCCGCTACTGCGCGGATGCGATCGAAGATGTTCTCCCCGCGCACCTCCCGCGGCAACGAGTGCACCACCACATCCGCGTCAGGCAGTATTCCCCGCACCGCCGAGGTCACCTCCCCCACCACCTGCTCCGATTTCTGAAAGGTCACGTTTCGGCTCAGGCCCACCGAAAGGTCCGCGAAAAAGCGATTGCCCGCCCGCCGTATGCGTGCCCGGTCCACCTCCAGCACCCCAGGTACGCCGGACACGGCCTCGATCACCCGCGCCCGCGCTCCCTTGGGAGCCGCATCGAGCAGAGCGTCGGTAGTTTGCCGCGCCAGCCGCCAGCTTACCGAGATCACCACTCCGGCAACGAACAGCGCAGCGATGGGATCGGCTCTCTCCAGCCAGCGGATCTGGTAATGTTCGCCCGCCCACACCAGAACTAGGCCCAGAATCACCACCGCGCTCGACCAGATGTCGGTGCGGAAGTGGAGCGCGTCGGCCTGCAGCGCCTGGCTGTCATACTTGTCGGCGATTCGCTGCAGGGCCCGCGAACGCCACCAGTCCACTCCAATCGAGAAGCCCATCACGGCGAATGCCGCCAGCGAGGGCTCGATCTCCACCGTCCGGAAGAACAGCCGCTGGATCGCTTCCCAGATAATCCACGCGCAGGTCAGCAGCAGCAGCCCGGTCTCCAGGAATGCCGAGAAGCTCTCGATCTTGCCGTGACCGTACTGATGTTCGGCGTCCGCCGGCTTGTCCGAGACCCGCACCGATAGCAGGGTGATGACCGCCGCCACCAGGTCGAGCCCCGAGTGCAGCGCCTCAGAGAGAATTCCCAGGCTGCCTGTGCTTATGCCCACCACGATCTTCAGCAGCGTCACCGCAACCGCTGCCCACACCGAGTTCTGCGCCACCGAGCGCTTCTCCGTGCGTATCGCGCTGCCGCTGAGCGTAGCTGTGTCGGGCATAAGCCACCTGATTATCGCCGTTTCGCGCAGATGGAGCCAAGCTTAACTCGCCGGGATCGCGCTCCCTTGCGCCCCGAAACTGCCGGGCTGAATGTGCTACGATGGCCTCGCCAACCTGCATGCGTTTCACGATCGGAGACAATTCAGAATGCGATTTTCCGCTGTGCTCCTCTTGTTTATTTCCACTCTTGTCCTAGGCCAGCA
This sequence comes from Terriglobales bacterium, assembly GCA_035319065.1. GTDB lineage: Bacteria > Acidobacteriota > Terriglobia > Terriglobales > Acidobacteriaceae > DASPRM01. Next base: position 6,025 of record DATHDM010000036.1, read on the forward strand.
GGCAGCAACCCCGCCTGCTCCGCCGGCCACGGCCGCGGACATTCCGCCTACGGCCCCGGTCATCACCATCAATGGCCTCTGCGATCACAAGCCCGCGACCGGCGCTGCCCCAGCCGATTGCAAGACCACCGTCACCCGCGCCGAGTTTGAGCGCCTGGCCAGCTCACTCAGCCCCAATCTTCCTCCCGCGGCCCGGCAGCGGCTTGCCGACGAATACACCAAGGCGCTCATTTTTTCCGCCGAGGCCAAGAAACGCGGGCTCGACAGCGGCCCACGTATCGACGAGATCATGCGCTTTGTGCGCATGCAGATCGTCTCTCAGGATCTGGTCAAGCAGCTGCAGCAGGAGGCTAGGCCCACTCCTGAGCAGATCGCCCAGTACTACAAGGATCATGAAGCGCAGTATCAGGAGGTCGCGCTGAAGCGGATCTTCATTCCCAAGAACCGGGCTGAAGCCAAGCCGGACGAGAAGCCCGACGAGGCGGCTCTGGCCACGAATGCGGAAAAGATCCGCGCCCGTGCCGTCGCCGGGGAGGATTTCGACAAGCTGCAGAAGGAAGTCTTCGACGCCGCTGGTTTCAAGACTCCTCCCCCCACGACCATTCCCTCCTGGCGGCGGCAGTCCGTGCCCGCCAGCCAGGCTTCGGTGTTCGACCTCAAGCCGGGTGAGGTCTCTTCGGTGCTCTCCGAAGCCATCGGCATGTACATCTATCGCCTCGAGTCCAAGCGCACCATCCCCCTGGAGCAGGTGAAGTCGGAGATCGAGTCCAACCTATCGCAGGAAAAGTTGTCGGCGGAGATGCAGTCCATCGCCTCCGGCGTCAAAACCGAGCTCAACGAAGCCTACTTCCAGGGCGCGCAGCGTCCGCCGGTCGATGCTTCGGCAGCCCAGCCCGGCGCGCCCAAGGCTGCTGTTGCCGCCCAACCGGCTCCCGCGAAACCCGCAGCCCGCAAGGACCCAGCAACGCAATCCAAGTGACCAGTGCCGCCAAACCTGCTGTCGTAGTGACCGGCATCTCCGGCAACCTCGGAATCCGGTTGCTGCGGCAGTTGTCTGGCTTTGAGGTCATCGGCGTGGACGTGTATCCCCCGCACAGCGATCCTCCCCAGCGTTTCGAGACCATGGACCTGGGACTGGAGTCCTCCTGCCGGCAATTGGTCCACCTGCTGCGCGACAGCGGCGCTCGCGCGCTCGTTCACCTCGCCTTCGTGCTCGATCCCCTTCGCACCGGCGTGCTCGATCTCAACCGCATGTGGCAGATCAACGTCGCCGGGACTGCCCGCGTGATGGAAGCCATCACCGAGGTGAATCGCAGCGGAGGCCAGGTTGAAACCTTCATCTTTCCCAGCAGCGTCTCCGCCTATGGCCCCCTGACCCCTGGGCCGGTGCGCGAAACCCATCCCCTGGGCGCGCACACGCTGCCCTATGCAATCCACAAGAAGGAATGCGACGACGTCGTGCGCCATCGCGCCAAGAATCTTGCCCGTTGCACCACCTACCTGCTGCGCCCGCACATCTTTACCGGGGCAACCATGCAGAACTACATGGTGGGAGCGTTGCGCGGCACGCCGACCGGCAAGAGCCCGCGCGCCGAGAAGATGCGCCAGCAGGGCCGGCGCCTGCCCATGCTGCTGCCGCGGGGCGAAGACTACCTCAACAACACCGTCCAGTTCGTGCACGTGGACGACGTCGCTCGTCTGCTCGCCTACCTCCTCCGCCAGCCCGGCAAGGGAAACGAGTTGCTGATCTTCAACGTTGCTGGCCGCGGCCTTCCTCTAACCATCCAGGAATGCGCCCGCATCTCCGGCCAGCGGATTGTGCAACTGCCCGGCAAGTGGATGTGCCGGACCGCGCTGAAGTATTACTGGAATCGCGGCATCTCCGGCGTGCCTCCGGAGGCCTTCCCTTACCTGATTGGCTCCTACACCATGGATACCACGCGCCTGCAGAAGTTTCTCGGCAACTACTACGCGCAGGTGATCCAGTACACCGTCGAAGACGCGCTGCTTGACAGTTTCCGTAGCGAGGAGGAATCGCGCATCTTCGCCCGCAACCTGGAAGCCAGGACCAGGGAGACCGCCCGCACCCGCGCCTGATCTCTCACTTCTTCCCCCGATACAGCCCGGCAATCCCCAAACTGTAAGGAGTCCAGGAGACCTGGCGGAATCCCGCCTCCCGCATGCGCGCCACCATCTCTTCGGGGGGCGGAAAG
>DATHDM010000037.1:0-13346 GCA_035319065.1 Terriglobales bacterium
GGCTGGAGAAAGTGTCAGCCGCGGAGCCGCCCAGTCCCGTGCTGAACAAGCCTGCGATGGGCTTCATTCCCACCGAGTGGTACCCGACCGCCGTGGCCGTCCGCGGTGGCGACCTGCTGGTCGCTACGGCCAAGAGCGAAGGCACCGGGCGCAACTCGATGGAAGTTGATTCCGCAGACCTGGTTGGTCGCGACCACCACCCCTACATCGTGACTTTGTTGCACGGCTCGGTTGCGAGGATCAAGCTGGCCGAGGCACAGAAAAACCTGGCCGCGCTGACCGATGAGGTCCGGCTCGCGAACCTCATGGGGCCGGACCAAAACCGGGGGTTCGAGATATTCCCTGCCGGTCACAACCCCATACGGCACGTGATCTACGTGATCAGGGAGAACCGAACCTACGACCAGATTCTGGGGGATTTGGGGATCGGCGACGGCGACGCTTCGCTCACCATGTACGGCGAGGACATCACCCCGAACGCGCACAAGCTGGCGCGTCAGTTCGGCGTGATTGACAACTTCTACGACAGCGGCGAAGTCTCGGGGAACGGGCACGTGTGGTCGACGGCGGCGATTGTGACCGACTACACGGAAAAGACCTGGCAGATCGGCTATCGCGGCTCGGAGCGCACTTACGATTTTGAGGGCGAAGTAGGGGATGAGTATCCGCTGCTCGAAGACCAGCCCGATGTGAATGAACCCGCCTCGGGCTATCTCTGGACCAACCTGGCGAAGCATGGTCTGAGCTACCGGCACTACGGAGAATTCATCTCCAGCGAGTGGTGCGACCAGCCGCGTGGGTGGCAGTTGCCCACTGCGGGCACGCCGCAGGCAGCGGGCGTGCAGTGCAAGGCGCAGTTCATCGCCAAAGGAGCCAGGCTTCCGGCGCGTGTTGGCGATCCACCGGGCGGTGAGAGCCCCTGGCCGTGGCCGATCCCGATTCTGGCGCGCAACGTCCCAACCAAGCCTGAGCTGCGCGACCACTTCGATCCCGAGTATCCGGACTTCCGCCTCGAATATCCCGATCAGCTTCGCGCGGACGAGTTCCTAAGGGAATTCAGGCAATGGAGCGAGCACTTGAAGCCCGCGGAGGAAGGCGGGAACCAGGCGCAAATTATCGATCCCATGCCGGCGTTCATTACTCTTCGCCTGGGCAACGATCACACTTCAGGAACGCGCGCCGGCCGGGCCACGCCGGCAGCAGCGGTGGCGGACAACGATCTGGCGCTTGGCCGCGTGGTGGATGCTGTTTCGCACAGCCCCTACTGGGGAGACACGGCAATCTTCGTGCTGGAAGACGATGCCCAGGATGGCGCCGACCACGTGGACGCGCATCGCAGCGTCGCGCTGGTGATCAGCAAGTACGCGCCGGGATCCAGCGCGCAGCCTTCCGTTCACCACGAGTTCTACACCACGGTAAACCTCATTCACACGATGGAGGTGCTGCTGGGGCTGCCTCCGATGAACAACAACGACGCCCACGCCCCAGTCATGGCGCCGCTGTTCCGCGGCCTGGGCGCGCAGCCAGCCTACACGGCGGACTATCGCAATCGCGACAACGGGCAGCTGTATCGCACAAACACAGAGAAGTCAGCCGGCGCCCGCCAGTCGGAGAAGATGGATTTTTCGCATGCCGACCGCGCCGACACCGCCCTGCTCAACCAGATTCTCTGGCACGACCGGATGGGAGACCGGCCCATGCCGCGCGCGCGGCACAGCGTGGTGCAGATCACGCGGCAAGCCGAGAAGGACGACGACTAGGCGAAGATTTGCTGCACCGAGCCTCGTGCATTTAGACTCGTCGGCCGGGGCCTGAGCGGCCGCCCACATCGCCCGGCAAGCTGCGTGCTTTTTGCATCGCGTCCCGCAGGTTTGCATCTCACAAGCGGTAGATTTGTATCGGGCGGCGATAAAGCTACAGTCGACTTCATCTTTGGAGGAAGAGATGGCACTGGAAGTTCCCCCCTTGCCTTATGCCTACAACGCGCTGGAACCGTACATCGACGAGCAGACCATGCACCTGCATCACGACAAGCACCATCAGGCCTACGTAGATAACGCCAACGCGGCGATCGCCAAGCATGCCGAGCTGCAGCAGAAAACGGCGGAGGATATCCTGAAGGGCATCAACAGAGTGCCCGAGGACGTGCGGTCCGCTCTGCGCAACAACGCCGGCGGCCACGTCAACCACAGCATGTTCTGGAAGATCATGAAGCCGCAGGGCGGCGGAAATCCTTCCGGGAAGATCGCCGACGTGATCAAAGACCTGGGAGGCTTCGACGCTTTCAAGGAAAAGTTCAACGATGCGGGGGTGAAGCGTTTCGGCAGCGGCTGGGCCTGGCTGATCGTGAAGGGCGGCAAGTACGAGATCATCAGCACCGCAAACCAGGACAGCCCGCTGATGGACGGGGCATACCCCATCATGGGGAATGATGTGTGGGAGCACGCCTACTACCTGAGGTATCAGAATCGCCGCGCCGAGTACCTGAAGGCGTGGTGGAACGTGGTGCACTGGGACGAAATCAACAAGCGCCTGGCAGAGGCGCCGCGATAATCGAGTCCCATCGGACGTCGGCAGCGACGGACTCTACACTCCAGCACCCGGGAGCGAGTCAAAAGCTGTGTCTGTAGCCTGATTTGCCGGACCGCAACCGGGGTGCGGGCCGTTTTGTCGGCGCGCGCTGCCTTCAGGCTCTACCCGCCAATGTGGACCATGGTGCGCGAGGCGGGAACGAAGTCGGGCTCGCCGATGTGGTGACGTTGCTCTTTCTGCATCACTACCTGGCGGAAGAAGGCTCGCAGGTCGTCGTCGCCAGCGCCGTGACGGATCAACCGCACCACGTCATGCTCGAAAACCGAAAACAAGCAGGTACGAATCTTGCCGTCGGAGGTCAGGCGGATGCGGCTGCAATGCCCGCAGAAGGGATGAGTCACGGGAGCGACGATTCCGATCTCCCCGATGCCGTCCTCGAACACATAGCGCCTGGCGGTTTCGCTCTTCTGGTGGGAAATTTCGCGAAGCGGCCGGAAAGTAGCGAGGGTGGCTAGAATCTCGTCGAGGCCAACCACGACCTCTGGCGACCACACCCGGTCTTCCTCCAGCGGCATGAATTCAATGAAGCGCAGGATAACGCCTTCCTCGCGGGCGAAACGGGCGAAGGGCACGATCTGGTCCTCATTGAAGCCGCGCAGCAGCACGCAGTTCACCTTCACCGGCTCCAATCCGGCGCGCTGGGCGGCGCGCACCCCCGCAAGCACCGCATAGTAACCGTTGGCCACGCGCGTGATGCGGGCGAATTTCTCAGGATCGACCGCGTCCATGCTGACGGTGACCCGCAGAAGCCCGGCTTCCTTCAGCGGCGCAGCCATCTCCGCCAGCAGATGTCCGTTGGTGGTGATCGCAAGGTCGAGCTTCTCGCCGGTGAGCGTGCGCAACCCGGACAAATCTCGCACGAAATCGACGACGCCCTTGCGTAGCAGCGGCTCGCCGCCGGTGATGCGGATCTTCTCGATGCCCAGGCCAACCAGCACGCGGGCGACGCGGAAATAGTCCGAGAAGGGAAGTTCGGCGAACTGCGCGCCATTATTGCCCGTGCGGCAATAGACGCACTTGTAATTGCAGCGATCGGTGACGGCGATCCGTAGATCGGTAATGGCTCGTCCGAATTTGTCGAAGAGGCGCTCCACCTGTCGTCCAGAACTGATTTCGTGGGGAAAGGAGCGCGATGGGCGCGCAGCGAGCGGCGCCGAGAGGCGGTTTCCTTTCCAAGCACGGGAGGCGAAGGCGTTTCCACCTGCACCCTCGGCCCAGTTTGCGGGTCACGGCGCCAGATCAATTACGCGCCAGACTACTTAACCCTGCACCCTAGGCACCGCCGCCCGAGCCACGGTATACCGGAAGGCTCTGGCGATCGGAAATGCCATTGCCAATTATAGATTCGGAAGGGCTGGCGTGGGAGTCAGTTAGTTTTTGCCCCAAGGATGCTAAACCGGCACCGTCTCCAGCTGCTGGGCTTCGATGCGCAGGTTGTCATAGAGAATGCTGGTGAGGTAGCGCTCGCCGAAGTCCGGCAGGATTACGACGATAAGCTTGCCGGCATTCTCCTGGCGGCGTGCGACCTCAAGGGCAGCTACCACAGCGGCGCCACAGGAGATGCCGACCAGCAGGCCCTCTTCGCGAGCCAGCCGTCGTGCCATCTCCACCGCCTCATCGGTAGCAACGGTGATGACCTCATCGATGTAGTCGGTGCGCAGAACGTCGGGGATGAATCCGGCTCCTATGCCCTGAATCTTGTGCGGGCTGGGCTGGCCGCCGGACAAGACTGGGCTATCTTTGGGCTCGACCGCTACGACCTTGAAGCTGGGCTTCTTCGGGCGAATGTACTCGGTCACGCCGGTGAGCGTGCCTCCAGTACCCACGCCGGAGACGAGAATATCGACCTTTCCGTCGGTGTCGTGCCAGATTTCCGGACCGGTAGTTTCGAAGTGGATTTTGGGGTTGGCGGGATTGGCGAATTGTTGCGGCATGAAGCCATCGGGGGTCCGCGCCAGGATCTCCTGCGCCTTGGCGACCGCCCCCTTCATTCCCTTGGGGCCGGGAGTGAGCACGACCTCGGCGCCGAAGGCCATCAGTAAGACGCGGCGCTCCAGGCTCATGCTGTCCGGCATCGTCAGGATGAGGCGATAACCCCGCACCGCGGCGGCGAAGGCCAGGCCAATGCCGGTATTGCCGCTGGTAGGCTCGATGATCACCGTTTTGCCCGGTGTGATCCGGCCGGCGCGCTCGGCCTCGCTGATCATGCTGACCCCGATGCGGTCCTTTACGCTGCTGCAGGGATTGAAGCCCTCCAGCTTGGCGGCGACGGTTGCGCGGCACCCAGCGGTGATTTTGTTGAGATAGACCAGAGGGGTTTTGCCGATCAACTCGGTGACGTCTTTGGCGATGTTCATCGAGAACTCCTGTTCCTGCAGCGAACCAATTTCCTGTCCTTTAGCATTGTAGGTGGCCTGGGCCTGACGCCTGCGTGATAAACATCACAAGTCGTCCCGGTCCCAAGCGGCCGGAGAGGTGTTAGATGGAATTGCGGGCATACATGGTGCGGCTTTTCTCCTACGACCGCTGGGCGAACCGCGAGGTGTTTTCCTCACTCGCCCCGCCGGCTCAACCCACCGCGCGCGCCCTTGGCTGGATGGCGCACATCGTGGCGGTAGAGCAACTGTGGCTCTGGCGAATCCTGGGGAAAGGGCCGGTGGTGGTTTGGCCGGCTCTGTCACTGGACGAGTGCCAGCGATACTTCGGGATAGTCGCCGCCGAATGGCAGGATTACCTGGCGCATGTGACGGCTTCCGAACTCGAGCGCAGGGTCGCCTATGTCAACTCCAAGGGCGTGGCTTACGAAAGCCTGGTAGAGGACATCATGATGCACACCCTGATGCACAGCACTTATCACCGCGGCCAGATTGCGGCTGATCTCAGAGCATCGGGGAACCAGCCTGCGTATACCGATTTCATCCAGGGAGTGCGAATAGGATGTGTCGAGGGGTGACGCGCCGGGGCGACACTTGGGCCGAGGACTACACCAGTGATCGGGCATCGCCCACGTCGACTTCCGCGCGCAGGAGCACACCATCAGGGACTCCGGCCGCTGGTATGGACAGAGGGGCGGCCATGGCCAAGCTGAGCTGACGGTCTGAGGTCCCGTCGCTTCCGGGTCAGGCCAAAGGAAGGCAGTGTCACTGCATTTCGCGGCCTGCACTTCCGGTGCCGGGGCTATTACTTCTGTAAGTCGCAGGGCGGTTACTGCCGGAACGATTTTCCATCTTCCCCCCACCAGCGCTTTTGGTTACAGTGTTCCCACCGGAGCCACACTTGGACCGCTAGCAGCGTAGGGCGTGTAAGCAGCCTTTTATCGCGGCGGCGCGAGTGTAGAGTTGGAGCGCGCCCGTTGGACGAGTCGCCAATGAGTTCAGTGCAAGACGTGTACAACGTCCTCAAGCAGAAAGAGCTCCAGATGGAGCAGTTGCAGAGAGAGATCGAAGCCTTGAGGCTCGCGGCTCGGTTGCTGGAAGACTCGGACGAGGGTGTACCGGAGGTTGCGGCAGCAGGGAGTGACAATGGAAGTTCCGCGGGGGACCGGCAATCTTCCGCGATACGCGCAACCCCGAAACAATTTCCCTGAAACAAAGATGTTTCCTTCCCCTAAGCTGACTGTGCCGGGACGAACCGAATGATGTCCGACTTCGCCGCAGTACCCGCCATTGAAACCGCTAGCCCACGCGACCGCCGCCGCACGCGGCGGAAATCTGCTATCGAGCGCAACCTGGTTAGTGTGGATATGGGCGCAGTGGGCGGTGGAATGGTGCTGGATGCCAGCGCTGCCGGTCTGGGAATTCAGACGCGCGGCGCAATCCGTCTGGGGGCCATCGTGGATGTGAATCTGCTCCTGCCGGAAGAAGCTCAAGTGCGGGCGGCGGGAGTGGTGGCATGGTCGAATCGTGAAGGCCGGGCGGGGATCCGGCTGGCGAAACTCAAGAACGGAAATGGGGAAAGATTCAAGAACTGGCTGAGCTCGCTGCCCGAGTTGACAGATATGCCGCGCGCCGCGGCCGGGCCGCCGGCCACGTATTCCGAGGCGACGCGCAACGCGGTAGCGGCAATCGAAGAGCGGATTCGGACGGAACGCCAGCGGCTCGATGCCAGCCTTAAGCTGATCGTGCAGCGCCTGGCGGCGCTTCCCGGCGCGAGTGGCAGCGCAATCGCTTTGGGCTCACCCGATGAGATGGTGTGCTGCCAGAGCACTGGCTTGGCGCCCGACCTGGGAGTGCGTATTAATCCCAACGCCGGGCTCACGGGAGAGTGCATTCGCACCCGCAAAGTCGTGCAGTGTGACGACACGGAGGCCGACCCGCGCGTGAACCGGGCGGTCTGCCGCACGATCAACATGCGGTCGTGCGTAATTGTGCCGGTCCGCACCAAGGGGCAGGTCCTGGGTGTACTGGAAGTGCTGGCGCAGCGTCCACGAGCATTCTCTGCGACGGACGTGGAGCTGCTGTGCGCGCTGGCCGACCTGGTAGAGAAGCTGGCGTTTGGTGAATATCGTGAACTCCAGGCGAGCGGCAATCCGGCGACAGAGATTGCCTCCGAGCCAACATACGGCAAGCTGGCGGCGCTCGATGGGATTCTAGACGGGATTGAGGGTGCCGAAGAGGAGCCGCCCGAGGTCAGCGAGGCGCTGCCCGATCAAAATGAACTCGACGATCTGATTGCAACGATGTTCAGTTCGGGTGACGGCGCACCCCAAGCGGGACATAGCCTGAGGGAGATTGAACCGGCGCAACCCGTGCAGGTGTCGGACGCACGCATCACGCCAGTGATACTGACCACCGAGGCGGTCGCGGTGCCGCCCGCCGCTCCTGCCCTGAAGCACCCAATCGCAACGGAAGCACCGGTCTTGCCTGCCACGCTGCTGCAGCAGGAGGGAGAAGGTGCGTATATATCGCGGGCATTGCTTCTGGCGCTGGCCGCGATCCTGTTGGCGCTGCTGGCGGGAATTCTTTGGGGACTGGCTGGAGGTGGCGGACCCCCCACGTCTTCCATCGATGCCTTGCCGGCGATCGCCGTTCCGCATGAGGCGCAGGCAGTAAAGCCAAGGGCAGAAGCGCCTGCGCCCAGCGCCGTGCCTAGGTCCGAACCGGCAAAGCCAGCCCAGCCGGCGCCGGCCGAGGCGCTGCGCAAGAACGGCAGCTTCCCGCAGAAGACCGAGACGGAACTTGAAGCAGTGACTACCATTAGCCAGGTCATTCAGCTTCCACAGGTATCCAGTTCGGTGAAATTCACCGCGCAGCCAGGAGCGGCGCAGAGTGCCCCCGTGACCTCGGTCAGCCTGGCATCTGCGGGTACGAAGCCCGCGTTGACCGGCGGACAAGTCCTCAAGCGCGTGAATCCCAGGTATCCGGCTGAAGCCAGCGGGATGAGCTGGCAGGGAGATGTAGTCCTGTCGGGCAGGATTACGAAGTCCGGAACAGTGGAAAGGATCGTCCGCCTGAGCGGCAATCCCGTGCTGGCGGAGGCCGCCATGAAGGCGCTCAAGCAGTGGCGTTACGAGCCCTACCGCGTGGACGGGCAGCCGCTGGAGGTGGGCACCACCATAACCGTGACCTTCAGCGGGCCCAAGCCCCTGCCTCCCGGAAGCGCAAGCCATTGACCGCATTCGCTCTGGCGCGCGACAATCAACTAAGGCCCGGGTGGAAGGATGGATCCAGCGCAGGTCGTGCGTCCTTCCGCCGGACTCAAGCATCGAACCAAGTGTAGTGACGAAACAGCTGGCGGCTTCAACAACCCCGTGGGTTGACACCGAAGGTGGGCGAATCCACTGGAGCCAATAGATGCTTTCAACATCCCCGTTCAGCTGCAATTTGAGCTGAACTGAAAGCGGTGAAACGTGGGCACCACATTAGTCGAAGGGGCAGCATGTTCTCTGGACAATTACCTGGTCCTGCCCGACCACTCTATGAACGAGCGGATCGCGGCGGCGCGCGATGCGCTGGGCCGCGAGGCGGTGATTCTCGGGCATCACTATCAGCGTGATGAGGTGATTCGCTTCGCCGACTTTACGGGCGACTCCTACCGGCTTTCGCAGCAAGCGGCCCACGCCCAGGGGAAGTACATCGTTTTCTGCGGCGTGCACTTCATGGCCGAGAGCGCCGATGTGCTCAGCCGTCCAGGCCAGTTCACGATCCTTCCCGACCTGAACGCCGGGTGCTCCATGGCGGACATGGCCGACATCACCCAAGTGGAAGACTGCTGGGAGCAACTGGTCCAGATGGGATTGACGTCGGATGCGGGCGAGGGCATCACGCCCATCACCTACATGAATTCGACAGCGGCCATTAAGGCCTTCTGCGGCGAGCGGGGCGGCCTGGTCTGCACCTCCAGCAACGCCCCCGGTGCATTTAAGTGGGCTTTTGCCCGGAATGAGAAGCTTTTCTTCCTTCCCGACCAGCACCTGGGACGCAACACCGGATACCGCATGAGCATCCCCCTGGAGGAGATGGTGGTTTGGGATCCCTACATGATCATGGGCGGAGTGACGCCGGAGCGCCTGAGGAAGGCCAAGGTGATCCTATGGAAGGGCCACTGCTCGGTGCACCAGCGCTTCCTGCCGGAGCACGTGGATAGGATTCGCGCACGGCATGAGGGCATTCGCGTGATCGTGCATCCCGAGTGCCGCCTGGAAGTCTGCCAGAAGGCAGACGATATCGGCTCCACCGAGCGCCTCATCAAGCTGGTTCAGGATGCACCGGCAGGAGCGAAGTTTGCCGTGGGCACTGAGATTCACCTGGTGAATCGCCTGGCCAAGCAGAATGTGGACAAGCTGGTGGTCACGCTCGACGATTCCGGCTGCCTGTGCACGACGATGTTTCGCATCTCCCCTCAGCACCTGTGCTGGGCGCTCGAGAACCTGGTCGATGGCAACCTAGTGAATCAGATTCGGGTGAAGGAGAGTGTAAAGCGCTGGGCGCGCGTGGCGCTCGATCGCATGCTGGAGATTTCCTAACAATCTGCCGGCAGTTGCCGGTTGGGGAAGAGTGGAAGAAAGAGATTATGGCCAATCGCACCTTTTCCCTTAGTCAGGCCCAGCAGTTGTTGCCGGTGTTATCCGGCTTGCTGCGCGGCGTGCTGCGCCACAAGGCACGCATTCAGAAGATCAACGATCATTTCAAGGACCTGAGCACGCGCGTAATGGTGAACGGGGGCATGCTGGTGGATATGGCGCAATGCTCGCGGCTGAAGGCGGAGCGCGAGAAATTGCTGCAGCAGGTGAAGGACGCGCTGTCCGAGATCACCGCCACAGGCGTGCAGGTGAAGGACCTGGACGTCGGCCTGCTTGATTTTCCCTGCGAGATCAATAACGAGGTGATCCTGCTGTGCTGGAAGCTGGGAGAGCGGCAGATTTCGCACTGGCACGGTCTGGAAGAGGGCTACGCCGGCCGCAAGCGAATCGACGACCGCATCCTCAAGGCCCAGAGCCGCCGCTAAGCCGATAGTAACATCAACTGCCCAGGTCGCGGCATTGGGCACCGAAAGATGCCTGGCGGACCAACCCGGTCCACGATGCTGATAGCGTTTCTTTCGGTGATTTGCTTCACCGAGACGCGTGATGCCACGCGATGGGGAGGGCGCGCCCTTCTTGCTATAGTGATCGCTGCGCTTGTGAACCGGTCGCAGACCCCCGCCTTTGCTCGCTCTGAGAATCCACCTGGCTCAGAGAGCAGCCCCACGTCGCAGTCCCCAGCCTTCGTTGGTTGTAGTTCCGTTCCTCAGCCGGCAGCAGGGTGTCGGATCGCCTATCTCTGCCTCTTCCTCCTCCTGCTTCTGTTGGGATGCAAGCAAGCTATCCGCCCAAAGCCCGAGGTCGCATACGTGAACGCTCCCCAGGCCAGCCTGCGCGATCGCCTGGCGACGATTTACGAGAAGAAGGGGATCGTGCACGACGGCGACAAGGTGTACGTGCTGGAAAAGCGCAAGCGCTTCTGGCGCATCCGCACCGAGCGCGGCGAAGAAGGCTGGCTGGAGGAGAAGTATCTGATCGATGAGCCCACCTACGAGCAGTTCATGAAGCTGGCGCTGGAGAATGTGGACAGTCCGGCGCAGGCGCGCGGCGCGGCGCGATCCACGCTGAACCTGCACATCGCTCCCGGACGAGACACCGAGCACCTCTACCAACTCAAGGAGGGAGAAAAGCTGGATGTGCTCAAGCGCGCGACCGCAGAGAAGCCGCTGCCGCCGGGCGTCCGCCCGGCAAGCGCCGGGGGGACCGCGCCGCCAGCTCCACAACTTGAGGACTGGTCGCTGGTGCGGGACACGCATAAACGCGCCGGCTGGGTGCTGGCGCGCATGGTCGATCTGGATGTTCCCCTGGAGATCGCGCAGTACGCCGAGGGCCAGCGCATCGTGTCGTTCTTTGCCTTAAACGAGGTACGGGATGTGGACAAGAAGGTCTCTCAGTTTCTGGTGCTGATGAGCGACAACCGCGACGGCCTTCCCTACGACTACGACCAGGTGCGCATCTTTACCTGGAACCTGCGGCGCCATCGCTACGAAACTGCCTATCGCGAGCGCAACTTGGTGGGAGTATTTCCGGTGGTGACGGGCACGGAAGACTTCGGGAAGGACGGCATGCTGCCGGTGTTTACCCTGCAAGTCCGCGATCAGGCAGGAGACACGGTTGCCCGCAAGTATCGCCTGATGGGGCCGATTGTGCGGCGCGTGCTCTCTCCCGAGGAACTGCAGCAGCAGGCGGGGAAGAAGACCACGCGCCTGGCCTCCGCCCATCCCGCCCCGCGGCACAAGCGAAAGCGCTAGTTGCCTCGACGAGTGAGGCTTTGCGGTCGCTTGTAGGGGAAGGGTTACTCCTTGTCGTCATGAGTGGGCGCTGCCCGCGAGGGACGTGCAGTTCTCGATATCAGCGGCGCCGCCGGGAGGAGGCCCTCACCCTGGAGGGCCTCTTCGCAGAGCCTCAAGAGGTTCAGAAAGCGCCTCAGTTCGATGCCCCCGTAGCGTGGGGGATAGGCTTCGAGGTTTCGCCGTCCGCGCGCGATGAGTGAGCACGCTCCCGCCAAGTTGCCGGTAGAGTGGTGGTGCAGCGCCACCGCGACCTGGATCAGGCCCTGCAGGAACTTCTTCTCTTCGGCGCCGCCAGCCCGCCAGACTTCTTCCAAGACTTCGTGTGCGTCAAAGTAGTGGCCGGAATTGAACAGGCCGATTCCGTGCAAGTAGCGCGGATCGTTGGTCCAATCATCCTCTGCCTCCGAGCGACGCGTCATATGGTCGAGAGGCACCCTCCACGTCTTCCACTGGTCCTACTTGCCGAACAGCGGGTAGTGACTGGCCGCGCCCATGAAGAACAGCATAGGAAAGGAGAGCACAAAGTTCGTGCGCGACACTAGGAAGGCCACGCGCGCCAGCTTGGCCGCTTCCGGCGGCATGGGGGTGCCGTCCGCCGCGCTCAGCGTTGTCCAACGGATGATCTTCTTCTGCACGCGCCAGATGATGCCCCAAACGTTGAACATCATGAACCACCCCAGGCCGCCCCCGACGCCGATGGACAGCATACGGCTACTCTCCCAACCATGAGAATTGACGGTCAGAAACACGTAGGCGGCAACGATCACCGCCACCGCTACCACGAAGCCCAAGACCGTGCCGTTTTTCAGGCCTTCAGCCGGACTCATCACCACCGCCATCTCGACCATAAAGGCGAGCGTCCAGATCACCAGGAAACTGAGGATCGCCCGGCCGCCGCTGGCAGCGGCATTCTGGGCGTCGGCGGAGACGATCATGTTCCAGTAAGCGAAGCCAACCAGCACCGTGACCACAGACGACCAGCGGAACCACCACAGCGCGCGCGGCATCAGGCTGGGAACCACTTTGAGCCTGGTGGGCGGGTCGATCTCCTTCAGAAACGGCACATTGACCAGGTTGAAGAAGTAGAGCAGCCCGATCCAGGTAATGCCCGCCAGAAAGTGGAGCCAGCGCAGGACGATCTGCACGTTTACGGTGGCGCCTGCCGGCAGACTGACCTGCAACTGGGCCAGGTACCCCAAGGGAGCTACCCAGAAAGCGATGGAATGCATTCATTCCTCCGGAGTGGTCGCGAAACGAGCCTCAGAATCGGACCTGGCCAGTTTCGAAACCGGAGCAGCGGATTGTAACAAGCCGGGAAAAATCAATGCGAGGTTGAAATCTTGCTCCCAGTGGTTCTATCGTTACAGCACTCGTTCGGGGCGAAAAGCCTTGCGTGCGGGGACCGGGGTCAGCAGACCGCCGTGCGGCGGGTATACCGATCCTGGGTGCAGTGATTGTTGCTCTGCCCCAAGGAGATCGGCAGATGGATAACAAGCCGGCGCAGAACATCCAGGATTCTTTTCTGAACACCGCCCGCAAAGAAAAGACCAACATCACGATTTACCTGATGAGCGGAGTGAAGCTTACCGGGCGGATCCGCTCCTTTGATAAATATTCAGTGGTGCTGGAAACCAACAACCAGGAACAGCTCATCTTTAAACACGCGATTTCGACCGTGGTGATGCCGAAGGCATTTCATCCTGGGGAATCACGGATCTCGGTCGAGGCCAAGCCGGTGGCCAGCGAGCGGCCGGGTGAATCCCGTCCGGCCGGAGCGCCAGCCAACCATACTGTGAGTCCTTCCGGGACCGAGGGGTAGGCTCGCGGGTTGCGCCGTAAGAATCTCCATAGCAGGACGAAAACTCTTCGCCGTGTGCCGGAGGCACGGAGCACGGCCAAAGGGGCGCCGGAGCACGTCTTTCTGGTGGGTGTGGACTACC
>DATHDM010000038.1:0-2559 GCA_035319065.1 Terriglobales bacterium
GAGAACATGGGCGCGCAGATGGTGCGCGAAGTCGCGTCGAAGACCTCGGATGTCGCGGGCGATGGCACGACCACGGCGACCGTCCTGGCGCAGGCGATCTATCGCGAGGGCGTGAAGACGGTGGCGGCCGGCGCGAACCCGATGGCGATGAAGCGCGGCATCGAGAAGGCCGTGTCGGTGATCTGCGGCAAGCTCGACAAGGAAGGCAGCCGCGAGAAGGGCGAGCTGGACAAGTACTCGAAGCCCGTTTCTGGCGAGATGATCGCGCAGGTGGGCACGATCTCGGCGAACAACGACGAGACCATCGGCAAGATCATTGCGGAAGCGATGAAGAAGGTGGGCAAGGACGGCGTCATCACGGTGGAAGAGTCGAAGACGCTGGAGACGCAGCTCGAGGTGGTCGAGGGCATGCAGTTTGACCGCGGCTACCTGTCTCCATACTTCGTGACCGATCCGGAGCGGATGGAAGCGGTGCTGGAGAATGCGTACATCCTGATCCACGAGAAGAAGATCAGCTCGATGAAGGACCTGCTGCCGCTGCTGGAGCAGATTGCCAAGAGCGGCAAGCCGCTGATCATCATTGCCGAGGATGTGGAAGGCGAGGCGCTGGCCACGCTGGTGGTGAACAAACTGCGCGGGACGTTGCAGGTGTGCGCGGTGAAGGCGCCCGGGTTCGGGGATCGTCGCAAGGCCATGCTGCAGGACATTGCGATCCTGACCGGGGGCAAGGCGATCACCGAAGATCTGGGCATTAAGCTGGAGAACGTGCAGGTGTCGGACCTGGGCCAGGCGAAGAAGATCACGATGGACAAGGACAACACGACGATCGTCGAGGGCAAGGGCAAGCATCCGGAGATCGAAGGCCGGATGAAGGAGATCCGCAGCCAGATCGACAAGACGACGTCGGATTACGATCGCGAGAAGCTGCAGGAGCGGCTGGCGAAGCTGGTAGGCGGCGTGGCCGTGATCAAGGTGGGAGCGGCGACCGAAACCGAGATGAAAGAGAAGAAGGCTCGGGTGGAGGACGCGATGCATGCCACGCGCGCGGCGGTTGAGGAAGGCATTGTCCCGGGCGGGGGCGTGGCGCTGGCGCGCTGCGTGCAGGCTCTGGACAAGCTGAAGGTCGAAGGCGATGAGCAGATCGGCATCAACATTGTGAAGCGGGCCATCACCGAGCCGCTGCGCATGATCGCCGAGAACGCCGGCGAGGAAGGCGCGGTGGTGCTGGGCAAGGTCGCGGAAGCGAAAGAGGCGAACTTCGGCTTCAACGCGCAGACCGGCGACTACGAAGACTTGGTCAAGGCGGGGGTGCTGGATCCGACGAAGGTGGTGCGGACGGCGCTGACCAATGCCGGGTCGATTGCGTCGCTGATGCTGACGACGGAAGCGTTGGTGTCGGAGATTCCGGAAGAGAAGAAGGGAGCTCCGATGCCGGGCGGACACGGCGGCGGCATGGGGGATATGTACTGAGGTAGCTGTCAGCTCTCAGCTTTCAGATGTCACAGAAAACGGAGGCCCCGCTCGGGAGAGCGGGGCTTTTTTGTGTCTTGAATTCTCATGATCTCGGCAGCATCTGGACCCCACTCAATCGCACAGAACGCGATTGAATGGGGCACCCAAGAGTTGTGTGGGCCACCCGCCTTTTTGTTATCAATTACTGCTTAACCTTACCGGTTCTGGAGAGAGAAATGCGTATTCGCTCGAGCAGTTTGGGGACGTGCATATACAGCCCTGCGCCGATCAAGACAAAGGAGATATCAACGATGAGATCGTACCATGAGTAGACGCTAGCTCCTTGGAGTCTAGGATGTGCCAACAGGCGGGATAGGCGTAACACCAGGACCAGGGGAAGCCCGAAACGAAGAACAGCTTTCCTAAAGGTTTGAGATATCAACGTCATTCTCAGTTCTTTGCCGAAATAGTAGCTCCACAAGCTGCTAAGGCAGAGTGCAGCAGTTTCTCGAACTGAGATTGAGCCTTGTGGGCATCAATCCAGCCATTGACTATATCCGAACCCACGGCGGTTCCCCCGCCACTGATCGCACCAGGTAAACACCCCGTCTCCCATCCAAGGACACAGCCGCCAACGACGCCCTCCAGAACATCTCTACCTATAGATTTCCATTGCTGTGTTGTGAACTCAGATACCTGTTTGTTGGTATGCGTCGACAGGCGGGTGGCCCACACAAATGTTGGGTGCCCCATTCAATCGCGTTCTGTGCGATTGAGTGGGGTAGGCAGACCGCGAGGTAAGGGTGGGACACCCTCACCTGACGTGGGAGCTGTGGGGGCGGGGGGGGTGCGAGAACGGAGTAGTGAGTACCGAGAACCGTTCGATCGCCCTTCGGCTTCGTGCAGGACAGGCTCTCCGCAAAAAAGCGCGGGAACGATGGGGTACTCCAGGCGCTGTCAATTCTGCGGGGGGTGACGCAGGGTGGATCCTGCGGAAGGAGGAGGGGGAGGCGGACCGGTGTTGAAACCGGTAATTTCAACCAGCTCCTTTTCCAACGACGCGGCTGCCGCAGGGGCGCTTCGCTCACGGGTTAGAACAGAATGCAC
>DATHDM010000039.1:0-30265 GCA_035319065.1 Terriglobales bacterium
CACGCAATTCAAGTTGAGTGACGTCTCCAGTGTAGGCTTTCTCAGTGGCGGGCCGATATCGGACAACCGCCTGCATCCCCTCTACGTGGTGACACGGGGTGAAGTGGTCCGGACCATACCAGACGGTATCAGAGAACCCGATAATCCAAGCCGTCGCCATGCGAAACGCAAGCGTGCGCTCGGTTCCATCCACCGCCAGCTTCAGTTGGAATTCCTTTCCTTGGCAAACTGCGGATCGCAGTTCCCCCTGGACAGACTGGGTCCCGGCGAGATCTACCTCTCCCTTGTGAGGACCGCCCGGAGCAGCTTCGGCCAGCGCACTGCTCCAGATGGCTACGGCTTCATCGTGATCTGGGCCTTGCCAGCGTTCAGCCACGAACTTTGCCAGCGTGGTGGCATCCGCGCGCCGACCCATGCGCAGCATGATGCGGGCGCTCAGCAGGTGATATCCCGCCACCGCGGGATCCAATTGCTCCACCCTACGGGCTATCGCAAGTGCGTCGGAGAGCTCGCCTTCGCGAACGTTTAGCATCGCCAATTCAACATAGGCGGGAACAAATTGCGAGTTCAGCTTCAGAGTCTGCTGCAGGGATTCGCGCAGAACAGCTCGATCGGCGGGCGCATCCGATCGCGCGGCTGGGGCCAACATGGTCTTGAAATACAGCGACAGGTGGAGCTGCTTGTCGAGCTCGTACGCGGATGCAAACTCGTGAGCTGCTTGCTGGTCGTTACCTTCCTGGAACGCCATGAATGCCAGGGTTTCATGGGGTAGTCCCAGACGGGAATCATTGCGCAGAGCCTCCGCCGCCAACTGTCGCGCCGTGTCGGTGTGATGCCGCCGCATGTGAAAATCTGCCAACTCCGCCTCGGTCTCACCTAGTGACATCGTGCGGCTGGCGAACTGCTTCTCGTCGATTTGGGCTGGGCTGTAGAGGACCCCCTCCTTCAGGCCAACCTGATAAACATAGTTGGCAAGGTCTTTCTCCACCTTTTGAGGGTCGCCAATCGCCTGCGAGAAAGCTTTCTTGGGATCCTCTCCCTGCGTAAGCAGTCTCATGAAATCTGAGAGGCGCTTGCCATTTCCCATGTCTGGGGAGAAGAGAAGGTAATGCGTCAAAGCCCAGGATTCGGCATAAAACATTGCAATGCGGTCCGCATCGTCGGAAGGGGGATGCCATGCCGAGAGCAGAGTTTCAAGGGGCATCAGGGGCTTGTCCCGAAGAGGGAATCCCTGGCGGTTGGGCCGCCCGACGTAAATCTGCGAGCCCTCGAAGGACGTGTTTGAGTAGAACTCGGCCAGGCCTTCGTTCAACCAGGAAGGAAGCCAGCGGAAATTGAGAGCAACCAGCGAGTGCACGTACTCGTGGTACACAACTCCGTAGTCACCGCGGCTCGTCATATCCAGCCGCACCAGGGCATAGCGCTTCTCCCGTCCGTGGACAAAGAGACCCGCAGTCTGCATGGTTCCACATTCCTGCCACGACTCGCGCAGCAGGGCCTTCAGGCTGGTTCCATCCTGGGCCGCAAGAATCACGAGTGGGGTCCCCGAATCGAGCCGAAAGTTGGGGAAAGAAGTGGCAAACACCCAACGCATCTGCTCGAATTCGCGTGCCACATGGCGGGCGTTCCTCTCGCTGCTGTCACTGAGCACGCGAAAGTGAGCGCTGCGAATCTCGACCCACGGCTTATCGCCCGCCTCGGCACCCAGGTGAAAGGTCAGCAGGAAAAGGGCAAGGTAAAGAAAACCCTGCGGACGGGAGAAAAGATTGAATGCAGGGAGACGCATGCCGGGCAGATTCTATCGGCAGCCTGAACTTTTGAAAAAGTTACTAAAGCTGTTCCAGAATCTGGAAAGCCCTGCCGAATCGGCGTCTGCGACTGAGCGAGCGGCAGGATCAAAGCAAAGCCCGGTCCTGAGACCGGGCTTCTATTCTGCACGCAGCTTGGACAGCCCTACTGCTTGTCGTAGACCACGACGTTGTTCACTTCCTGGCCCTGGGCGTTCTTTCCGTGGAAAACCGAGGTCCGCGTCTTGCCGTCGGCTGAAACTGTCGACCGAACCGTCATGGTCACGACGCCGCCCTTTTTCGTCGTGCCCTCAATCGTATTCTGGTCGATGCGCTTCACGGCGACGGTATCCCCATAGGGCAGGCCAGTCGCGGGATTGTCCTTGCCGTCGTACCTCGCGGTGTATTCGACGTGGATCGGCTTTCCATCCGCATCCATTCCCTCTCCCGTCAGGTGGTACCCATTAGGGATGCCGACGATGGTCAGCGTCATACTCTGATTGCCGGGGCCGGGGCTGAATTTGGACTTTTCGCGGTTTAATTTCCAGGTACCGACCTGGGGGTCGGCCGCCCAGGCGGCCAAGCCCAAGGCCAGCACAAGCAACAGACATTTTGCAGCCCAGATTGCGAGTGATCGAGTTCGCATGGTTATCTCCTCCTGGCAGCTCGCTCTCTTGCAACCCGGTCTCCCAAACGAACTCGGGAGGGGTCCGCCGACAGGGATCTTCAGAAAACTGGCGGACTTGGGATCGCACTCACCGACGCCCACGGTTAATTCCCGGCAGGTTCGGAGCGAACCGCCTTTGCGCCGCGAGTATACATCCCGCGGCATAGTCGTCACATCCCACGGGCGGGGGCGCGTGAACCATCGCGTCCTGGTTGTCGTAATACATGATCGCCGGCAACACTCTTTACCTCGGCGACCTCGATGGCACCATGCTGTGGCTGAACGCCGATACGGGAAAGCTGCTCGGAGCCTTAGCCACCCGACAGTCGGATTGTGTCTTAGGTTGTCGCCAGCAGTGGAGTGCTCTACTTCGGCGGCGAGGACGACTTCGTGTACGCGCTGGAGTAGGACCGAGAGACTCTCCTAAGCTAAAGCTGGAAGGTTGGATCAGCCCAGGTCAATCTGAACGGCCACGTCGAACTTCGAATAGTATTTCTTGACGTCGCCTGCGCCGTATTTTCGCCGGAATTTCTCGGTCACGGACTTCACGGTCTTTGCGTCGGTTATGGGAACGGCATGGAATTCCCCTTCCGCATCGCGCGCCGCAATCCGAGTGGTCGGGTTCGCAAGGACGTTCTTGTACCACTGCGTATCCGATCCCTGGACCGGGAGCAGGTAGAGGGTCTTGCCCTCCCAAATGAACCAGACGGGATTCGAGATCTCCCGCCCCGACTTTCGGCCGATCACGCTGAGCGTGATCTGGCGATAGTGGGACAACCGGTCCTTAAGAGCGTCTATGCGAGCAGGCACTTTGTCATTCCTGCTTGGGCCAAGAGTCGCCACCTGTATACCAGTTTGCCCCGCGGCTTGCCACCGCTGTCTGAACCAGCTTTTTTTTGCCCCTTGAGCGATGAGGCGATGGTTCAACAAGCTGTGATACCTTCCTCCGCGCCTGCTTATGAGAAACAAGGAGCGCAGCGCCGTCAAACTCCCCGCTGATAGCGGCATCTGGATCGCCTGGGCGCTGGCGGGGGCTGCCATCCTCCTCCAGATGCTGACCAACGGCAGCTACGGCTATTTTCGCGACGAGCTCTACTATCTGGCGGCCAGCGACCATCTGGCCGCCGGCTATGTGGATTTTGCTCCCCTGATTGCCTGGCTCGCCCGCGCCAGCCGCATCATTCTGGGCGATTCTCTCCACGCCATTCGCGCGCTCCCGGCGGTGGCCTTCGGAGTCGAAGTCCTGCTGACCGGCTTCATCGCGCGCGAACTGGGGGGAGAGCGCTGGGCCATTCTGCTGGCGTGTGTCTCGGTCCTGCTGTGTCCCACCATTCTCGCGAATGCCGACCGGCTCTCGATGAATCCGCTGGAACCGGTTTTCTGGATGGGCTGCATTTATTTACTGCTGCTGGCGTTGAACCGGCGCGAGCCTCGGCTGTTGGGGTGGTGCGGCGCGATGCTCGGCCTCGGGCTGGAGAACAAGCATTCCACGGTGTTCTTCCTGGGCGCGCTCGTGGTGGGGTTGCTGGCAACTTCGGATCGCCGGCTGCTGGCCAGCAGGTGGTTCTGGATCGCGGCCGCAATCGCCCTGCTGATCGCCCTGCCCAACGTCATCTGGCAATACCAGCACGGCTTCCCCACGCTGGAGGACCTGCGCAACGTCAAGGCAACGCACAAGAACATTGAGCTGCCGCCTGGTCTGTTCCTCCTGCAGCAGATCATGATGCTCAACGGTATCTTCTTTTCCACCGCGAGGGGCAGCGGTATCGCTTCCTCGGCATCACTTACCTAGCCTTTCTCGCGGTAATGATGGCTCTCCACGGCAAGGATTACTACGTCGCACCGATCTACCCCATGCTGTTTGCCGCGGGTGGCGTGTTCTGGGAAAAGCTGGCCCAGGAGCGCCCGCGGCTGAGTTGGACTCGCACTTCCGTGCTGGTGACCGTGGTGACAGGAGGGCTCATGTCAGCGCCGATCGTCCTGCCAATCCTGCCGCCAGAGAAGGTGCTGCCCTATATGGAAGCCCTGGGAATCGCAGTAGCTCGCACCGAGACCGGCATGAAATCGCTACTGCCGCAGTATTTTGCGGATGAATTCGGCTGGCCGGAGATGGTCGCCACTGTGGCCCAGGTATACAACTCCCTGCCGGCAGAAGAACGTGCCAAGACCGCCATCCTGGCGGGCAACTACGGAGGAGCCGGAGCGATTGACTTCTTCGGGGCGCGCTATGGCCTGCCGAAGGCAATCAGCGCCCACCAGAATTACTACTACTGGGGGCCGAGGCAATACACCGGCGAGAGGGTCATCTTGCTGGAGTGGCGGCTCACGGATGCCCAATACTGGTGCCGCAGCGTCGAGGAGGGGCCGGTGATCGCGCCCTACTACGGAATGGGGTGGGAGCACTACACCATCCTGATCTGCCACGACTTCAGGGTGCCGCTCGCGCAAGCCTGGCCCAAGCTGAAGACCTGGAATTAGTCCCATCGTCACCTTGCTGCAACTTCCCTGCGACCGGTGGGCGTGATATACCAAGTCCCTGGAGATCTCCCGGGAGTGAGGTTCCGATCTCCCTCCTCGACAAGACTCACGGCTGCAACGGACCAGGTTACTTCGTAGTTCTCAATGAGAAGGGTCGCACCCGTTAAGAGCGGCGGCAATTGCGGATTTCTCGTCCGCGCGCTTCTCATGCTCGCTTCAATGTGCCTGGTTGTCCACCCGACGCCGGCTTGCGATCAGATTCCAGCCGGCGAAACGCTTTGGATTCGCCTGACCACGCCAGTCTTCAGCTATCTCTCGAAGCCGGGAACGCCGGTCAAGGCAATCGTCATCAGCAGCCCGCTTTGTAACGATGCGCCGCAGTTGGCCATAGGCAGCGCCATCGAAGGGCAGGTACGCTCGGTCGAGAAGGTGGGCCTCGGCTTCCGGCACGAGACGGCGCGGCTGGAACTCGAATTTAACCGGCTGGATATGGATTCCGCCGGCCCTCTTCAGATTCACCTTCGCCTGGCCGAAGTGGACAACGCCCGCGAGACCGTCAAGCAGGGCGTCATCCACGGAATTCGCAGCACGGATACTCCGCAGGGCCGGATCAACAGCCGCCTGAAGCATCTGCCCACGTGGAACCCCTATTCCGACGCCGTACTCATCGTCTACAAGACCGCCTTTCCGGTTTTCCCCGAGCCGGAGATCTACCTTGGAGCCGGGACAGACCTGCGTTTGGAATTCACAGCTCCGCTGGCGTTGCCCCGGGAGGCGCAACCGGTGCCCCCGACATCATTCGACGAGGGAGAACGGGAGGCGATCCATCAGCTGCTGGCCAGGATTCCCGACCGCACCTACACCACCCACTACAAGGACTCCGACATCGTTAACCTACTGTTCATCGGGCCGCGTGAGCAGGTGGAGGGAGCATTCCAGGCGGCCGGGTGGAATGCGAGCGACGCCATCTCCAAGCGGGCTGTTTATCGCAACTTCTACGCTTACCTGAATCTGACCAGCTATCCCAACGCGCCCATGTCGCGCCTGCTGCTCGGGGGCGCGCCCGCGGATATGAACTGGGAGAAGACGCTGAACAGCTATGCTCGCCGCGATCACCTGCGCATATGGAAGCTGGCGGAGGGCCCTGAGGGAGAGACGCTCTGGGCAAGCGCGGCGACCAAGGAGACGTCGGCCACGCTCTCGCTCAAGCAGCATCACTTTGTGCATCACGTCGATCCGCGTTTGGACGAGGAGCGGGCCAAGGTGGTGCGGGATCTGACGATCGCCGGCTGCGTCAGACAAGTTGAGTTGTTCTCTCGCCCCGAGCTGAATCACGAGCTGCACAACTCCATTGGCGATCCCATGCGGAGCGATGGCGCTCTGGCGGTGATCCGGCTGCAGGATTGCTCCAGCCCGCAGGCCGCCAGCCCTGCCCCGGGTACCGCCGCCTCGTACCACTCGGGTTCGCGGGCGTTCCGCTTTGTCCGCCGCCAGATCCTGACGTTTCGTAGCGACATCTGGCGGGCCAACATCGTATATGGAACATTCGACTTGGGTCGCATGATCGTGACCGAAATGCGCAGCGGACGCAGGCGGCAGGAGATCTCTGAGCAGAAGTTGCCGGCGCCAGCGCCGGAGCCGGGCGGAGTCGATGTTTCCGGCGCTCCCGCAGCCGAGTGATCGGCCTAGCGGCCCGCTTTGGGAAGAAGGTGGCTTCCCACAAGGGTAAATTGGCCCGGTTTTTCCGCCATTTTCCACAGCTAACTCGCAATGCGCACAAGTTCTGCACAGCACCGCCGATTAGAGCTATTGCACTGCCCGCCGCATTCCGGCAAAGTGCCCTGCATCGCGAGTGCAGATACTTGCATGCTGGATGTGGTTCTCAGCGCACCCTCGGCGCGATGAGAACTGATGGGTTCAACGCCGAAAGCCACTCTGCGATGCGGTGGCGTCTTCCGGCACGCCGGTGCTGGAGGGGTAGGGAGCAGGCCTCTCGGGGCTTTTCCTGGTCACTTGGCGTTGGGTTCGCCGGCAGGTGTGGTTGGCTTATCTGGATACGGTAAAGGCGCTGTGCGGTTTTCCGCCGCCTCTGGGACACCTCAGGAGAGATGGCGCCCGGTCAGTGGTTGTTCGCGACGGCTGACCCCGGCAGATAGGTCGCACTCCCGCTGGGCTTGAGCCTTGGAACTCGTTGATTCGCTTGGGCTTTTGGTTGACATCGGCCAACCAATAGGGGCTTGGGCGAGCAGGACGGCGTGAACAAGTGATCTGCAGTCTGCGCGGCCACGTGGCTGGCGTGGCCGCGCCCCTTCCCACTCTGGGCTTTCCACAGGGCTCGGATTCTTGCCACTTCCCAACCTCGGGCCCGGCGGCTATTATTGAGCCATGCCCGAAACATCAGGACCAGCCAAGAATCAGGAACGCGCCAAGAGTCAACCCATCTGGATTAATCCCCCGAAATTCTGGGCTGCGACCCGCGAGATGAGCCAGGACGAGGTCGGCAACCTTATGGATCGCATCATGCAGATGGCCGCGGCCGGCGACAGGGAGGCTCTGCGCAAATTCGACTTCGTGTACCTGGACAATCCTCGTCCTGCCCGGCACGCTAGCTGAGGTCGCTTTCGTTTTTTCTTCGCTAACTGTTGAATTCATGCCATAATGCCCGCAGTATCCGCCACTGCACGAGCGGGCACAATTTTCTGGCCGGGAATTTTTGGTTCCCGCTGCCTTTTTCCTCAGCCCTTTTCCACATCGCCGGATGAACCCGAGCGCGGGTTCGTGTACGTAAGTTCTAGCGAAAGGCGATCTTCCCCAAAAATGGCCACCACCGAATACAGCCTGGAGCGGGGGCTGCCCGCCAGCATTGACGCCGAGCGCACCATCCTGGGCGCTATCCTTCTGGATAACGATGCCTTCTGGCACGCCTCGGAGTCGTTGCGTCCCGACCACCTGTCCCTCGACTCGCACCGCCGCATCTACGCCCGCATCACCGAAATGCTGGAGCAGAACCGCGCCGTGGACATCATCACGCTGTGCGAGGAACTCCGCCAGCAGCAGCAACTGGAGGCGGTCGGCGGAGTCGCCTATGTAGCCTCCCTCACCGACGGCGTACCCACCCGCTCCAGCATCCTCAACCACGTCAAGATCGTGAAGGACAAAGCGCTGCTGCGTGGGCTGATCAATCTCTCCAACCGCTCCATCGCGCGCGCCTACGAGCAGTCGGAAGGGGTGGAAACCATCCTGGGCGAGACCGAAAAAGGCTTGGTGGAGCTCTCAGGCGACGCGGTCCGCGTTGCGTTTGCGGACGTGAAGACGATCGTCGAGCAGGACTTCAAGTCGATCGACGCACTGGTCAACCAGGGCCACGAGATTACCGGCCTGCGGTCGTACTTCGCTGACCTGGACAGCCTGACCAACGGCCTGCAGAAAGCCGATCTGGTGATCATCGCCGGCAGGCCCTCGATGGGCAAAACCGCCTTTGCCATGAACGTTGCCGAAAACGCCGCTGTCAATGACCGCAAGGTGGTGGCCATCTTTTCGCTGGAGATGTCGCGCCAGTCCCTGTTGCAGCGCATGGTGTGTTCCCACGCGCGGGTGGACTCGCAGGCCATGCGGACCGGATTTCTGAGCCGGGAAGACCGCCAGAAGGTGATGGAGTCGGTAGGCGAGCTGATGGAAGCTCCCCTCTACATCGACGACACACCCGGAATCTCGGTGCTGGAGATGCGCGCCAAGTCGCGGCGCCTGCAGCAGTCGAAGGGCCTGGATTTGATCGTGGTCGATTACCTGCAGCTGATGTCGGCGGCGCCCATGGGCGGCACCGGGAACAAGCGCTATGAGAACCGCACACAGGAGGTGTCGGCCATCTCCCGCGGGCTGAAGCTGCTGGCCAAGGAGATTGGAGTCCCGCTGGTCGCCCTCTCGCAGTTGAGCCGCGCACCGGAAAGCCGCACCGGCGATCACAAACCGCAGCTCTCCGACCTGCGCGAATCGGGCTCGATCGAGCAGGATGCCGACGTGGTGGGCTTCATTTACCGCCCCGAGGTGTACGAGAAGGATGAGAACAAGAAGCGCGAGCTGGAGGGCATCGCCCAGCTGATCGTCGCCAAGCAGCGCAACGGCCCCACCGGCGTGGTGCCGCTGGCCTTCATCAGGAAGAGCACGCGCTTCGAGTCCCGTGCGGCCGACGATTTCTTCACGGAGTAGGCGCCAGGCGCGGACACGTCTGTCCGCGCCCACACTTTATAATCCCACCAGCGACATCACTTGCGAAGAAGGCCCGATGAGACCATTGTGGGCGGAAGTCTCCCTTCCCAATCTGCAGCATAACTTCCGGGAAATCCGAAAGCATGTAGGCCCGGGAACACAGATCTGCGCCGTGACCAAGGCTCACGCCTACGGTCACGGCGCGGTGGAGTGCAGCCACGCCCTGGAAGCGGAGGGGGCGCAGTGGTTCGGCGTCACCTCCACCGAGGAGGGTGCGACGGTTCGCGATGCGGGCGCCAGGGCACGAGTCCTGTTGATGAGCGGCTTCTGGCGCGATGAAGAGGACGACGTGGTGCGCCGCGACCTGACTCCAGCCGTGTGGGAGCCCTGGCATCTGGAGGCGCTGGAGAAGGCGGCGGCGCGGGCTGGCCGCCGCGAGTTTCCCGTGCACATCAAGGTGGACACGGGCATGGGCAGGCTGGGAGTGCAGTTGCCGAATCTGGAGAGGCTGCTCGATGCGCTCGGCAAAACGGCGCACTTGCGCCTGGAGGGCGTGATGAGTCACCTGGCTTCGGCCGAGGTGCTGGACGCCCCGGATGTGGAAACGCAGGCGCAGAATTTCGAGCGCGCGAAGAAGATAGTGCTGTCGCGCGGCTTTACTCCCGCCATGTGGCACCTCGCCAACACCTCGGCCATGGTCGGCCGCTCGGAATTGCGCATGGACATGGTGCGTCCGGGCCTGGCGCTTTACGGGTACACCCTTCCCTTCGTGCGCCAGGAGGCGAAGAACTCGGTCTGGCCATACTTCGACCTGAAGCCGGTACTGTCGTGGAAGACGCGCATCCTCTCGATCGCGCAGCATCCGGCGGGACAGGCGATCGGCTACGGTGGAACCTACGTTACCCAGGCGCCGGCGCGCATCGCGGTGCTTCCCATCGGCTATGCCGACGGCCTGAACCGCCATCTCTCCTCGCGGGCGCGTTTCATCGTGCGCGACACCTACGCTCCCGTGGTGGGCCGCGTCTCCATGGACCTGACTGCCATCGACATCACCCACGTTCCCGCGGCGGCGCTCGGAGACGAAGTCATTGTGATCGGAGCCAGCGAACACTGCGCCGTCACCGCCTGGGACCACGCCTGCCACGCCAACACCGTCGCCTACGAGGTCCTGTGCAACATCGGGAAGCGCGTGCCGCGCAAGTATGTTCACTAGGGCAGAGCGTCGCTGGGGCACACAGCACTCTTCCAAGGTGCGCTCACCTCGCGCACGGTGGCAGAGGGGTCAAAAGCCAGACAGCTCCTACTTCTTCCACGCGCTCCTTCCCAGGCAGGTGAGGAAGATTGCGCTCTTCCCGGCGGCGTGCGGCGAAAAGAACCTGACCACATCGTCGTCGTAGAAAGTCAGCCCGCTAGCCCCCAGTCCCAGGGCATAGGCGGCCAGATACAGCTTTCCGCCCAGGATTCCCGCTTCCAGTTGGGCGGAGCGGTAGCCGCGGTTGCCGTAGCGGTCCAGAGTGGCTTTGAGATCGGCGAGGAAAAAGACGTTGGCGCTGGCAGCGCCGGGCAGCTCTTGGTCCAGGCCCAGGTATGCCGCTTCGCGGCGGAAGTTGCCCGCCTTCAGCAATTCGAGCCGGCGGGCGTCGCGATGGAAGTAGTAAGAGCCGGGCTGTAGGCCATCGACCGCATTGACGATCAGATACAACTGGTTCAGCAGCGCCGCGGAGGGATTGTGAAAGTCGGCGGGAAATCCGCGCGTCGAGCGCGCAAGCATGGTCGAGAGCTGGGCGAAGCTGATGGGCTCCTCCGCGAACTGCCGGGTTGAGCCTCGGCGCAGGATCACACGCTCAATGGGGTCGCGCGGCAGATTTTCTTCATTCAACGGCTGCAGGGGAATGCCGTCTGCGGGGACAGGTGGCTCTTCGGGCGTTCGTTGCTCACGCCATTCTCTCACCTCGGACTCGGTTTCGAGCGACGATGCCGTGTGCATCTGGCGCATCGCGGGATATACCACTTCCTTCCGCGAGAGGGGCGTAGTGGCCAGGCACAGGGGCTCGACGGGAGGGGTTGCGGGAAATTGCGCGTCAGCGAGATAGCCGATGGGCACGACCGAGAATGCCACCTCGCGCTCGCTGTCCAGATCGAGCAGGCGGTTGACCTCGCGATCCAGGAAGGCCATTACCACGCGCGCCGGCAGCCCGCGGGCGGCTGCCACTGCCAGCAGGTTGGCCAGCAGGGTGCCATTGTCCCAGCCGAAGTGGCGGTAGGTCCGCGACTGGTATTTCCAGGCGTTGCGCCAGTAAGTTCCTGCGCAGAGAATGGTAAGCGGAGCGTGCACGATGGCATCCTCGTGGGCGGTGGCTTGGGCGAGTAGAGCACGATGGTCGCCGGCGCGAAGCTGGCGCAGGGCGGTCTCAGCGGGGCCGAAGTGGTAGACGCCGGCCGCAAGATCTGCCAGCTCGCCGCATACAACGTAGAGCTCGAACTCATAGAGCGCCCCGGTGCAGGCGGCGGCGCGGAAGAACATCTCGCCCCCGGGATACGGTCTGCGTTTGGTGATTCCGGCGGAGAAGTAGAGGATCGCCGTCAGATCGTCGAGCGTAGGGCTCGAAACCTGGTTGTGGCGCACATTTTCGCCGATCGCAGACAGAGCCGCTACTCCGCTTTGAGGAAACTCGCGCGGCAGGCGCCTGGGCTCAAGCGTGGAGTAGATTTTGAAGGGCAGGGGATGGTTCGCCCAGTCGAGATAATGAGAATTATTGCGAATGCTGTGGTAGGAATGACTGGTTCCCTCGTGGTAGTGCCAGGCCTCGTCGAGATGGCGGTTGCTCGACACTGCGTCACTCAGGTTACAGGAAGCGGCGGTAGCTGTCGCGCCAGGGCCTTAGGCATCAGTTCCCATATGGCATGGCGGCGACAAAGCTCGCCGGCGGCTGCCTCCCCTTTTGCTATAGTTCTTGTGGATGCTCCGGCATTATCAGCAATGGATGTATGAGTGGGAAACGCGGCTGACCACTCGCGACACCAACCGAGTGGTACGCCCGTTTGAGTGGGGCGCCGACTGGGCCGTCGGCTGGCCGGGAGTGAACGGGAATTTCCCCGGCGCCGACCATCAGGCCAACGAACGCTTCTTCCATGAATTGAATCGGTATCTGGTCAAGCATAGCGACCAGTTCTACGCCTACGCCACACCCACCGACTTCCGTCTGGAAGAACATGTCGTCGAACGCTTCGCCACCAGCGCCGAGCAGGTTGACGGCGACGCAACCCGCAAGCCGGAGATCGGGACCTTTTTGCGCTTTACCTCGGCCGTGCACTCGCCCTACGCGGAGAATAATCGGGTGAGCGCGCGCTGGTTTCCCCCGAGCAAGCCCAGCCAGCGGGCTATGATCGTGCTGCCGCAGTGGAATGCGGATGCCTTCAGCCATAACGCGCTTTGCCGGATCTTCAACTGGTTTGGCGTAGCCGGGCTGAGGCTGAGCATGCCCTACCACGATTTCCGCCGGCCTCCCGAGCTCGAGCGCGCCGATTATGCCGTGTCCGCCAACGTGGGGAGAACGCTTTCCGCCTGCCGGCAGGCGGTGGCCGACATCCGTTCCTGTGTGGATTGGCTGGAGACGCAGGGATACCGCGAGTTCGGCATCCTGGGAACCAGCCTGGGCTCCTGCTACGCCTTCATCGCCAGCGCTCACGACACCCGGCTGCGGGTGAATGCTTTCAATCATGCGTCCACGTACTTCGCCGACGTGGTTTGGACCGGCCAGTCCACCCGCCACATCCGCGAGGGCATCGAGCATGCCATCACGCTGGAGAGCTTGCGGCAGGCGTGGCTGGCCATCAGCCCGATGGCTTTTTTCGAGAAGTTCGCGCGCTGGCCGAAAAAATCTCTGATCGTGTATGCGAAATATGACCTGACGTTCCTGCCCGAGTTCTCGCGGCAGGTGGTGGAGAACTTTGAGCGCTGGAAGCTGGACCACCGTGTCGCCGTCTTACCCTGCGGCCACTACACCACCGGCGAAACACCGTTCAAGTACATGGACGCATGGCACATCGGGAAATTCGTAGCCCAGGCGTTCCGATAGCGGCAATGAGCACCCGGCATCACCATTCAGAGCCACCAATCCCGAAGCGGAAGTCCTTGCGCTCGCCAGCCTGCCATCCAAGTTACAATCTGCGGGCTCTCGCGTGATACGCGAGCCGGTGGCGGTTTCATGAGCATCCCAGCTCGGAAGACGGCGATTGATGTGTGCCGGTGGCTGTCACTCGCCATTCTTCTCGCCGCACAACTTGCCTGGGCGGGGATATGGCTTTCGCAGGTCAACGGCACGTGCGTGGGCGAGGACGGCCAGCCGCTGGCGCAGGCCATTCTCAGCTTCCACGATCCTGGAACAGGTCGGCACTTCCAGGTCATGACGGACTCCTCCGGCGCCTACTTCCGGTTGGGCGTCGAGTCTGGTGTGTACGAAGTCGAGGTGACGCGCGAGGGCAAGCAGCTGGCGGTGTTTCATCAGGTCGAGATCACCTGGAGCAACTCGCTCATTACCGTCAACTTCGATATTGCGCGCAATGCGGTGGAGATCAAGCGCGACCGCCTGCATCAGGAGGTGTACCTGGGCAGCAGTCCTCTGCCCGAGTCGTTGGCGGCGGAGCCCAAGGCAGAAGCAAAGAAGGTGGCGGCGATCAATGCCAAGCTGGCGGAGGCCAAGGCGCTGGGCGCACAGGGCAACTGGCTGGCCGCGGCCGATGTGCTGGGCGCTGCCTTGGACATCGATCCCAAGCGCGACCTGCCGTGGGCGCATCTGGGCGAGGCCTACCGGCAGGCTGCGGCGTCTTCCAGCCAGGCCGGCGAGCTTCTGGACAAAAGCATTCTGGCTTACCAGCATGCTATTTCGCTGCACTCCGAAGCTGCTTACCACAACAACCTGGGGCAGGCATACGCAGAACTGAAGCAGTGGGACGACGCGGTGCGCGAATTTCAGCAGGCTGCGCAATTGGCGCCGGGCGGCAGTCCTGTTGCGGAAATGAACGCCGGCGTGGCCTTGCTCGCCTGGTCGGAGACGCAGTCGGGGGAAGCCGCAGTCGGCAGCCTGCGGCAAGCGGCCGAAGCCCTGGGCCGGGTGACTGCTCTTGAAGCGCAAAACAGCGAGGCCTACTATCTTCGCGGCCTTTGCCTGCTTCGCCTGGCGGCAGGCGGCTCGAACTCCAGCTATGCCCAGGTGGCGGAGGCTTTCAACCATTATCTGACACTGGATGCGGCAGGGCCCCACGCTGCCGAGGTCAGGGCGATGTTGGAGTCGCTGGGAAGCCTGGAGAAAAAGCAGTAGCAAGATCAGCAGTCAGCATCAGGAAATCACTTCTCAGTTCGCTGATCGCAGTTAGCGGTTCTTCCACACAGGTTTGCGTTTTTCGAGGACGGCGCGCAGACCTTCCTGGGCGTCTTCCAGATCCATGAGCTGGTTCAGGTAGATGTTGTGGGACTTCTTCATCGCCTGGTCCAGGGGCAGACCCAGGGTGCGGCCGATCACCATCTTGGTCATTTCCAGCACGGGAGCGCTGAACTCGCCGATGCGAGCCAGGACGTCGTTCACGGCAGCAGTCAACTCCGATTCCGGCACCAGCCGGTTGACGAAGCCCAGGGCCAGGGCCTCTTCCGCGGTCAGGGCTTGTCCGGTAAGAATCAGCTCGTAGGCCTTCTTCGGGCCGATCACCAGGGGCAGCATGACCGCGGCGAAGGGTGGGAAAACGCCCATCTTCACTTCCGGCTGAGCGAAGCGTGCATTGGTGGTGGCCAGAATCATGTCCCCGAAGGCAACCAGCTCCGATCCGGCGCCCACCGCCGGCCCGTTTACAACCACGATCAAGGGCTTGGAGATCTCGCTGATCGCCTGAAACACGCGGGTGAAAGCGTCCAGGGTCTGGAACACCCGCTCCGGCCGGGAGTCTTCGAGTGAGATGCCGGCCGAGAAGGTCTTCTGCGATGAGTCCAGCAGGATGCACTTGATGTCGCCGCGGCCATTGAGGCTCTCGATGGCCTCCGCCAGCTCGGTCATCAGGGGGACGGTGAGGACGTTATAGGGCGGATGGTTCAGCGTGATCTTCGCCACAAAGGTGGAGGTATCGAACTGAATGAATTTAGGGGCCTTGGGCGGCTTGGCGTTTACGATTGTTTGTTCGTCGATCATGGTTACGCGCGATTATCGGCGGAAGAGACCAGCCCTCACAAGCTCCCAGAGGTACCTGAACCTGTACCCTCCCTAGCTTTTTTCCGCAGCAACTTACGGACCTACCCGGGCTCTTATTCGGCACCCGTACGGTTCCCCACAATACACTGGCCGCCTTTCCTTTTTGGCAGTCGCGGGGTCCCTGATGTGGCGGTTTTCTAGGCGAGCTTTGCCACGTGGCGTAAAATCACGGGTTGGGCGGTAGAACAAAGAAGACACCAGCAGCGGGGAAGCTGGTCTGTGGCCACGAATTGACTGTCCGCTTGTCCGGCCACGGGAGAATGAGCCAATGAAGCAGAACTGGATGTCGCGGCCGCTGGCCGAAGTGGATCCTGAGATCGCTGCCGCTATCGAGAACGAAACCCGCCGCCAGCATGACGGTCTGGAGCTGATCGCCTCGGAGAACTTCGTGAGCGAGGCGGTGCTGGAAGCCATGGGCTCGGTGTTCACCAACAAGTATGCCGAAGGCTATCCCGGCCGCCGCTACTACGGCGGCTGCGAGTTCACCGACGTGGTGGAGACTCTGGCGCGCGACCGCGCCAAGAAGCTGTTTGGGGCGGAGCACGCTAACGTACAGCCCCATTCCGGCTCCTCGGCCAACATGGAAGCCTACGGCGCGGTGCTGCAGCCGGGAGACACCATCCTGGGCCTGAATCTGGCGCACGGAGGGCATCTCACCCACGGTCATCACCTGAACTTCTCGGGCAAGACCTACCGCGTGGTTCCCTACGGAGTGACCCGCGAGACCGAGACGATTGACTACGACGAGCTGGAGAGGCTGGCGGAAAAGGAGCGGCCCAAGCTCATCATCGGCGGCGGCAGCGCCTACCCGCGCTTGATCCACTTCGAGCGCATGCGGCAGATCGCCGACAAGGTAAACGCGCTCTACCTGGTGGATATGGCGCATTTTGCCGGACTGGTGGCGGGCGGCGTGCATCCCTCGCCGGTTCCGCATGCGCACATCGTGACCTCCACCACGCACAAGACGCTGCGCGGCCCGCGCGCGGGCATCATTCTGAGCAAACAGGAATTTGCCGCTGCCATCGATAAGACGGTCTTTCCCGGCGATCAGGGGGGGCCGCTGGTCCACATCATTGCGGCCAAGGCGGTCTGCTTTCAGGAGGCGATGCAGCCGGAATTCCGCGCTTATGCGGCCCAGGTGGTTGCCAACGCCAAGGTGCTGGCGGAGACGCTGGCGGCTGAGGGCTTTCGCATCATTTCGGGCGGCACCGACACCCACGTTATGCTGGTGGATGTCTTCGCTCAAGGCATGCTGGGAAGCGAGGCCGAGAAGGCGTTGGGAGAGGCGGGCATCACCGTCAACAAGAACGCGATCCCGTTTGACACCAATCCTCCCTTGAAGCCGAGCGGGATTCGCATCGGATCACCGGCTGTCACCACTCGCGGAATGCGCGAGGCAGAGATGCAGCAGATTGGCCGCTGGATCGCCGACGCCCTCCACCACCGCAGTGAAGCCGATTACCTGGCCAACATCCGGCAGCAGGTGCTGGAGCTGGCGGAAGCGTTTCCGCTCTACCCCGAGCGCCGCGCCAGGGCCGGCGCCCACGCGGTTCCCTGGGCCTAGGCAGGCTAGGGCGGAGCAGCTGGCAGAGATTCACCGGATTGAGGTGGCGCGGCGTAAGCCACGCCCGTAGAGCGCCGCAAGGGCTGTGCCTTCAGCCCCTGCGGCAGTGTCCGACCCGGGTGAAGGACTATCCCCGTGAAAATCGCGATCGACATCCGCTCCGTGAGCGACTTCGGCGTGGGAACCTACGTCCGAAACGTGGTCCGGACGCTGGGGAAGATCGACCTGCAGAACCAGTATGTACTGATCGGCGAGAGCGATCGCTTGTGGGAGTTCGGTCATCTGCCGGGAAATTTTTCCGCCCTCGACTTCACATTTCCTCCCGATACCTCTCGCGGCTACTGGAGATTTCGCCGTCTCCTGCGCGAGCAGCATTGCGACCTGGTGCACCTGCCTTCACTCTTCTGGACGCCGCCTTATGGCATTCCCTGCCCCTACGTGGTGACGGTTCACGACGTCCTGGACTACATGTACCGATCGTCCAACGGCAGGGGCCTGTGGCGGAATCTGCGTTTCCTCTCCACGCGCCAGGTGTTGGCGCACGCGGCCCGCATCCTGGCGGTGTCTAACTTCACCAAGAAGGACATCTGCCGGCTGTTCGGGATCTCCGGGGACAACGTCGAAGTCATCTACAACGCCATCGATGACCGCTTCCTGCGAGGCCATGCCACCGACGCCGAGAAGCAGTTCATTGCCGAGCGCTACCAGGTGCGCTATCCGTTCATTCTGTACGCCGGCCGAATCGGACCGCAGAAAAATCTGGTTCGCATTATCGAGGCCTTCTCCGCTCTGAAGACCGAATTGCAGAAAGAGGGCCGCTTTACCGACCTGAAGCTGATCATCATCGGTGACGAGCTTTCCCGCCATCCTGACCTGCGGCGGACGGTGATCCGGAGCGGCGTGAAGGACGACGTGCGCTTCCTCGGCTTCCTTCCCATCGACGTGCTGCGCATCTTCTACGACGCCGCCAAGGTTTTTGTGTTTCCTTCTTTGTACGAGGGCTTCGGGTTGCCGCCGCTGGAAGCCATGTCGCACGGCACGCCGGTGGTGACCTCCAACACCTCCTCGCTTCCTGAAGTGGTAGGAAGCGCCGCCGTGCAGGTGAACCCGGAAAATGTGTTCGAGATCATGC
Organism: Terriglobales bacterium; assembly: GCA_035319065.1. GTDB lineage: Bacteria > Acidobacteriota > Terriglobia > Terriglobales > Acidobacteriaceae > DASPRM01. Next base: position 18,074 of record DATHDM010000039.1, read on the forward strand.
GGGCGCTGCACCGCGTGATCCTGGATCAGCCGTTGCGGGAGAAGCTGAAGCGCGGTGGATACGAGCAGGCGGCGCGGTTTTCCTGGGAGTGCTCGGTGCGGCGCATCCTGGAGGTGTACGAAAACGTGGGCCAGGGCGGGCGAAAGGCGGCCTAGCCGGCGGGAGGTCTTCACCTACGCCCTTGGCGAACGCGGGTGCTTTCGGTTACAGTCTCGCCGTCAGATTCCAGGCCGGTGGCGACATCAGGAGAGCGGTGAAAGCCTGGACTTCGATAAAACAGCCAATCGGAGGGCACTAATGAAGCGGAAAACGTTGTGGATCACGATGGTGGCGACCCTGTGCACGCTGCTCATCCTGAGCAATCTGGCCGCCGCCCAGGGCAGCTCCAAGGCAACAAGCAAGAAGCCGGCGGCCGCGGCTGCCGACACCGGCAACCTGCTGGATCTGAACTCGGCCACCAAGGAGCAACTAGACGCCTTACCGGGAATCGGAGCGGCGTACTCGCAGAAGATCATCGACAACCGCCCCTACCACGCCAAGACCGACCTGGTGAAGAAGAAGGTGATTCCTCAGGCCACTTACGACAAGATCAAGGATCTGGTGATCGCCAAACAGAAGTGAGGGCAGCGCGATTCCAAGGCAACGCCCCTCGGTGAGTTGTGGCCGGGGGGCGATTCATTCTTGCCCAATCGACGCAGCAGTATTTCGGAGTTGCACGCTTTGCGTCCTCAGCGCTCGGGCGATTCAGGCGGGTGCAAACCACCGTGGTTGACAATTTCCCGTCCGCTGCCTAGGATGATCGCCCCGCCTCAGCGCCGACGAGGACTCTAACCAGGTTGGTCTCCGTTCGACCGACGACAACTGAAACTTTGCCGGAGGATTTTGTGACGAAGCCGACTCGAATCGACCGTGTTGCCGCGACATGGGCCGCGATCGCACTTCTGCTCATCGGCTTGAAGTCGCCCGCGGCAACCCCCCCGCGAAGGTGACCATCCCGGAGTACACGGCTTTGCGGATCAGGATGGATGACACGCTCACCACCCAGGACTCGGAAGTCGGCGATCCGTTCAGCGCCACCGTCATGGATCAGGGGGAATATCAGAGCGCCAGGGTGTATGGGCATATCAGCGACATTGATCAGTCGGGGCGACTCCGCGGGCACACCTCCATGGTTTTGAAGTTCGACCGCATTGTCCTGCCCGACGGCCGGCGGGCGCCCATCGCTGCGGAGATCGTTCGCCTGTACCACCCGCCCTCGGGCGAGTTCGTGGATGTGGAAGGAGCGATCGAATCCTCCGGCCGAGGCAAGAAGACCTTCGAGCACACCGGAATCGGCGCGGGCGCAGGAGCGCTACTGGGTGGCATCTTTGGAGGCGGCAAAGGCGCCGGCCTGGGCTCGATCTTCGGCGGTCTGGCCGGGTTGGGCACCACCGCCTTCAGCGGACCGCAGGACATCAAGATTGATCGCGGAATGGAGATGCTGATCCGGACCGTGCCTCGCTGAGCCCGCCGCGGCCCTCGCTCCATCCGGCCCATTCCGGAAACGCAATACAGGAGACCAAGAGCATGCAGTCGGAGGTTTCGCGCGTCCTCTTGAAAGGGCTGCGATGGCTGGTGATCGCGGGCTTGCTGACACCGGGAGCAAGCGGGTTCATGAACGCGCAGGAGGCCAAGCCCCCGGGTGGGCCGGGTTTCGACGAGAGGCTGCTGGAGCTTGCTCCCTCTTCGATACCGGCGCTGGCTCCCTATCTGCAATTGACCAAGGAGCAGCAGGCAAAATTCCAGCAAGTTCAGCAAGCCTACATGGCCGGACTTCAGTCCGTGCACAACGATTCCTCGCTGACGGAGGACCAGAAGTTCGAGAAGAGCAGCGCGCTGACCGAGGACACCACCAAGAAGATGCTGGCTGCCCTCTCCGAGCCGCAGCGGCAAAAAATTCTGCCGACGCTGACACTGTTCGCTTCTCTGTACGCCGTGCGCATCCCAGTCGATCTGGCCGGAGACCTGAAGCTCACCCCCGATCAGCAGACGCAGGTGGTCAGCCTGGCCCAGCAGCTACGCCAGCAGATGCACGCGCTCGCGCCCGAGGATCGCATGTCGGCGAAGGGGTTCGCCATGCTCAAGGACTTCAATGCCAGGGCCCAGGCTTTGCTGACGCCGGAGCAAAAGGCGGTCCTGGGAGCGGATCCGGCGAAGGCCACCTTGGCCAATCCCGCCTCGGTGAACTGCGGAAAACGCGGCGGCAAGACGGTGATCCGCAAGAATGCTGACGGCAGCGAGTACGGCGTGTGCGTCTTCCCCAACGGCGCGGAGTGTGAGGAGTGGGCCTTGTTCCGCGGACAATGCTCGCCCGAAACAGCCAAGAAGCCGTAGCCCCAGGCTCTTCCTACACTGGACTGGAATAGGTGGGAACTTTGTGGCAGCCGGATCTGTAAGCCGAATTCTGTCCGCCGGTTGGCCGGCGGGACGGTCATTCCTCTGGGCGCCGCATCGCTGCGCCGCTCTAGCGACCTACCCGGAACTTCCCTCCATCGCGGCTTCAGCCGAAACGGAGCCCCGAAGAGGAGCGCGCCGAGCCAGCACGCGCCGGCATTGCTGCCGGTCTCGTTCCCTATTTGGTCTTGCTCCGTGTGGGGTTTACCCTGCCCGGGCCATTGCTGGCCGTCCGTGACGGCGAACTCAGGCTTGCGCCCGGCTCGCCCGGCGGTGCGCTCTTACCGCACCTTTTCACCCTTACCCCGCCGTCGTTCTAGCCTCACGTGCAGATGGGTGAAGCCACAACGACGGTGGGGCGGTATCTTTTCTGTGGCACTCTCCGTCGATCAGGCTTGAACCTGATCTCCCGGACGTTATCCGGCACACTGCTCTTGGGAGTTCGGACTTTCCTCCTGCTCCGCGCCCGAAGGCGCGGACAAGCGACCGTCCGATCCGGCTGCCAACCTCTTCATTATAGATGTTCCTGGCGGACTCCAGGAACGTTCTTTCGTTCCACGACGATGGAGCTGCCGGCCGGCAACGGGCCCACTAGGTCGCGGAACCGCACTGGGACCAATCGCGCAAATACCGGGCAGGGATGGTCTTGCGGCGAAGTCCCGCCGCCTTGCCGTCTGCTAGACTTTCTAAGAACCCCTTTTCCCAAAGCGACCGATCATGAACCACATTGAGGCCGTGCGCATTGCCCTGCAATCGCTGTGGGCGAACAAGCTGCGCTCCATCCTGACGCTGCTGGGCGTAGTGATCGGCGTCTCCGCCGTCATTGCGGTCGTGACCTTCGTGAACGGGATCAACGGCTATGTGGCGGAGAAGATCTTCCGCCTGGGCGCGGACGTGTTCATCGTCAGCAAGGTTTCCCCCGTCATCACCAATATCGATCAGTTGCTCGAAGGGCAGAAGCGCAAGGACATAAAGCTCGAGGACTACGAAGCGGTGCGCGAGGCCTGCAAGTCCTGCACCTACGTCGGAGCCTCGACCTTCAACACGAACGGGCATGTGAGTTACGGCGACCAGTCGAGCAGCGATACCTGGGTGCGGGGATTCACTCCTACCATGACGGTAATTTACGATCTGGAGCTGGTGGAGGGCCGCGCGATCAACGAGGCCGATTTGCGCAACGACTCGCAGGTGGCGGTAATCGGCTACGACATCCTGGACAAGCTGATGCCGGGCCGCGATCCCGTGGGCAAGGAAATTCGCGTGGATGGCCAGCTCTATCGCGTGATCGGCCTGGGGAAGAAGGAGGGCAAGACCCTGGGCCAGAGCCGCGACAACTACGTGATGATCCCCATCACCACCTACTTCAAGCAGTACGGTTCGCACACTAGTATCCGCATCTCCGGCAAGGCCGCGGCCGTAGGCTCGCAACTGGAGACCGCCATGGATGAAGCCCGCGCCGTCCTGCGGGCGCGGCGGCACGATCTGCCAGGCCAGCCCGATAGCTTCGTGATCGAGACCAACGCCAGCTTTCTGGGAATCTGGTCGAGCATCAGCAGCAGCTTCTTCATTGCCATGATCGCTATTGCCGGCATATCGCTGGTGGTGGGCGGCATCGTCATCATGAACATCATGCTGGTGTCGGTGACCGAGCGCACGCGCGAGATCGGTATTCGCAAGGCAATGGGGGCGCGGCGCAGCGACGTTCTGCGCCAGTTCCTGATCGAATCCAGCACCATGGCGCTGGTAGGAGGCGTGTTTGGAGTGCTGTTGGGAATCGTGATCGCCAAAACCATTACCGCGCTGGTGGGCATGCCTTCGAGCATCAAGTTGTGGGCGATTGCGGCGGGCCTGCTGGTCTCGGCCAGCGTGGGCATCTTTTTCGGCGTGTACCCCGCGCGGCGCGCGGCGCGGTTGGACCCGATTGCCGCCCTGCGCTTTGAGATATAGAACGATGATTCAGCGACGCGACTACGGCGAGATCGTGCATATGGCGCTGACCACGATCGTCAAGAACAAGATGCGCTCGGCGCTCACCATCCTGGGGGTGGTGATCGGGGTGGCGGTGGTGATCGCCATCTCCTCTGTCGTGCGCGGGCTGAATTCCAACGTCACGCAGGCCATCGCCGACATGGGTTCGAACCTGGTGATGGCGTATCACATTGAGCCTTTCACCTTCACCCGCCCGAGCGAGGAGATGCGGAAACGCCGCGAGCTCTCCTGGGAAGACGCCATGGCCATGAAGGACCTCCCGCATGTAAAGGCGGTGACGGCAGGCGTGCGCTACTTCATGCCCGAGTTCGGCGCCGGCACCTACGTGGTGAAGTACAACGGGCGCAAGGCCAAGAACGTAATCCTCGAGGGCGATACCTCGACTGCGCGCGATGTTTACGATCTGAAGATCGCCCAGGGCCGCTGGTTCGACGATTCCGACGACCAACGCCACTCGGCGGTCATCATCCTGGGCGCGGACACGGCGGAAACTCTGTTCGAGAACGAACAGGTCGTCGGCAAGGAAATCAATATCCAAGGCCAGCTTTTTCGCGTGATCGGGGTGATGGAGCGGGTGAAGAGTGCGTTTTCCGGCGGCAAGAATCCTGAGGATAACATCGTGCGCTTTCCCCTGAGCACCTTCCGCAAGCTGCACCCCGAGCTCAAGGACCACTGGATCACCGTGAAGGCCACGTCGCACGAAGAAATGCCCAAGGCGATGGACGAGATGCGTGAGCTGCTGCGGCGGCGGCGCAAGGTGGCTCCCAGTGCGCCTGACAACTTTGCCATCTTCACCCAGGACTCGCTTTCCGATGTGTGGAACCAGATCACCGGCGCGGTGTTCATCTTCATGTTTGCGGTTTCGAGCGTAGGGCTGATCGTGGGGGGCGTAGGGGTGATGAACATCATGCTGGTTTCGGTCACCGAGCGCACTCGGGAAATCGGTGTGCGCAAGGCCATCGGGGCGCGCAAGCGCGACATCCTGATGCAGTTCACGCTGGAAGCAATCACGCTGACGGCTCTGGGCGGCATCATCGGCATACTGGTAGGCGGGATGCTGACCTACCTGGTGCGCTTCATCTGGTCGTCGCTGCCGGCCACCATGTCGGCATTCTGGAGCGTCACCGGCTTTACGATTTCCTGTGCCACCGGGCTGCTGTTTGGGATTTATCCGGCATGGAAGGCCGCCAACCTCGATCCCATCGAGGCCCTGCGCTACGAGTAACCGCAGCGCAGAAGGATGTTTTGGGCAGGCGAGGACTCGGGGCTTCTGGTACGCTATCCTTCTCACAACGAGCGCTTGGGGCGGTCTGCCGGGTCCTGAGGCAAATTCGGAGTCGTATCGCGCTGCATGCTTCATCATCTGCTCAAATTCCTGGAAGTGGCGTTCGCTCTGGGCGCGCTGGCTGGCGTGGGTTACTACCTGCTGTGCGTGGGCAGCGCGCTGAGCTTCCAGCGTTTCTGGCGCAGGGAAACGCTTCGCTTTCAGGACGGCAGGAGTCTTCATCAGCCTCAGGTCTCGATCCTCAAGCCGCTGCGCGGGACCGATCCTGACATCTACGAGAGCTTCCGCAGTCACTGCCTGCAGGATTATCCCGACTATGAGCTCATATTCGGGATCAGCGATCCTCGGGATCCAGCGGTAATCCTGGTCGAGCGCCTGATGAAAGAGTTTCCGCAGCGCCGGATCCGGTTGATCGTTTGTCCGGTGAGCCTGGGAACCAATCTCAAGGTCAGTAACCTGGTGCAGATGCTGCCCCATGCGCGCTTCGATCACCTGATCGTGAACGACAGCGACATACGCGTGGATCGCCGTTACCTGAGCCGCGTGATGGCACCGTTGGCAGACCCGGAAGTGGGGATGGTCACCTGCCTCTATCGCGGCATTGCCGGCCGGACTCTGGCTTCGCGCCTGGAGAGTCTGGGCATCAGCACGGATTTCTGCCCCGGGGTGCTGGCGGCGCGCACCCTGGAGGGAATTCGCTTCGGCCTGGGCTCCACCCTGGCTTTTCCACGCCGGGCACTGCAGGCGATTGGAGGATTTGAAACGCTGGTGGACTACCTCTCCGACGATTTCCAGCTGGGCGCGCGCATCGCCCACGCCGGATACAAGGTCGTGCTGTCGGATGAAATCGTCGATCACCACCTGCCGGACTATTCCGTGGGCGGCTACGTCCAGCATCAGATGCGCTGGGCGCGCGGCACTCGCGACTCGCGCCGCTGGGGATACGCCGGACTGGTCTTGACCTTTGGGCTGCCCTGGTCGCTGCTGGCGCTGGGGCTCTCCAACTTTTCCTGGTGGGCCTGGAGCCTGCTTGCACTCGTCCTCGGCATGCGCCTGGCGGTGGCCGCGGTCGTAGGACTAGGCGTCTTGGGCGACCGGCAACTGTGGCGCGACTTCCCGCTGATTCCGCTGCGCGACCTGAGTGCGCTGCTGGTGTGGGTCGCCAGCTTCACCGGCCACACCGTGGCCTGGCGCGGCCACCAGTTCGTGCTGGAGAAGGGCAAGCTGAGGCCAGCGTGAGTCATTTCGAACCGCCCCACAGAGCCTCGCGTAGATTGTCATCGCGAGGCCGCCGTGCCGGCCGAGAATCTGCGTTTCCCGCGATGCCCGCTCGCGTTTCCCGCACTGGCTGACTGCTGGTTGCTGAGTGCTGATGGCTACCTCGTTTGACCCCCTTTTTCCGCCTCGTTATAATCGAGTTCGCCGAGCGGGAGTAACTCAGCGGTAGAGTGCGACCTTGCCAAGGTCGAAGTCGCGGGTTCAAATCCCGTCTCCCGCTCCAGTTCTGAACGGCCGAGCCCGCTGACGGCGGGTTTCCAGTCCAACCTTCGACCGGCGCGGTACCCAAGTGGTAAGGGAGAGGTCTGCAAAACCTTTATGCGTGAGTTCGATTCTCACCCGCGCCTCCACTTTCTAGCGAATCCTGAGTGTTTTCCCAATTTCGCACGATCTCCGCATAGAAGAGCAATAGACTGACGCACTGCCGCGTTTCGGTTCATCCATAGCGGGAGAGATCAGGACCATTGATATCTACCTGGAGGACCTGTGAGCAAGCTGCTGGTGGTCGCGTTGCTTTCAACGATTTCGCTGTCCGCCCTGGGCCAGGGGTCCCCGCCCCAGTCTGCGGCAGACCAGCCATACACCATGGAGTACTACTACAAGGTGCAATGGGGGCATCAGCAGGAGTTCCTGCAGCTCTTTCTCAAGAACCACTATCCGCTGCTGGAAAAGGAAGTGGAGGGTGGCCGGATGCTGGCGGTGAAGATCGAGACGCCCGCCAACCACATGACGGAAGACGCGCGCTGGGACTATCGCGTCACCATCCGGTTCAAGAATTCTACGGTGGCGACCAGCGCCAACCCCGACGAAGAATCTCTGATCAAGCGGCTGTGGCCGGATCAGGAGACCTATAAGCGTGAAGAACAGCGCCGCTTCGAGATCCTGCTGGCGCACTGGGACCAGCCGGTCAGCAATATCACTCCCGCCCGGAAGTAGCGCATCGTGTTCTGCGTGGTGGCGACAGCTCGAATGCCTTGGCGCTTTTGCAGGATCATCCTGGCGGCAGCTTAATCCCAGTAATTGACTGATATGGTTACACTTGCGAGCTATCGGCCCGGGAGTATGTCTTCCGCCTGTAAGAATTCCGTAAATCGTACGAACAGGGCTGCGTGCCCGTAAAAAACGCGGTATAAGACGATTAAGGAGATGTGTGTCAAGACCTCCTGCACCCTTTTGGCAATGCGCGTGGAGCAAGACTAATGAGAAAATGAGTGATTGTGCGAATCTCCATTGCGACGGGCCGCGGCGGCAGCTGGCGCAGCCTGTTTTTTCTCATTAGCGTCTAATTGACAGTTCATGGCCTCGACAGAAATATCGACGGCTCCGCCGGAACAACCGGAACAGATCGAGTACGTTCCCGGAGTTGGCCTGGAAAACGAGCCGCTCCTGCTGCTCAAGCTGCAGGACGAGCTTGCCCGCTCCCGCTTGCGCGAAGCCTTTTGGATGTCGGTGGTTCTGCACCTTTTTGTGGTCATATTTCTGATCAACACCACCAGGATCTTTCCCTCCCTGCGGCCGATGCGAGTGGCGTCGGCGGAGGATCTGATCCAACAGCGCGAGCTGACGTTCCTGGAGCTTCCGCCGGACGCGCAGAAAGTTCCCAAGCGGCCCGACACCAACATCATTTCCGACAAGGATCGCATTGCCAGCTCGCGCGCTCCCTCGATCGACCGCAAGACGCTTCAGGAACTACGGGATTCATCGCGGTCGGGAGCTCCCGGGCAGCCCGGCATCACTGCTCCGCCCGCCCCGCCTGCAGCGCAGCAGCCGGCAAGCCCGACGCAGGGCTCTCAATCTCAGCAGCCGGTTGAGGTCGCACGCAACCAGCCCGGCTCGTCGCCGGTTTCTCCGCCCCCAAGCCAGAATCCGCTTACCAGCCTTCCGCTTCCCCCGGCCGGCGGTTCATCCGGCAAGGGAGCGTTCAACCTGGGGATGTCTCCTGGAGCGCAGATTGCAGAAGCCACCCGCGCCGCTGCCGCGAGCCGCGGCGGGATGGGCGGGGGCGTTTCCGGGGACTACGGACTGGGTCCCGGCGGCAATCAGGGGCGGATTCAGAGCCAACTGGACATTCTCAGCGACACCATGGGCGTGGACTTTGGGCCCTATTTGGCGCGCGTGCTGCACGCCGTCCGCACCAACTGGTACAACCTGATTCCGGTCGAGGCTCAGGCTCCGCTGATGAAGAAGGGCAAAGTGTCCATCGAGTTCGCCATCACCAAGAATGGCCAGATTGCGGGCATGAGGCTGGCGGGGACCTCTGGGGATGTCGCGCTGGATCGCGCGGCCTGGGGCGGGATCACCGCCTCCAATCCCTTCGCGCCCCTCCCCGCGGAATTTCGCGGGGAATATCTCGCGCTGCGTTTTCACTTCTACTACAACCCCGACCGGCGCGACCTGCCGTAAGTGCGCCGCCTTCGCGGGTGATACACTACCTGCCGTTGCATGGCCGAGAGCAGCGCCCAGCCTAGGAATGCGATCCTCTACCGCTTCGGCCTGTACGAGGCGGACGTGCGCAGCGGTGAGTTGCGGCGCGAGGGCCATCGAATCAAGCTCCAGGAGCAGCCTTTCCAGGTGCTGGTGGCTCTGGTCGAGAGGCAGGGAGAGGTGGTCACGCGCGAGGATCTCCGCCAGCGCTTGTGGCCGGAAGACACCTTCGTGGACTTTGACCACAGCCTGAATACGGCGGTCAACAAGCTGCGGGAGGCCCTGCGCGATTCCGCCCAGAATCCGAGGTTCATCGAAACCCTGGCACGGCGCGGCTACCGCTTCATCGCGCCGGTGGAGGCGGCGGAGTCAGAGCTGCGGCCCGCGGGGTGCGCCGATCCCCTGGGACGGACACCGCAAGCACAGGCGCGCGGTGAGGCACCCTTGCTCGAGTCCGCCGGCGCGCGGCCCGATCTCCCCAACGTCAACCGCGCCCTGGCGAGAGGGCTCTTCGCTCTGATCCAGGGGATGTATCTCGCCTTCTACCTGGTGAGCCTGGCGCGCCTGAGTGCTATTGCCGACATTGTGGATGGTACGCGAGGAAACTGGAGCCCCGTGGTGGTGATCCTGGTGCTGGTCACTGCGGCACTGGGCATTCCGGTGCGCCTGTATCTGCTGACGGCGGCGTTGTTCGATTATCCGCGGCTGGGCGATAAATTCCAGCGTCTCTTTCGCTTTCTGCTGCCTTTGGACGGGCTGTGGGCACTGGCCCCGTTTTTGCTGCTGAATCGCATTGGCCTGGGCCTGGCTCTGGCGGCGACTGCCGGCCTGCTCTACGTGCCGTTTTCCGAAAGAACTCTGATCCGCATGAGCTACCCAACTTCGGGCGGTTGACTTGAATTGGAGGAGACTCGGTGGCGCCCATGGCGACGCAAGCAAGAATTTCGCATTTCATGACCACCACCACGTTTGAGCTGGATGGATACCGCGTGACTCGCAATCTGGGGGTGGTGCGGGGAATCATCGTGCGCTCCCGCTCCCTGGTGGGAACCATTGGGGCGGGACTGCAGACGCTGATCGGCGGCAATATCACCCTGCTGACCGAATTGTGCGAGAAGACCCGCAATGATGCCTTTGAGCTGATGCTGCAGCACGCCGCCGAACTGGGCGCCAACGCGGTAGTCGGAGTGCGATATGACGCGACTGAGGTGATGCAGGGTGTGACCGAGGTCCTCGCCTACGGCACTGCCGTCGTGGTAGAGAAGGTCAGTTGACGGCCGAGGCCTGCGGTGTGGTGCGCGATGTCGGGTGCCGGCAGGGGTGCGAGAATGCCGAGAATGCAGGGCGCGGGGAGGTGGTGGAAACAGCCGATTGTGCGCGTCGAGGCGCGAGGCCTGCTGCTGATCGGCCTGTTTCTGCTGCTGTTCCTGTTGCTGCGCTACGGACGCCTGATCCCCTGGAGCCTGCGCTGAACGATGTCTGAGCCGCTGCTGGTCGCTCTGCTGGGGCCCACTGCCAGCGGCAAAACGGCGCTGTCGCTGGTTCTGGCCGAGCGCTTTAGGGGAGAGATATTGAGCTGCGATTCGGTCGCGGTCTACCGCGACTTTGAGATCGGGACCGCCAAGCCCTCGGCCGCCCACCGCCGCCGCGTGCCCCACCACCTGCTTGATCTCCTGCCACCCAATGAGGTGATGACAGCCGGCGACTATGCCCGCCGCGCCCGCGAGGTGGTGGAGGACCTTAAGCGGCGGCAGAAGTTGCCGCTGGTGGTTGGCGGAACCGGTTTCTATCTGCGGGCGCTGCTGGAGGGGCTCTTTACCGGGCCGCAGCGCTCGGAAGAACTGCGGGAGCGGCTGCGCGCGATCGGCGCCGGTAAGGGCTCTGCTTATCTGCATCGCGTGCTGGCACGGATCGACCGTGCTGCCTCGCAACGCATTCATCCCCACGATCTGCCGAAGATCGTTCGCGCGCTCGAAGTCTGCCTGCTGGCGCGCCAACCCATGAGCAAGCTCTGGCAGGCAGGGCGGGAGCCGCTGCACGGATTCAGAATTCTGCGCATCGGCCTCGATCCCGATCGCGAGCTTCTCTACCAGCGCATCAACCAGCGCGCCCTGCAGATGTTCGCCGAGGGCCTGGTTGCGGAAACCGAGCGCCTGATGCAGAAGTATCCGAACTCTCCCGTCTTGAACTCCCTGGGATACAAGCAAGCCGGCCAGCTTCTGCGCGGGGAACTGGCGATGGAGGCCGCGCTGAGTGCTGCGGCCCAGGGACACCGCAATTATGCCAAGCGCCAGATGACCTGGTTCCGCCGCGAGCCGGGCGTGCACTGGCTGGAGGGCTTTGGCGATGATCCCCTGATCGAGTCGCAGGCGATTCGCCTGGTTGCAGCGCATTTGCCTGAAGAGGGCTGACTCCACACCTCTGCTCGCCTGCCGCCGTCCCGGAATGGCAGCAGGGAAAAGCTCGGGCAGTCAACCGACTCCTGCAATCCCCGCGTGCTTTTGCTATCTTTCGATCATGCTGAGATCCCTTCGTTTCGTAGTTTGGCTGGTTCTCCTCATCGCGCTCGTGCGTTCCAGCGCAATGGCCCGCAGCAAGGAAAAGCTCCTCAAGCCCGGTCCCCTTCAAGTGGACCGCAGCGGCGAGCAGTGGGCAGAGAAGACCCTAAAGCGGCTCACGCTGGAAGAGAAGGTGGGACAGCTGTTTATGATCTGGGCGCGGGTTACGTTCATGAACTTCGACGGCCCCGAGTACTTGAAGCTGCGCGACGCCATGCGCAAGTA
>DATHDM010000040.1:0-26668 GCA_035319065.1 Terriglobales bacterium
GCTGGAAGCGGGCTTCACCACCATTCGCGACCTGGAGACCGAGGGCGCCATGTATGCCGACGTGGACATCAAGCGCGCCATCAACAACGGCGTGATTCCCGGTCCGCGCATGCAGGTGGCGACTCGCGCCCTGGATGTCACCGGCGCCTACCCGCTGCTGGGCTACTCCCCGGAGGTCCCGGTGCCCCATGGAGTGCAACTGGTAGATGGGGCGGAGGAAGCCCGCAAGGCGGTGCGGGAGCAGATCAGCTACGGGGCTGACTGGATCAAGGTGTACAGCGACCGCAGCTACCGGGTGCGGCCGGACAACACCATGGACGACATTCCGACCTTCACTCCGGAGGAGCTGCGGGCGATAGTGGACGAGGCACACCGTCAGAGGCACAAGGTGGCATCGCACGCGGAGGCGCTCCACGGTGTGCACAACTCCGTGGAGGCGGGCGTCGATACCATCGAGCATGGGGCCTACATCGCTCCGGAAGATATGAAGACAATGGTGGCCAAGGGCATCTACTACGTCCCCACACTCTATGTGGGTGTATATGTGGCCGAGGGACGGGCGGCGGCAGGAGCGCCGGTCTGGCGGGAGATCCCGCGGATCCATGCAGAGACTTTTCGCCGCGCCGTCGAGGCCGGGGTAAAGATCGCCTTCGGCACAGATGCCGGAGGCTTCGATTGGAAGATCAACCCGGCAGTCGAGTTTCCCCTGATGGTGAAGAATGGCATGACCCCGATGCAGGCGATCAGGTCGGCGACGCTGGTGGCCTCAGAGCTGCTGGGATGGCAGGACCAGATCGGAACCCTGGAGCCGGGAAAGTTTGCCGATGTTGTCGCCCTGCCGAGGGATCCCCTGGCTGACGTCACCGCGTTGCAGCAGGTGAATTTCGTGATGAAGGGGGGAGAGGTGTATCGGCGGCCCTGAGGTCCGAGGACGGGGCGTTCGATTCCGACCAGCCGGAACCCGCAGGCTAATTTCTCAGAGTTCAGTAATCGCGCAGACGGTGGGCCAGGAATAGTGCGCCGAAGATGAAGATCGCTTCGAGGCTAGGCAGCAACAGGATGGAGTTGTCAGTTCCGACTCCCAGGATGAGGCCGCCGAGGAAGAAGGCGATGGTTGCCGCAGCGCAGGTCCAGAGAATGTAGGTCACCAGGTCGTACAAATGGTGAAGCGGGAGGTCGTCGCCGAGATAGCTGGCAATCCAGGCGGCGGTGGCCCCCATGGCCATGCCCAGGAAGGCAACAATCGAGAGACTACGGCCGTCGACCGGCAGTCCCTTACCCTGGGTGCGCGACCAGACCAGGTAGGCTATGGGTGGAATTCCCGCAGCCACGGCTCCAATCAGCGCCTGCACCAGCAAAATGGCGGTGCGGCTGAGTTCCTCCACACGCCGCGGGCCGGCAGTTCTGACCACCTGCAGGCGTGACTCTGCGGGCCGGTTTCCTGTGCTGCCCGTTCCGGACTTTTGGCGCTGTTGTTCTGCCATGGAAAACCGTCCGAGGATGGGAGAGCCTGCTTGCCCCACAATGCAACACCACCCGCCACGCCGGCACGCGGAAAAAGCAAGAGTTTGCGGAAATGGTTTGCCCGGGCCGACTGAAAGGCGGCCGGTTTTTTAAAGTCGCGAAAAAGAAGAGCGCCCGTCGCGGGGGAGCGTTCTCAGACGTTCCTGAGCCGCGCCTCCAGGCGGTCCACCTCGTCGCGCAGCCCCTGGGGCAGACGGTTCCCGAACTTGGCAAAGTGCTCGCGAATCAGCGGCACCTCTGCCAGCCATCCGGGCACATCCACACGAAGCAGCTCTTCAATAGTTTCGGCCGTGATGTCCAGACCGTCGAGGTCCAGCTCACCCCGGGCCGGCAGACGGCCAATCGGAGTCTCCTCGGCCTGAGCGGTGCCGGCCGAGCGTTCGAAAATCCACTTCAAAACCCGGCTGTTTTCCCCATAGCCCGGCCAGAGGAAGCGGCCATTCGCGTCCTGGCGGAACCAGTTGACGTAATAAATGCGCGGCAGGTTGGAGGCGTGAGCCTGCGAACCGATCTTCAGCCAATGGGCAAAGTAGTCGCCCATGTGATAACCGCAGAAGGGGAGCATGGCCATGGGATCGCGGCGCAGTTGACCGACCTTGCCCGCGGCAGCGGCAGTGGTTTCGCTGCTGGCGGTGGCGCCGAGGAAGGTGCCGTGCTGCCAATCGAAGGCTTCGACGACCAAGGGAACCACGCCCGCCCGCCGTCCGCCAAAAAGGATGGCATCGATGGGCACGCCCTTGGGGTCCTCCCACTCCGGCGCGATCACCGGGCATTGCTTCGCCGGGGTGGTGAAGCGAGCGTTGGGATGCGCAGCCTTGCGGCCGGAGTTGGGCGTCCACGGCCGTCGCAGCCAGTCCACCAACTCCGAGGGCTTCTGGTCGCTCAAACCCTCCCACCAGACATCACCGTCGGCGGTCATCGCGCAGTTGGTGAAGATCGAATTCCTGGTGATGGTGAGCATGGCATTCTGGTTCGACTTCATGCTGGTGCCCGGCGCCACGCCGAAGAAGCCATACTCAGGATTGATGGCGTACAACCTGCCGTCAGCCCCGAACTTCATCCAGGCAATGTCATCGCCGATGGTCTCCACCTTCCAGCCGGGGACGGTGGGGATCAGCATGGCCAGGTTGGTCTTCCCACAGGCGGAAGGGAAGGCTCCAGTCATGTATTTGACCTTGCCCTGGGGGCTGGTGAGCTTGAGGATCAGCATGTGCTCGGCCATCCAGCCTTCGTCGCGGGCCTGCACTGACGCGATGCGCAGCGCGTGACACTTCTTTCCCAGGAGCGCATTGCCGCCGTAGCCAGAACCAAAAGACCAGATCTCGCGGGTTTCGGGAAAATGGCAGATGTACTTGTGCTCCGCGTTGCAGGGCCAGGTCGAATCCTGCTGATTGGGGGTGAGCGGCGCCCCTACCGAGTGCAGGCCGCGGACGAACTCGCCATCGCTGCCCAGGACCTCGAGCACGCGCTTACCCACCCGCGCCATGGTGTGCATATTGGCCACAACATAAGGCGAGTCCGTGATCTCGACGCCAATCTTGGCGATGGGAGAGCCGATGGGCCCCATGCTGTAGGGGATCACATACATGGTGCGGCCAACCATCGAGCCGGTAAACAGCTTGGTCAGCTTCTCCTGCATGGTGACCGGATCTTCCCAATTGTTGGTAGGTCCGGCGTCGTCCTTGGAACGCGAGCAGATGAAAGTGCGATCTTCGACGCGGGCAACGTCGGCCGGGTTCGAGCGCACCAGCACGCTGTTGGGGCGCTTCTTGGGGTCGAGGGGGATGGCGACTCCGGCCTGGGTCATCAATCGCAGCATAGCCTGATATTCCTGGGGCGACCCGTCGCACCAGTGCACCGCATCCGGCTGGCAGACTCCTGCCACCTCTTCGACCCAGCGCACGAGGGCTTTGTGTCTGACTTCGCTGCCGGCTGGTTCGGAATAAATCGTTTCGGTCAGGCTTGCCATAAGCGTCTCCTTCGACGCAACCAACCTCATTTTGCACCAAGCATCAAGCGGTTCCAAGCGGGGAATATACTCTGTCGGTGCATCCGGCGCCTGATCAGCAGGCTAACTCGCAGTGCGAGAGAGGCTTGTTGCGATGAATGCAGGGAAGATTGTCCGCTCGGAGCGGCGGTTCGCATGTGAGTAGAATCACGGTCGGTTGTGATTCTTGCCGGAGATCAGCTGCCGTCTCCTGCTATTCCACCCCTGGTCTACGATGAGAAGCGAATATGCCGGCGCCAACCCGACTCCCCGCCCGATGGAAATTGTCCAGCCCCACCAGCCACATCGAGGCCTGCGCGTGATCGGTCTGGCAGCCGTATACCTGCTGCTTGGATTGCTGACGCTGTGGGCGGCATCGGCGCTGCACTTCGATCTCCCCATAAGCAAGCTGCGAGCGCTCGCTGGCGTGCTGTACCTGGTCACAATGCCGGCGGCCATGGTGTTGCTGAGATTTCGCGGGAAGGGGATTGCGGTCTGCCTGGTGGGATTCCTGCTGGTGCTAATGTGGTGGCTCTCGCTGAAACCTTCGAACGCACGCGCGTGGCAGCCGGACGTGAGTACGTTGGCCTGGGCGGAGATCGCGGGTGACCGGGTAACCATCCACAACGTGCGGAACTGCGACTACCGTACAGAGACCGATTACACGCCGCGCTGGGAAACCAGGACGGTAGATCTCACGCAGCTGCGCGGGGCCGATATTTTCGTCACATACTGGGGCTCGCCCTGGATTGCGCATCCCATTGTGAGTTTTCAGTTTGGCGATCACGACTACGTGGCCTTCTCGATTGAGACACGCAAGGAGATTGGCGAAAGCTATTCGGCGATACGCGGCTTCTTCCGCCAGTATGAGCTGATCTACATCGTGAGCGACGAGCGCGACGTAGTGCGGCTGCGCTCCAATTACCGCAAGGGCGAGGACGTGTACCTGTTCCACACCCGGGCCGGTCCGAAGCAGGCGCGCAAGCTGTTCCTCGGCTACATTGAGCACACCAATCAGCTGCGGAACCGTCCGGAGTGGTACAACGCGCTCACCAACAATTGCACAACCAATATTGCAGTGCATGCTGCCGCGGCCCGCGGCGGTAAAGCTTCTCGCTTCGACTGGCGGCTGCTGTTGAACGGCAAGGCCCCGGAGATGATGTACGAAAACGGCGCCCTGGCAGGTGATCTGCCGTTTCCGGAATTGAAGCAGCGTGCCTATATCAATCCGGCAGCGCGCGCGGCCAATGATGACCCCGACTTTTCCCGCCGCATTCGCGAGGGGAGGCCCGGTTTCGCGCCGTAACGGATCACCTGACGCGAGAGGCATGCGCCTCGCGGGTGAGTTCGTCCAGGTGTTTCAGGGTTTCCTCAACGGTGAGGGTGTACATCTCGCGGCCGATCCCTTCGCCGGATTCGATGGCCCACTTCAGGTAGTGTCCGGCGATCTCGACGGCTAGTGGATCGTTCAGGGTTCTGCCAGTGCGCTTGTGGTATTCGACCCAAGCGGGATGAGGCAGAGCAATCCAGGCGGGCTGGCCGTTAGCCAGGAATTTGATGTCCACGGCATCGGCGTGGCGAGTGGCAATGGCCACGATCAGGGCCTGGTAGGTGCAGTGGATCTCTTCCCCGGTCCAGCGGTCTCTGGCGCGAAAATCGGCGTACATGGAGACACGACTATAGCTGACGCCTGTGGCAGCGGGCAAACCGGCGCAATCCCCCGCCGGGACGCCACAAAGCGCGCCAATTGCTACAATCCAAGAATGACCCCGATGCCTATCCGATCCGGGCCGAAGAGGCGCCGTACGACGGCGAGCGCCGCCAGGAAGCGGATCTCAGACTTGCATGTACTTACCTCCAAGCGCTTCACCGAGGTTCGCTGGCTGGTGCACGGATTCAGCACCCGGCAGGGAGGGGTCTCCGAGGCGTACGGCGGCAGTGCGCTGAACCTGGGAGTCACGGCGGAGGACAACCGCGAGGCGGTGGAGGAGAACCGTCGGCGTTTTGCCCGGGCGATCGGCGCCGGGGGCGGGAACAGATCCAAGGGACGCACCTGGCCAACGGCCATGATGAGGCAGATCCACTCCCCGGTGATCCACACCGTTCGCAAGCCGCAGTCGGACCACCTGGCCGGGGATGGCCTGGTCACGCAGACGCGCGGCCTGCTGCTCACCGTGCGAGTGGCCGACTGCCTTCCCATTCTGCTGGCGGACAGGGACCGGCACGCGGTGGGGATTTTTCACGCCGGATGGCGAGGCACTCTGGCTCGCATTGTGGAAAAGGGCGTGGGTGAGATGCGGCGGAGTTTCGGGTCGCATCCCCGCGACTTGGTGGCCGCCATCGGCCCCGGCATTCACCGTTGCTGCTACGAGGTGGAAGACGAGTTCCGCGAAAGGTTTGCCGCACAGTTCGATTATGCCGAAGCGTTATTCGAGGAAGTTTCCGACTCCGACGTGTTGCGCCTGAAATACCCCATGTTGTTCCTGAATCAGCGCGCCCCAGGACACGGGCTGCCGCCGCGCAAGATGCATCTTGACCTGGTGGAGGCCAACCGCCGCCAGCTGATGGATGCCGGGGTGCCTCCAGAGAATATTGACGTTATCGACCTGTGCACCTCGTGCCGCACCGACTTGCTGTTCTCACATCGGGCGGAGAGGGGTGTGACCGGACGAATGATGGGGGCAATCGGGATAAGACAACCCTAGCCTGCAAGTCGGCAATCCCTGTGTGTCAAAAACCAGTGAGCAGCGGGTTCCCGACTACATTCCCGGGGTGCCGGAGGTGGCAGCGGCCGTGGTTGCAGTGGTGTTAACCACGTCCTTCAATTCCTTGCTGGGCTTGAAGAAAGGAATCTTCTTGGCGGGAACCTCGACGCGATCTCCGGTCTTGGGATTGCGGCCCACGCGGGGTTTGCGCTGGCGGGTGCGGAAGCTGCCAAAGCCCCGGATTTCGATTTTGTCGCCGGAGCGCAGCGAACGCACGATGCTATCGAAGATGGTTTCTACGATGATTTCGCTGTCCTTGCGGGTGAGTTCGGCCAGCCGTGAAACTTCCTCAATCAGATCGGCTTTCGTCATGGTACCTCGTCCTTTGGCAATGATAAAAATGTCCCAACGCGAGCCGCGTCCGGGTATTGCTGGTCCTGTAAGCTTATGGGAGACAGCCGCTTAGGTGCAATATACTCTATCGAAACCGGGGCCGGAAAGCTACTTCCAGAGATAGTAAAACCCGACATTCTTCTCGAGCAGCTTGCCCGGATCCGGCCACAGATCTGAGGCGTCTCCAAACAACAGGTCCAGAATGCTGCGTCTTTCCTTCTCCGGGCGAACCAGCGTGGGCTCACCCTTGATGCCGACGGTCTTGGCGGTGTCCTTCACAGCGGCCTCGAAATCACCCAACTCGTCCACCAGCTTCAGCTCTTTGGCCTGCTGTCCCGTCCATACCCGGCCATCGGCGATGGCCTGCACCTGGTCCTGATTGAGGCCGCGGCCGTCGGCCACCGCATGCACGAACTGGCCAAGCATGTTTTGCGCCATGGCCTCCAGGTAGGCGCGCTCGGCGGGGGTGATATCGCGGGCGGGATTGCCAGTATCTTTGAACTCGCCGGTCTTGATCACAATGTTCTTGAGCTTGGCCCACTTGATCAGATCGGCGTAGTTGTACCACTCCATGATCACGCCGATGCTGCCCACCACGCTGGCCCCGTCGGCGAAGATCTTGTTGGTGGCCGACGCCACGTAGTAACCGCCGCTGGCGCCCACGGACTCGATGGAAGCGACGATCTTTTTCTTCTTGTCGTCGCGAATTCGGCGCACGGTCTGATAGATCTCCTCCGAAGCGGCTGCCCCGCCGCCGGGAGTGTTGATATGCAGAATGATGGCCTTGATGGAGTCGTCATCGGCGAACTTCTTCAGGTCTTTGACGATCTTGGGGGTGAGGATGACGCCTTCCAGGTCGACCACGGCAATCTTACCCCCGGTCCCCTGGCGGACGATCTCCGTGCTGCCCTGCTGGCTGCGCACGGTGTAATAGACCAGAGAGAACACCGCCAGCAGAAAGAGGACAAAGACTCCACCGCCAATCAGGATCCAGAGCAAAGTGCGAGAGCGACCGTCATTTGGCATAGAAGCCGTAAGTTTAGCACTCGGGAGAAAGAACGTGAGCCGAGTAAAACAAATGCAGGCTTTGTACTTGAAAGTGGCGTAGCCCACCCTTCCGCCTTCTTTTGTCGGAGGGCGGGGGTAGGTCAGCAGATCACGCGCATCGCCTTGGGCATGATCGAGATTCGCACCGGCGTTCGGCAGACGAACTCACCGTCCGCATACACATCCATGGGACGGTCGGAGGTTACTTCTACACGGTTCGTCTGCGAATAGGAAATCTCCCGAAAGCGGAGATGCGTTCCCCGGTACACGCTGGGAAACATCTGCAGAAGCCGGAGTTTGGAGACGCTGCGGACAAAACAGATATCCAGCAGGCCATCGTCGAGTTGCGCCCGCGGAGCAATGCGCATGCCGTCGCCATAGGAGGAAGCGTTGGCAAAAGCACAAAGTGTGGCAGGCTCGGAATGAATATCATGTCCATCGTCTCGGCGGATCGTCAGATGAAACGGGCGAAAGCTCGCTAGCGCGGGAGGCACCGCAGCCAGGTAACCCCCATGAGCTCGCAGCCAGCGCGGATAGCCATTAGCAATGCGGTTGACCTCCGAGTCCAGGCCGATGGAGGCAATACAGCTGAACGGAGCAAGGGGCGCCTTGTCATGATCCTTACTGAGAGGCTGGATAGAGCCAAGGTCAAGCTCGCGGAGGTTGTTCCCGCTGCTGCAGAAGCGCCGCCAGGCGGCTGCTGCGAAGCGCATCTTTGCTAGACCGAGGGCACGCGCGAAGTCGTTTCCGCTACCGGTCGGGACTATCAGCGTGGGAATCTTTGTTTCGGCGAGCGCGGGCAGATGACGATGGATCGTTCCGTCGCCTCCAAGAATTAGTGCAGCATCGGCGGGGGCAGAGATGGTGGCAGCCGGTGTGATCTCGACACTTTCGCTAGCAACCCGAAATCGTTCGAGATCTTGTACGGAAGCGTTCGGTCCCAAGATGGCGATGACGCGCAAGGCGGAGGGAAGAGTAGCGCAGACGCAGAGAGCGTGCCACTCTGGAGTGTCATGTTGAGCGAGGGCCGGGCGAATGAATCCCGGCCCGAGTCGAAACACCTTGCGGTTCGTAGCGGTGGGTTACACACCAACCCTCACTCTTCGAGAACGACGCTCAGATCGAGCGGCGGAGTCCGGACATACCTTATGTGCTGCGAGCACGAATAGAAGCCTGTCCGCATCGCCGCAAAACTTCCCTGTGGACAAGTACGCCTGTTTTCATAGAAGGATGACAGTTGAAAGGGGGTTAGGAACTACTTTGCAGGAAGGATGACAGCGCGTTTCATCTTCTTGCCCACTCGAACGATGAACTTATACGGCAGCCTATCCACTAACACAAGCGGCGACTCTTGGACGTCTCCATTGATCCTAACTGCACCGGCTTTGAGCTTTCGCTGACCATCTGTTGCGGAGTCGGCCATTCCGGCGAGAACCAATAGCTTATCCAAACGAACACTGTGATATTTCGGGCCACCGAACGTGACAGCCCCCGAAAGTTGTTCGTGGCTTACTTTCGAAGAATCCACAAACATCACATCGGATTTGCCTTCCGCTTTCTCAAGAAACTTGAAGTAAACCTCCTCTACTTCCTCCGGCACCTCATCGCGCTGGAACTGCTTGGCCCAGTCTTCCGCGGCCCTCTGAGCAGCTTCGCGACCATGAAAATCGGCCACAATCCGCCGCGCCAGCTCTTTCTTGTACTGCATGGGGTTCACGGCACCACTCTGCGCTTGTGACTGCATCTTGCCGATCTCAGCGGTGCTTACGTCGGTCAGCAGCTCGTAATAGCGCCACATGAGCTGGTCGGAAATCGACATCACTTTGCCGTACATCTCCAGCGGCGGCTCGGTGATGCCGATGTAGTTGTCGTAGGACTTGGACATCTTCTGCACGCCGTCGGTGCCCTCCAGCAGCGGCATGGTGAGCACAATCTGTGACGGCTGGCCGTACTCGCGCTGCAGCTGGCGGCCCATTAGCAGATTGAATTTCTGATCGCTGCCGCCCAGCTCCACGTCGGCCTTGAGTGCCACCGAGTCGTAGCCCTGGAAAATCGAGTACAAGAGTTCGTGCAGCGAGATTGGCTTTTCTTCGATGAAGCGCTTGTGAAAGTCCTCGCGCTCCAGCATCTGTGAAACCGTGAACTTGGCGGCCAGGCGCACAAAGTCCTCAAATCCGATATTGAAGAGCCACTCGCTGTTGAAGCGAATCTCGGTTTTCTGAGGATCGAGGATCTTGAACACCTGCGCCTTGTAGGTTTCGGCGTTGGCGTTGATCTGTTCGCGCGAAAGCGGAGGGCGAGTGGTGTTGCGGCCGGTGGGGTCGCCGATCAGACCGGTGCCATCGCCGATCAGGAAGATGGCGGTGTGGCCCATGTCCTGGAAATGTTTGAGCTTGCGGATCAGCACGGTGTGGCCGACGTGCAGGTCGGGAGCGGTGGGATCGAACCCAGCCTTCACCCGCAGCGGCTGGCCGCTGCTGCGTGACTTCTGCAGGCGTTCGCGCAGCTCATCTTCGCGAATGATCTCGGTGGCGCCCTTCTTCAGGTAGGCGAGTTGCTCATCGACGGGAGGGAATTGGGCCATTGGGGACGATTATATCGGGAGCAATCAGCAGACAGCACTCAGCATTGAGCGATCTGCAATTGGCACTTAGCAATTGGCACTTCGCAAACGCGCGCCTTACGGGATAAGGGATCAGGGCCTGGCGGGCGGCGAGACCTTCGGGATGCTCGTGATCCTTGGTGTCCTTTGTGGTTATCGTCTTCCTGTAGATCCGAAGCCGCCAGCGTTGCGGCAGGATTCGGCCAGCTCATCGACCACTTCCACCTCGCTGGTCAGGACGGGATAGGGAATCAGGTTGGCAATCTTTTCGCCGGCGTGGATGATGGCGGCCTCATCACCCAGGTTTTCCATCACCACGCGAATCTCGCCGCGGTAACCAGCGTCAATCACGCCGGCCGTGCAGATGATCCGGCGCACCGCCAGCGACGACTTGTCGCGGATCAGGGCACCCACGTGCCTGCCGTCGATGGGATCGAACTCAATGGAGATGCCGGTCGGCACCACCGCCGAGCCGCGACCCGGAATGCGCGTGCTCTCGGCCGCGTAGAGATCGTAGCCCAGGTCTTCGCCGGGATGAGCGATGGTGGGGGGCTTGGCCGTCGTGGTCAGCAGCTTCACCTTGAGCATGATGGCAGGATGATAGCAGCGGACGGAAGAGGGCTTCGAATCGGCGATTGACGCACTGCCCCGTTTCACACGCGGGCGCCGGTGGTGAGCACCACGCGGCGGCCCACGACCTCGTAGTTTCCCGACAGGACAATATTGATGGCCTCGGTGTAGGCCTGGTGCTCCTGCTCCAGGATGCGTGCCGCCAGGGTGTGCTCATCGTCGTTCTCCCGTACCGGAACCGCGCGCTGCACGATGATGGCGCCATGATCGAGGAACTCGTCCACAAAATGGACGGTGCAGCCTGAGACTTTCACTCCGTGCTCGAAGGCCTGCTTCTGGGCATCGAGGCCGGGAAAAGCCGGCAGCAGAGAAGGGTGAATATTCAAAATCTGCTGCGGGAATGCACGGATAAACAAGGGTGAGAGGAGGCGCATGTAACCCGCCAGGCAGACCAGATCCACCTGGGCCTCCTTGAGCGCGGCAATCACCTCAGCGTCGTGTTCCTCGCGCTGCTTGCCTTTGGAAGGAATGACTGCGGTCCTCAGTCCGAGCCGGCGCGCATGCTCGATTCCGGGAGCCTCGGCACGATTTGAGATCACGACAGCGATGCGGGCGGGAATGCGTCCTTCCTGGCAGGAGCGGGCGATGGCGGCGAAGTTGGTGCCACGTCCGGAGAGCAGGATCCCGAGGCTTTTCATCTCGCGCTCATTTTTTCACTGCCTGCGGGGTTCCGCAACGGTGGCGGAAGAACCGACGCAGGCTTCGTGAAATCTCTACCAGATCAGGAAACGAGCAAAGCTGCAGGAGGCGAGCAGACCTACGCGTACACCACCTTGCGCTCGCCCTTGATGATGCGGCCGATGGTGTAGCCCTTCTCGCCGGCGCGCTCCAGGATGGTTTGGACCTTCTTGAACTTCTTGGTGGGGACGACCAGGATCATGCCGATACCCATGTTGAAGGTGCGCATCATTTCACCCTGGGAGAGGTTGCCGAGCTTCTCCATGTGGGAGAAGACGGGCGGGACCGGCCAGCTTCCCATCTGGATGACGGCAGCAGTGCCCTTGGGCAGGATGCGAGGCAGGTTTTCCGTGATGCCGCCGCCGGTAACGTGGGCCATGGCGGAGACGGCCTCGGCTTCCACGATCCGCTTGAGCACCGGCCAGTAGCTTTTGTGGGTTTTCATCAGCTCGCCGCCGACTTTGCCCTTCAGTTCGTTCACATAGGTGTCAGCGGAATAGCGAGCCTCGACGAAGAGCAGCCGGCGGGCGAGAGAGTAGCCGTTGGTGTGCAGGCCGTTGGAAGGGAGGCCAACCAGCACGTCGCCCACCTGAACACTCTTTCCAGTGATGATCTTGTCACGCTCGACCACGCCGACGATGAAGCCTGCCAGGTCGTATTCTCCGTTGGCGTAGAAGCCGGGCATCTCGGCAGTTTCGCCGCCGATCAGCGCGCAACCATTGTGCTTGCAGGCGTCGGCGATGCCGCTGACGACCTTCTCGGCGACGTCGGGGTCGAGCCTACTGGTCGCAAAGTAGTCCATGAAGAAAAGGGGAACGGCTCCCTGCACGGCAACATCGTTGACACAATGGTTAACCAGATCGGCGCCGATAGTGTGGTGCAGGTTCATTTCGAAAGCGATCTTCAGCTTGGTGCCGACGCCGTCCACGCTGGAGACCAGCACCGGGTCGCGGTACTTTTTCTTGTCCACGGCAAACAGGCCGCCGAAGCCCCCGATGTCGCTGAGCACGCTCTTGTTGAAGGTACGGTGGGCGAGGTAACGGATTCGCTGCTTGGTGCGGTTCGCCCGCTCGATGTCCACTCCGGCATCGGCGTAGGTGATTTCACGATCAGGAGGTGCGGCTTCTTGTGCCAAGTTGGGTCGTCGATCCTGGGGAATGCTGAAAGGCCCCTTATTCTAGCATCCGGCAGCAGCCGAACTCTGGCCCGCTATCCGGCTTTACACAAAGATGGTATTGAGATCGCCTATTCGGTGGTCCCCGCCGAAGCTTTTGCGGGTTTGGGCCTATTTCAGAACGTAAGTCGAAAAATGATAGGCGAGCACACCCAGAAGGGCCAGGGCAGCCGCTACATAACCGGTAACGATCCAGACACTGCGTTCCTTGCGCGTGGGCCCGACCGACACCTGATGAGTATCCGTGGACCCGGTGGGTACCTCGTTCGCCATTCTCCGCCTCCGATTCCGTCCAGTTGCCTGGAGAACCGAGTATTTTCAGTAATGAAGCCCAATCAGCGATCTGGGGACGACAGCCGGAGGCAAGCAGATTTTACCGCCAATCCCGTGCGCCGGGGAGAATTTTCCACAAGCGCAAGGTGTTTTTGCCGGGGTACGGGCGGCAAATGGTTAATGCGCAGGGCTGCGGCAAAAATTCCTTGTCGCACTGGGCCGCAAAAATAAGGCACAGCCACCCGAGCTGTGCCTTCACGTCAGGAGGAGTATGTGAGCTTTAGCGATTGGCCGTGGTCGCGGTGTTCAGGTGATTCTCGACGCTGAAGGCTCCGAACACCTGATTGGCGCGAATGCCGGCAATCTGCTTGTCCATCGCCGAGTTCACGGTGCCATAGAGCCCTACGTGGCCGTTGTCCACCAGGATGCGAATCGGTTGCTGGGGATCCAGGGCGTACTTGGACAGCACAGGATCGCCATAAACCGCGCGCAGAGTGCGCAGGCGGATGGAGTCGTCGAAGTTGGAAACCGGTGCGACCTTAACCTCGTTCACCACATCCTTCACGCCACGGGTGTTCTCCACCACGCTGAAGGCGGAATCGCGATCCACCGGAGTGCGAACTTCACCACCCAGGGTGACCACGCCGTCCTTGACGCCCACGGTCAGGACGTTGAACACATTGCCGTAACCGACGCGGTCATAGCGCAGATCCCTGGCCAGCTTTTCGCGAAGCTCGTTGTCCGGCAGGGAAGGACCGGCAACGACAATCTGGTTTTGGACGCTGCGAACGTGGCCGGCCTTCCGGGCCTGTTTCTCAGCGTCAAATTTGGCTTTGTAGCCGTCGACCGTGCCCTTAAGAGTGACCACGCCATCGGCGACCGAGGATTGGACGTTGCTGAATTCAGGTTTTGACTGCAGCTTGCCGGCAATGCTGGCCTGAATGACGGAGTCAGGGGCGCTGTTGGCGGCAAAGGCCATACCCGCGCTCAGGACCAGGGCCAGGAAAGCGGCGCTTAACTTACTGGGAGACATCGGAATCACCTCCGAAACCGACTGACTAACTGGTTAGTTAAAAACCCCAGACAGGAGAAAAGTTGCGCCTGCGCGGGCGGAGCGGGGGCGAATCGGCGCTGTGCAGGCTCCCGCGGGGCGTTTGCCACGCGCAAAAAGCCGCAGACGAGGCCGTACAGGCTGAGAAAAAATCGGAAGAAGGGCCCAAATCCCGCAAGAACAGACCAATGCTGTTCGCCGCTTCCGCGTCTAGTGAGGTGTACCTGGTGGGAGGCAACCCACACGTGAGGAGGGCAAGTTTATGAAGCGAGTGAATATGAAATCGTCATTCTTCTTCGGGCTGTTGTTGCTGGCTAGCTTGACAGCGGCGGTTGCAGCACACGCCCAGGGCGTGAATGCTGACCCGACCCTGCTGGTAGCCACGCCGATTTCCGGATCCCAATTCCTGCTGCGCTGCGATGCGGTTGATAGTCAGCACCTCGCCTGCGAAAGCGTTTCCGGCGGAGGCACGGCGGTGGTCAGCCGGGAAACGTGCACTTCATATCCGGAATACCAGTGCGAGCAGGACTATGCAAATCCACAACCCGGCAAGGGCAAGAAGCTGTCAGCGAACAGCCCGGCCGCGGCGACCCAGCAGACAGGAGATTTTTCCACCTCGTCCGGCGGTCCGGAGCTGTTCCTTTCATACTGAGAACTCGTTCGATTCAGGGCGACGCACAGTTTGCAAATAGGGGACGCCGCAACGGCGTCCTCTTTCTATCTTTCCGAGCAGCGGCCCGCGACTCGGGGCCGAACCAAGAATCAACAACTTAGGGTCCTCCAGCGGCAAGTATTGCGACGGTTCAACTCCCTGCCGAGTCTAAGTTCGTAATACCTGGATTCCCGGGGTGGGACGCATGGACGCTCCAAGCAACGAAGGCCGGATCGAGGTTCTCCGCAATGGCAGAACGCTACCCCTGATCCCCTGGACGCCAGTGATTTCCAACGCCAAGTGCCCCTGGGAAGGTTTGAGGTTTGAACACCACGCTGGCGGGCGGATCGAGATTCCCGAGCATGAACACCCTACCCACGTGGTGAATCTGCACACCGGCGTTCCGGTGGATATGGGGTGGCGTTCGGAAGCGGGGGCCGGCAGCATTCGAAGGCGCGCAGGGAACCTGTTGCTTCTGCCTCGCGGAACGCGCGATTCGGTCACCTGGAGCGGCCCCGCCGAGTATATGATCCTCTCAATGGATCCCCATGTCTTCGATCGCGCGGTGGAGGACTCGGTTTCGGGCGGGAGCGCCGAACTGGTGGAGCGCTGGGATTTTCAGGACACGCAGATTGAGTTGCTGATGCGGGCCATGCACGCGGAGTTACAGGCGGGTTGTCCGGCGGGCAGGCTCTACGGCGAGTCGTTGGGGCAGACCCTGGCCATCTACCTGGCGCAGCGCTACTCGAAATCTCCGTCCAACGCGGGTGCGCTTCTGTTTCGCGATGGGCTTCCCAAGGCGCGCCTCAACCGGGTGCTCGAGTATATTCGCGCGAATCTGAGCGAGGACATCTCGTTGCGTTCGCTGGCGTCAGTCGCAGAGCTGAGCTCCCATTACTTCGCTACGCTTTTTCGCCAGAGCACGGGGCTCAGTCCACACCAGTATGTTCTGCGGGAGAAGGTTTCGCGCGCCAAGGAGCTGCTGGGCGATCCCAAGATGAGTATCCTCGAGGCGAGCGCCAGGTCCGGTTTCGTGGATCAGGGGCACTTCACCAAAGTGTTCCGCCGCATTGCAGGTACGACGCCCAGCCAATACCGGCGGCAACTCTAGAGCAGCGCCAGCCCGGCGTTGCTCCCAGCGACACCTCAAGCGCCTAAACTTGCACTGGCTCAGCGACGCGCTGGAGCGGCAATCGCACGCGAAAGCAGGTGTCTCCCGGCCGTGAGCTCACGCTGATGGTGCCGTGATGCTTGCGGATGATGCGATATACCGTATCAAGACCGAGGCCGCTACCCTTCCCGACATCCTTGGTGGTGAAGAAGGGCTCAAAGATGTGGGGTTGGAGATCGGGCGGAATGCCGGGGCCGTTGTCGCGGATCTCGACCAGCAGGGAGGTGTCCTGCTGGGCCACGCGGATGCGCAATTCGCCCTTTCCATTCATGGCGTCGGCTGCGTTGTCGATGAGATTGGTCCAAACCTGGTTCAACTCGCTGCCATAAGAGGGAACCCGGGGAAGATCGGGAGCGTAATCGCGAAACACAGTGATGCCACGCTTCAGTTTGTGGTTGAGGATGGTGAGCGTGCTCTCCAGTCCGCGGCGGACGTCAACGTCCTGCAGGGGCGCCTGATCCATGAAGGAATATTCCTTAATGGCCTGGACGAGTTCGGAGATGCGTCCGGTGGCGTTCTCGATTTCCTTGGCCAGCCGGGCCAGCTGAATCTTGCTGACGATGCGGTTCAGCAGATCGTCGGGATTGACATCCGGACACTGGGAATGAAGGGTGCGCAACTCCTCCGCCGTGATGCCGGATTCAACCAGCTCGGGAGCCAGCTTCCAGGGCTCGGATATGCCCGCCTTGGCGAGCCAGCCGCTCAGCTCTTCTTCCCGCTCGCTTTGCGCCAGGGGATCGAGAGCCGGAGCAGAACGTGAGATCACCTGGGATTCGAACCTGCAGACGTGGTCCAGGCACTGCGCGGACAATTGGATTCCCTGCAGACCATCGCAGGCCAGATACAGCCGCTGCAGGGTCTCACTCAAAGTGGCGGCCGCGCGGCGCGCCGCCGCCGCGGGATTGTTGAGTTCATGAGCGAGGCCAGCGGAAAGCTTCCCCAAGGCAGCCAGCCGTTCCCGCTGCTGGCTCTGCCGCGTTACGTCGCGAACGCGATCGGCCAAAACACCAACGAGCCGCCCGCTCAGCACGGGAATCTGCTGCAGCATGTCACTGAACGACGTGGCGGGTATGCGGGCGATGCGGGTTGGTGTAATCGCGCGAATGGTAATCGGGATCTGCTTGAGCCGCGAATAGGGCAGCATGCCGGTCACATCGCCGGCGCGGGCGACGTAGACCATGCCGTCGTCGGTCCCTTGCTCGACGCGGCCCTCGGTTTCGCCCTCCAGGTAGATGAACATGGCGTCGGCGGGTGCGCCTTCACGGACGGCGATCTCGCCGGGTGCAAACCGAAGTTCATCGGCGTGGCCGGCCAGCCACTGTAAGTCGGCGTCGGAAAGATCGGAGAAGATGACGATGCGCCGCAGATCGTCTTTCAGGTGATGAGCCGCCTGCTGATTTTCCGCTTCCACGCTACACCTTGCTCAGGTATTGGTGAACGAACTGCACCGCGATCGAACCCTGACCTACGGCAGAGGCCACACGCTTGACCGAACCCTGGCGCACATCCCCAACCACGAGGACACCCGGGATGTTAGTTTCCAGCAGAAACGGGTCGCGATCCAGTGTCCAGCCCCGTGGCCGCTTGCCATCACGCAATAACTGCGATCCGGCGAGGATAAATCCGTGATCGTCGCGTTCCACCTGGTCGCCGAGCCAGTCGGTGCGCGGCTGGGCGCCGATGAAGATGAACAGTCCAGTGGCGGGAACGCGCTCCACGCAGCCGGTCTTGGAGCAGAGGATGGAGATCTCCTCCAGGCGCTTGTCGCCATGGACCTCGACGAGGCTGGACTCAGTGGCCACCTGAATGTTGGGCGTCTCCTTGATCTGATCGATCAGATACTGCGACATGGTCTGGGCCAAGGAGGTGCCGCGCACCAGCATCGTCACCCGGCCGGCGTACCGGGAAAAAAACATGGCCGCCTGACCGGCAGAATTGGCGCCGCCGACAATGTACACGGTCTCCCCTTTGCAGGCGATGGCCTCGGTAGCGCCGGCGCCGTAGTACACTCCCGCGCCCTGCAGGCGATCCGCGCCCGGGATACTGAGTTTGCGCCATTGCAGACCCATGGCCAGCACCAGGGCGTGGCAGGAAATCTCTGAGCCGTCGGAGAGTCTAAGGATGCGATAAGGACCATCGACGCGGAGAGACACCGCTTCCTGCGGGGAGAGGATTTCCACGCCGAAGCGGCGCGCTTGGATTACGGCGCGCCGCGCCAGGTCGCCGCCACTCAGTCCGGTTGGAAATCCCAGGTAGTTCTCGATGCGCGAGCTGAGGCCTGCCTGCCCGCCAGGCGCTTCGCGCTCCACAATCACGGTTTTGAGGCCTTCTGATGCGCCATAGACGCCGGCGGCGAGGCCCGCGGGGCCTCCGCCCACGATGACCAGATCGTAAAAATCCACCTGCGCGCGAGTGCGCAGGCCCACCTTCTGCGCCAGGTCTGCGGTGGATGGCTGCTCCAGCCGGCTGCCATCGGGGAGCAGCACGACCGGAAGTTCGCTGGCCTGGCCGGCGAGAGAGTGTACGAGTTGCTGCACCTCGGGATCGTTGGCCGCAGTCTCTACGTCCATCCACTGGTAGGGGATCTGGTTGCGCGCCAGAAACTCCCGTACCTCGTAGGAGGAGGGCGACCAGCGCGTGCCCAGGACCCGAATTCCCTGATAGGGCGGCTTGTAGGAGGCTTGCCAGTCCTCCAGCATGTCTCCCAGAACGGGGTAGAGGTGCTCACTCGGCGGGTCCCAGGGCTTCAGGAAAAAATGATCGATCTTGACCTTATTGATGGCGTTGATGGCGGCATCGGTGTCCGCGTAGGCGGTGAGCAGGGCACGCTTGGCCTCGGGATAGAGCTGCATTGCCTCCGAAAGGAAGCCGACGCCATCGAGTTCGGGCATGCGCTGGTCGGCCAGCAAGAGAGCGACGGCTTCGTTTCGCGCTTTGAGCTGGCGCAGGGAATCGAGCCCCGATCGAGCCGAATTGGCGCGCACGATCCGGTAGCGGTCGGCGTATTCCTGGCGCAAATCGCGCTCGATAGCGCGCAACACGTCGGGATCGTCATCCACGGTAAGAATTACCGGCTTGCTGGACATAATGGGAGCCCCTGACGGAAGACTACTGAGAAACAATTACAGGTTTCAGATGAGCCGAAAGACAAGTGGTTGCAGAAAGCTGGTGGCCACGAGCCACAATTTCGTCCCATCTTCTCCCAGAGGCCGGGCTCAGTCGCCGGCGCGATCGGTTCCCGCGAATCTGCGGAAGAAACTGTTCTGCTTCCACTGCGGCGGCCGGTCGGTATTCGAAACCGTCACCAGCAGCGCGCGAATGACGTCCTCGTATTTCCCGGCAGCCGCAAGATCCACGGGCTGGTCGAGATCGTCAGAGGGGGCATGGTAGCGCTCTGTCAGCCAGTCATGCGCGGCCTTCTCTTCCGGCGAATTCTTTTCAAATCCTACCTTCATGGCGATGGCGGGAATTCCATGGCGAATGAAGTTGTACTGGTCGCTGCGAATGAAGGCATTGCGCAGGGGCTCGGGATCGGGCTGCACGCGGAGTCCCTGGCTGCGGGCTACCTCGGTCACCAGGTCTCCCAGGTCGGATTCGGCCAGGCCGTACACGGTCAGAACCCGGAGCGGGAAAATGGGCAGGAACATGTCAATGTTGATGTTGGCGATTATCGAGCCTGGGCTCACAGTGGGACGGGCAGCGAAATACTTGGAGCCCAGCAGTCCCTTCTCTTCCGCCGTCAGAAAAAGAAAAAGCACCGACCGCTTCAGCTTCTCCGGCGAGCGTCGGAGCGAGGCCGCCGTATCCAGCAGCACGGCGCTCCCTGAAGCGTTGTCCATGGCGCCGTTGTAGATGCGGTCGCCACGAATCGGTGCGCCAACTCCCAGGTGATCGAGGTGGGCCGAGAGGACCACGTATTCGTTGCGCAGAGCGGGGTCGGAGCCAGGCAACCTGGCTAGGATATTGGCGGAGTCCAGCTCCTGAGTCCGCAGGGTGGCGTAGGCGTCGATGGACAGGTTGAGAGGAAATCGCGGGAGCGGCTTTCGCTCTTTGCCGAGCGCAGCGATTTCGTCAAAGGTGTGCCCGGTCCCCTCAAAGAGCTTTTGCGCCCTGGCAGGGTTGAAGGTGATGGCCAGCTGCTCGCCGGCAGCGTCATCCAGGGCAGGATCGACCAGGCTCATGCTGGGCCGCGTGCGCGCCAGCCGTTGGCGCTCCCAGGGAATGTCCATGGCGGCAGGATTCTGGATGGTGACAATGCCAATCGCGCCGGCCTGCTGAAACGCTTTCCAGCGTTCGCCCAGAGATTGGTAGTGCGAGGCCAGGGCACTGGGCATCTGCTCGGGAGATCCCACCAGCAGCACCGCGACTTTGCCTTTCAGGTCCAGGCCGGCAAGATCGTCGTAATGCATTTCCGGAACCCGCAGCCCATATCCCGCAAACACGAGGGGCGCCTCCAGATGCGGCGCCAATGCAGCGCGAGTGCTGAACATGGCGTCGTCGCCGAGAACCAAGGGCTGGGTTTTGCCGTTCCGCACCAGAGCCAGGCTGGATTGATCTTCGACAATCTGCCGCGACTGCAGTTTCACCGGCTGATAGAAGCCATCGCTGCCGGCCGGTTCCAGGCCGTTTTTCTTCAATTGATCGACCACGTACGCCGAAGCCCTGCGCAGCCCTTCGCTGCCGGTTTCGCGGCCCTCCATGTCGTCAGCGGCAAGAACCTTCACGTAACCCCACCAGCTCCTGCCGTCAAATTGCGGCGCGGATGATGGGGTCTGAGAAAAAACAGCGACGGTCAAGAATAAGAGGACGGGGGTAACTCTGCGAATCATGGATTCAACCTTCCGGGAACGCGGCAGGGCGTGGACAAGGCCAGCATTCTGCCATGTCAAGTCGAGAGATCACAAGTTTCGGAAACGCTCAGCCGCTGACGAATGTGGCCCTCCCGGCTCACCTCACCATGGCCGGCACCCACACGCCGGAAGCGGAAACGATTTCGACTTTGGGAACCTCCGTGAACACCTTCACCCGTTGCAGCCCCGCCTTGGCCCTCGGCCTGGCGCGGAAGACCAGGAGGTACTGGTTCTCGAGGTCCGACTCCATCTCCTTGAGGTAGGGTTGGAAACTGACTGGGTTGTCCATCCCAAGGTAGAAGGATTCGCCTCCGGTGTCCTCTGCCAGCTTGGCCAAGCTGTTCTGACCGCGGTTCAATTCCCAGTAGTTGTGCCCCAGGTGTCCGCCGCTGCGGAAGAAAATGGAGTAAATGGGCACTCCCTGGCGCTGAGCCAGGTTGCTGGCGGGATCAAGATCGGGGCTGAACGGGGCCAAGGGGCCGAAGTCGCCGCGGAAGCGATCAATGCCGTCGCTGACCATGAGAATGGCGCGGCGCGGATTCTGGCCGGGCCACTGCTTGAGGAGTGAGATCAGCGAGAGATAGGGACTGCCGCCGATGGCGGAGTAGCCGACAGGAAGGCGCAGAGCGTTGCCGGCCGCTGCGTGGTCGCTGGTGAAGGCCTGCACCGTGGTGACGGTGGCATTTCGCATGTAGCCGACGGCCACCTGCGTGTTGGCAGGCTGGGAGTTGATGAATGTGCGCAGTTCATCGAGATAACTCCCCAGCGCGGTTTGTGCGGCATCGTCGATGAGAAGGTAAAGATCCAGTCCGCCGGCGCCGGCCCCACCCTTGACCGGGGTCAGGTCTGTTACCTGCAAGCGGTCCTTGCCCTGGCGAACCATGACATCCTCGCGCGTCAAGGCCGGGGGAGTGGGCTCCTTGCTCTCGACGCGAATCACCATGCGCACGGGAACGGTTTGAACAGTTTGCGCCACCAGGGGCAGCGCGATCAGGGCGATCGTCATCGCGGCAAACGCTTTCAACGCAGTTTTCATCTCGCTTCTCGCTATTCTGGGGATTGGGCCTGGAAAAAACAAAGAATCTGGATTCAGACGCTGGCCGGTGTTCCTGTTGTGACCAAGATGATGCTGGACGCCGCGGGGCTTCTTTTTTAGCGCGAGGGCATGGCGACCGTATCCGCGCAGAAAATTCGGCTCACCAGTCTTCTGCGAAAGGGTCACCAGGACGGGCTGGCATCTGCATTCCTGGTCACTCATGCTCTATTCTGTTAGAGGATGGCAACGATCAACGAAGCTGCGTCGACGAAGGCAAAGGCTCCCGGACGACCCGAACCGGAGTGGTCGCCGCGGAAGCTGCGCGCCATCCTGTTGGCTGGTTTTGGCGGTCTGCTGGCGTTGATGATTGCGGCAGGGGCCGACGCACTCTATTCGCTGCGAGAGCTCCACGAGCTGCAGCAACAGGTCGGCCGGCAGTACCTGGCGCGTAGCCAGGCGCTGTCGACGGTTGTGCTGTCGGTTCACGTCTACAACAGCCGGGTGGAACAGTATCTGCTGGCCGGTTCCTCCGCCGAAGCGGCGCGCAAAGCGGCGGAAGTGTCGAGTCACGCGGCGGAGCTGCGATCCGCCCTGCAAGGGTATCCGCAGGATCGTGAACCCGACGAGCAGCGCCTGCTAGGCGAGTTGCAGAAGCAATTCGCGGAAGAGGAAAGTTCCTTGTCCACCATGCTGTCGGGAGGTCCACAGGTTCAACCCGACCGCGCGCGGCAGCTCATCGTGGAGGAGGTGGTTCCGCGACGGCTGCAAATCCTGCGCATCTCGCAACAGATCGCGGTTTTGAACCGACAGCAGCTGAATGCCGCCGACCAGGCGCTGCTGGCGAGATCTGCCGGTTTGCAAAAGACACTGGAATGGATGCTTCTGCTGGCGCTGGGAGCAGGGCTGCTGCTGTCGATGGTGAGCATTGCGTACATCCTTCGCCTGGAGCGCCAGGGGCGGCAGCGCTACCAGGAACTGGCCGAAAGCCGCCGCAATCTGCAGGAGCTTTCTGCCTGCCTGGTGGATGCGCAAGAGGCGGAACGGCGCTCCATCTCGCGGGAATTGCACGATCAGGTGGGGCAATCGCTGGGTGCGCTGCTGGTCGATGTGGGGCGGCTATCGGCGATGGTAGCGCCGGAAAACGGCGCGATGCAGCAGCAGATCCAGCGCATCCGCTCGGTAGCGGAAGACTCGGTGAAGACGGTGCGCAACATCGCCCTGCTGCTGCGTCCGTCGATGCTGGATGATCTTGGGTTGATGCCAGCGCTGGAGTGGCAGGCGCGAGAGGTATCGCGGCGGGGAGAGATGGAGGTGGAGGTTCATTCGGAGGGGGCATCGGAGAAGCTGCCGGATGAATACAAGATCTGCATTTACCGGATCGTCCAGGAGGCTCTCAACAATGCAGCGCGCCACGCAGGCGCGAAGAGCGCGACCGTCAACGTGGGGCAGAGCAAGGATCGCATCGTGGTGGAGGTGAAGGATAACGGCCGGGGCTTTGAGTCGGAACGCGTTCGAGGCATGGGCCTCGTGGGAATGGAGGAGCGGGTCAAGCGATTGGGGGGGATTCTTAGCATCGATTCGCAACCAGGCAAGGGAACTTTGGTAAGGGCGGAGCTGCCATTTGGCCGGGGAGAGGTGGACGCAGCCTATGCGGAAGATTCGCATCCTGCTGGCCGACGATCATAAGCTGATGCGCGGAGGCCTGCGGCTGCTGATCGATCAGCAGCCCGACATGATGGTGGTGGGCGAAGCCGACGACGGCCGGCAAGCGGTGGCGCTGGCAAGCTCGCTCAAGCCAGACGTAGCCGTGCTGGATATCGGCATGCCGAATCTGAATGGCATTGAGGCCGCGAACCAGATTGCCCAGGCGGAGCCGGCCCCGGCGCTGGTGATGCTGAGCATGCACTCCGATGAGAGCTATGTTCTGCGGGCGCTAAGGGCCGGAGCCCGAGGATACCTGCTGAAGGACTCGGCGGAGTCGGATCTGATTCGCGCGGTGCACGCGGTTAGCGAGGGCAAGAGCTTCTTCAGTCCCGCGGTCAGCAGGGTGCTGCTGGACGACTACATGCGCAAGCTGGAGCGCTCGGGGGCCGAAGACTCTTACGAACTGCTTACGCCGCGTGAGCGCGAGATCCTGCAACTGGTGGCAGAAGGAAAATCCAATAAAGACGTGGCCAACCGGCTGAATTTGAGTGTGTACACGGTGGAAACCCATCGCGCCAACATCATGCAGAAGCTCAATCTGCGCGGAGTGCCGGAACTCATCCTGTACGCGGTCCGCAAACGCATTATTTCCTAACACTTCTTCAGAATTCTCAAGCAGGGGGACGAACGCTTCCCCGCAAGCTCGCCGCCTACCCAGTCGCCGGGAGGCGAAATCCCCAATCACCGGGACTATCGAACCGCCGGCTGGCGCGTCTGTATGTCTGTATCAGCGATACCAACCCGGCTCCATTCCTGGGTCGAGACAGGACTCGCGCGGGCCCGTTGAAGCGGGCTGCAGCAGGAGTGGCAGCCGGGAGACATATAAGGAAGAGGCATGAATCGAATCCGCTCCTGGGTAAGATCCAAGCCAGCGGTGCTGGCACTCGTTCTAGTTCTAGGGCTGGCGGGACTGGAAGCAGCGCGCGCCAGCCAGAAGTTTTTCGGCAACAATCCGCCCGCCACGCTCAAGCTGGCCGATCCCAGCGAGGGACCGAGCAAGACCAGCTTCGCGCCTGTGGTGAAGGCAGTATTGCCGACGGTAGTCAACATCTCCTCCTCCAAGGTGGTGCGGACGCCGTCGCAGTTCTCACAACAGATCCCCATGGACCCGTTTTTCCGGCAGTTCTTCGGAGACGATTTTGACGGCCGCTTTAACGTTCCCCGCGAGCGTCGCGAGAAGAGCCTGGGTTCGGGGGTGATTGTGAGCCCGGAAGGATACGTGCTCACCAACAGTCACGTGGTGGATGGCGCCACCGATGTCCGCGTAACGCTCTCCAACAAACGGGAGGTGAAGGCGAAGCTGGTTGGCACGGATCCAAAGACCGACATCGCGGTTCTGAAGATCGACGAGGGAACACAACTTCCGGCGATCACGATCGGCGATTCCTCCAACGTGCAGGTCGGCGACTACGCGCTGGCAGTGGGGAATCCGTTCGGCGTGGGACAGACCGTGACTATGGGAATTGTCAGCGCCACCGGGCGTGGCAACCTGGGGATTGAGGACTACGAGGACTTTATCCAGACGGATGCTCCCATCAACCCGGGCAATTCCGGCGGAGCGCTGATCAATGATCGCGGCGAACTGGTAGGAATCAATACCGCGATCCTGACGGGAGGCTCGGGCGGAAGTCAGGGAATTGGATTTGCAGTGCCGATCAATTTGGCCCGCCAAGTGATGGACCAGATCCTGAAGAACGGGAGAGTCACCCGCGCCTATCTGGGGATTGTTCCTCAGGATGTGACTCCTTCGATTGCCAAAGCATTTGGCGAGAAGGACGCCAAGGGAGTGGTGATTGGAGACGTGAGTCCCGGCAGCCCGGCGCAGGAGGCCGGCCTGCAGCGTGGTGACATACTGCTCGCGGTCAACGGCAAGCCGATCGCGGACAGCAACCAGTTGCGCATGGGAATTTCCATGATGCAGCCGGGCTCGGAGGTGAAGCTGCATGTGCTGCGGAATGGCAAAGAGCGGGAGATGCAGGTGAAGCTGGCGGAACTACCCACCCAGCAGGCCAAGGAGAGCAATCAAAACGGCGGCCTGGAAGGCGCTCTGGAGGGCGTGGAAGTGGCCAACCTTACCCCTCGCGCCGCCCAGCAGCTTGGCCTTCCGGCTGAGACCAAGGGTGTGGTGGTAACCGACATCAGCCCCTCCAGTCCGGCGGCAGATTCCGGGCTGCGGAAAGGCGATGTGATTCAGGAGGTGAATCGCCAGCCGGTGAAGAACGTCTCCGAGTTCCAGGATGCCGTTCGCAAGGCAGGCAAGGAACCTTTGTTGCTGGTGAATCGTCGCGGCACTACTCTTTTCGTGGCGGCGTGACATCGGCATAGCCCTCTCGTTTCGTGGTCCCGGCCTCCCCATGCCGGGACCGCGACGAGAGGCCAGTTTTACATCCAGTTCGCAACCTGCCGAAGCGTGCGTGATAATCTTCCCCGCCCATGCCCAAGTTGTATCTGCTGGACATCGAAGGCACGACGTCTCCTATTCGCTTCGTATACGAGGTTTTGTTCCCCTATGCCCGGTCCAGGATGCGGGAGTTTGTGTCGCGCGCCGCCAGCGAGGGCAGCCTCGAGTCTGACCTGCGCCTGGTGAGAGAGGAAAATCAGCGAGACCGCTCTGCCGGCATCGACGCGCCGCAGATTTTCGACCAGGACGAGAAGATTCCTTCGGGCGCGGGCAGCCGCATTCAAGCCAGCGTTGCCTATCTGCTATGGCTAATGGACCGGGACCGCAAGTCCACGGCGCTAAAATCCATTCAAGGCAAAATTTGGGTCGCGGGATACCGGAGCGGGGACTTGATCAGCGAAGTCTTTCCCGATGTCCCGCCTGCCTTACGCCGCTGGCACGGGGACTCCAAGATCGCCAGCTATTCATCGGGAAGCGTGGAGGCGCAGAAGTATTTCTTTGCGCACACCAATGCCGGAGACCTGACCCCCTACCTCGCCGGCTACTTCGACACTCGAACCGGCCCGAAGACAGACTCCGGAAGCTACTCCCTCATCGTCGCCGACTTTGACATCCCGCCCCGCGACGCTCTTTTCGTTTCCGATTCTGTGGCGGAGTTGGACGCTGCTCGCAATGCGGGGGTTGAGACCGCGCTGTGCATCCGTCCCGGGAATCCTCCCATCGGAGAGCACGCCAACCACTGGAGTATTCGTTCCTTCGAGGAGATCTAGCGGCAACAGTCGCAGAGCGC
>DATHDM010000041.1:0-10495 GCA_035319065.1 Terriglobales bacterium
ATGGGCGCGGAGCGAGTCACTATGCGCAACCTACGGGTTCTGGGGATCGACAAGGACGAGAACCTGCTGGTGCTCAACGGCGCGGTTCCCGGTCCGAACGGCGGCTACGTGGTCATTACGCGGGCCAAGAAACCGCCGAGAGAGCGCCGCGGATTCGCGGGCGCGACCACGGTTGACCCGTTGAAGGCCGCCAAGCGCGCCGCCAAGAAGAAGGCATAGCGAGATCACTATGGCAACCATCGATGTTCGCAATCTGAATGGAGAAAAGGTAGGCACGCTGGAGCTGGCCGACGAGGTCTTTGGCGCGATCAACGAAGACCTGCTGTGGGAGGCGGTGAAAGCCTACCGGGCAGCGCAGCGCGCCGGCACCCATGCCACCAAGAATCGCAAGCTGGTTTCCGGATCGGGCAAGAAGCTATGGCGGCAGAAGGGGACAGGGCGCGCCCGCATCGGCTCCATCCGCTCGCCTCTATGGCGGCACGGTGGGACGGTGCACGGCCCGCAGCCGCGGTCGTACGAGTATGCATTCCCGCGCAAGAAGCTGCTGGGCGCGCTGCGTTCGGCACTGGCGGCCAAGCTCTCGGATGGCAAGCTGGTGGTGGTGGAAAATTTCGAGCTCAGTGAGCCCAAGAGCAAGGCATTCCGCAAGGCGTTGGATACCCTGAAGGTGGGAGGCACGGCGCTCTTGATCGACGGCAACAAGGGGAATCGCAATCTCGAACTGAGCTCGCGAAACCTGGCGGGCGTGGAGCTGGTGCGGAGCCATCAGGTTCATCCCTACCACCTGCTGCGCTACGAGCATGCTGTGTTCGCGCGGCCGGTGCTGGAAAAACTGCAGACTTCGCTGAAGGCAGCGGCTTCCTCGCGGAGAAGGGCGGTGGCGCAATGAAGTCGCCTTACCAGATTATTCGCAAGCCGGTGATTACCGAGAAGGGGCTGGCGGTCAAGGAAAACGAATCCACCCTGGTCTTCCAGGTGGCCCCCGGTGCAACCAAGACGGAGATCAAGCAAGCCGTGCAGGCGATCTTCAAGGTGAAGGTGGATTCCGTGCGCACGGCCAATTTCCCCGGCAAGGAGCGCCGGCGGGGCAAGTTCACCGGCTACCGTCCGGATTGGAAGAAGGCCTACGTGCGGCTGAAGGCGGGCGAAAAGATGCCGGAGTACGCGCAGAACTTATAGACGGCGGAAAGCTGAGAGTTAACCATGGCAATCAAGACATACCGACCGGCCACTCCTTCGCTGAGGTTCCAGACAACTCTGGTCAACAGCGAGCTGACGCCCAAGGGACCGCACAAGCCGCTGCTGGAGGCCAAGACTCGTTCCGGCGGGCGCAGGAACAGCGGCGACATCACCATCTGGCATCGCGGTGGAGGCCACAAGCGCAAGTATCGCGTCGTAGACTTCAAGCGCGACAAGGCGGGAATTCCGGCGGTCGTGGTGTCGATCGAATACGACCCCAACCGTTCGGCGCGCATCGCGTTGCTGAGCTATGCCGATGGCGAGAAGCGTTACATCCTGCAGCCTGATGGGCTGAAGGTTGGCCAGAAGGTGCTGAGCGGTGCGGAGGCCGACATCCTGGTCGGAAACGCCCTGCCATTGCGCAACATTCCGGCCGGCACGGTGGTGCACGCAGTCGAGCTTCGCCCGGGCAAGGGCGCGCAGATGGCGCGTTCCGCTGGCGCGCAGGCGCAACTGGTCGCCAAGGAAGGCGACTATGCGCTCTTGAAGTTGCCTTCGGGAGAGACGCGGCGCGTGCTGGTGGATTGCATGGCGACCATCGGACAGGTGGGAAACCTGGATCATGAGAATGTTTCGATCGGCAAGGCGGGGCGGAAGCGCTGGCTGGGCAAGCGTCCAGTGAACCGCGGTGTGTCAATGAACCCGGTGGATCATCCGCACGGCGGTGGTGAAGGTAAGACCAGCGGCGGACGCCACCCGGTGACTCCGTGGGGCCAGCCGACGCGCGGCTATAAGACGCGCAACAACAAGCGGACGGATAAGTTCATCGTCAGCAGAATTAATTAAGAGGTTCTATGGCACGCTCGACAAAGAAGGGGCCGTTCATCGACAACCACCTGCTGGTGAAGGTCAGCGCGATGAACGAGCGCAACGAAAAGAAGGTGCTGCGGACGTGGTCGCGGCGTTCCACGGTGGTTCCGGAGATGGTGGGGCACACCATCGCGGTGCACAACGGAAAGAAATTCATTCCCGTGTACATCACCGAGAACATGGTAGGACACAAGCTCGGCGAGTTCAGCTTCACCCGGCAGTTCAAAGGGCACTCGGTGAGAGCGGCGACGGAAGCTGCCGCCAAGCCGGCTCCCGCCCCCGCCCCGCCGCCGGCGAAGTAACAGGAAAGTGACGAGAGAAGACATTATGGAATTCAGAGCCGAAGCGCGATACATGCGAGTCTCGCCACAAAAGGCCCGCCTGGTGCTGGACCTGATCAAGGGCCGCCGGGTGGAGGACGCCATGACCACGCTGAGCTTCACCAAGAAGGGCGTGGCAGAGACGGTCCAGAAGCTGCTGCGGTCGGCGGTGGAAAACGCCAATTACCTGAGCACCGAGAAGGGCCTCGACGTTGACCTGGACAACCTGTACGTCAAGCAGGCGGTGGCGAACGAGGGTCCGCGCATGAAACGCGTGCGTCCTGCGCCCATGGGGCGGGCTTACCGTTATCAGCGGCGGATTGCGCACCTGGAAGTGGTGCTGGCGGAGCGCTCGGCGCAAAACGGGGCGGCAACCGCCGGCGGAGAGCAGGCAGCCGCGGTTGCCAAGCCTGCCAGAAAGCCCGTGGCCAAGAAGACACCGGCCAAGAAGACAGCTGCCAAGAAAGCGGTTGCCAAGAAGAAGTAGCCGATTTCCTCGGCCGGGTGCGGTGTGTCGCCGAGGCAGGGGAAGAGGAAACGATCGAAGCGATAGCTGATTGCCAGAAGCGGCCAGCTGGAAGAGGAAACGATGGGTCAAAAAGTCCATCCCTACGGATTTCGGATCGGCGTGACCAAGCCGTGGAAATCGCGCTGGTTCGTAGAGCGCGACTATCACAAGCTGCTGCTGGAAGACGTTAAGCTGAAGGAGGAGCTGAAGGAGAAGCTCCGCTCGGCCGGCGTCAGCTCCATCGAGATCGAGCGTCCCGGCAACAAGCTGCGGATCATCATCCGCACCGCCCGCCCGGGCATCATCATCGGGCGAAAGGGAGCGGAGATCGACAAGCTCAAGCAGG
Source organism: Terriglobales bacterium (assembly GCA_035319065.1). Taxonomy (GTDB): domain Bacteria; phylum Acidobacteriota; class Terriglobia; order Terriglobales; family Acidobacteriaceae; genus DASPRM01. The sequence goes on from DATHDM010000041.1 coordinate 3,224, forward strand.
AGCTGCAGAAGCGCACCAACCGCGACGTCTACGTCGATATCCAGGAGGTCCACAAGCCGGAGCTGGATTCCCAGCTGGTGGCGGAGTCGATTGCCCTGCAACTGGAGAAGCGCGTGGGCTTTCGTCGTGCCATGCGCAAGGCGGTGGATTCGGCGCTGCGCTTTGGCTGTAAAGGGATCAAAGTGCGGGTCAGCGGTCGACTGAACGGGAACGAGATTGCGCGCTCCGAGTGGTACCTGCAGGGCCGCCTGCCGCTGCACACGTTGCGGGCAGACATCGACTATGGCTTTGCCGAGGCGAAGACCACCTACGGCGTGATTGGCGTGAAGGTCTGGATCTACCGCGGCGAGATCTTCCAGCAGAAGAAGCGCGAACCCCAGGCTGCCAGCGCAGGAGCCTTTTAGGGACCGTTCTCTTGCAGAGCGGACCCAGCCGGAGCTGATCCGGCAGCAGGAATTGACTTATGTTGATGCCGAAGAAAGTTAAGTATCGCAAACAACAGCGCGGGCGCCGCGCCGGCAAGGCCTGGAGAGGTTCTTCGCTCTCCTTTGGCGATTTCGGGCTCAAGGTGCTGGAGCCCGGCTACATCACCGACCGGCAAATCGAAGCGGCGCGTATCGCCATGACGCGCTTCGTGAAGCGCGGCGGCAAGATCTGGATCCGCCTGTTTCCGGATAAGCCGGTGACCAAGAAGCCGGCCGAAACTCGTATGGGCAAGGGCAAAGGCGCGCCCGATCACTGGGTGGCAGTCGTGCGTCCGGGAAAGATCCTGTTCGAGATGGAAGGGGTAACGGTGAGCGAGGCACAGCAGGCGATGCGCCTGGCCTCCAACAAGCTGCCGCTGACCACGCGCTTCGTGGCGCGTGAAGGCCACGTGTAGACGCGGCTGAGGATGAAGGTATGGCTAAACCGGTAGATAAGATTCGCAACACCACCGACGCCGAGCTGAAGCATCAGGAACGCGAGCTTCAGGACCAGTTGTTCCGGCTGAAATTTCAGCTGGCCATGGGGCAATCGGAAAGCTTGAAGAAGATCCGCACGCTGCGCAAGGACATCGCGCGGGTCAAGACCATCGCCCGCGAACGCGAGATGGCGGCGAGAACGGAGAAGAAATAATGGCGGAGACGCAGGCTGTGCATTCCGCTTCCCGGCGCAAGACGCTGGTCGGGGAAGTGGTGTCGACGCGCATGCAGAAGACCATCGTAGTGGAAGTTGACCACAAGAAGGCGCACCCCCTGTATCGCCGCGTGCTCGCCAGTTCCAAGAAATTCTATGCGCACGATGAGCAGAACAGCGCGCGTGTGGGCGACATCGTCCGCCTGGAAGAGACCCGCCCGCTGTCCAAGCTGAAGCGCTGGCGCCTGGCGGAGGTGGTTCGTCGCGCCGCTCTGGTGGGAGCGGAAATCGAAGAGCCGGAAACGGCTGGCCGGTAGGGAGGGATTCCATGGCAGTCATGATGCGAACCATGCTGGAGGTTGCCGACAATTCCGGCGCCCGCAAGCTGCAAATGATCCTGCCGCTGGGCGGTCATACCGGGCTGGTGGCGGGGTTGGGCGACGTCGTGACCGCCAGCGTCAAGGAAGCCGCCCCTGATGGCCAGGTGCAAAAGGGCAAGGTGGTGAAGGCGGTCATCGTGCGGACGCGCAAGGAGCATCGCCGCCGCGATGGCACCTACATTCGCTTCGATCAGAACGCGGCGGTGCTGATCAACGAGGCCGGCGAGCCGGTGGGCACCCGCGTCTTCGGCCCGGTGGCGCGCGAGCTGCGCGAAAAGAAATTTCTGAAGATTGTGTCTCTGGCCCCGGAGGTTCTCTGAATGGCGAGCACGGCGACAGCACCGAAGGCGTTTGACATTCGCCGCAACGACACCGTGAAGGTGATCTCGGGCCGCGATGCCGGCAAGGAAGGTCGCGTGCTGCGGGTGTTGCCCAAGAAGGGCAAGGTTCTGGTGGAGCATGTGATGATGAGCAAGAAACACGTGCGTCCCAACCCCCAGCGCAACATCAAGGGCGGAATTGCCGAGCAGGAGACTCCGATTGCGGTCTCCAGCGTGATGCTGGTCTGCGCCTCTTGCGGGCCGGCGCGCATAGGACACGAGATGCGCGGCGACCGCAAGGTGCGGGTCTGCAAGAAATGCGGCACTACGTTAGAGAAATGAAAACAAAGCAACTGACGTCCTCACGAACCGGTGACCACTCCGAAACCGTGAGAGGAAGAGAAGCGGAGTAGATGGCTAAGCAGGATAAGCAACAACCCAAGGGGGGTGCGCCGGGCGGCGCTCCCAAAGGCGGCAAGGAAGCCAAGGGCGGTAAGCCGGGCGCAGAAGAGCAGCTGGAAGCCAAGGGCCCCAGCCGACCCAAGCACAGCGGCAAAGGGACGGCGCGTTTGCGGGAGCGCTTCGAGAAGGAAGTTGCCCCCGCGCTGATGAAGGAGTTCGAACTGAAGAACCCCACGGCAGTGCCCCGCCTGCATAAAGTGGTTGTCAACATGGGTGTAGGCGAGGCCACGCAGAATGCCAAGATTCTGGATCCGGCGGCGAATGAATTGGCGCAGATCACCGGACAAAAGCCGGTGATCACCAAGGCCAAGAAGTCGATTGCGGCGTTCAAGGTGCGTGAAGGAATGCCCATCGGCGCCATGGTGACGCTGCGCGGTGATCGCATGTACGAGTTTCTGGACCGGTTGATCAACATCGCCCTTCCGCGTGTGCGCGACTTCCGCGGAGTGTCGACGAAATCGTTCGACGGGCGTGGCAATTACACGCTGGGATTGCGCGACCAGCTGATTTTTCCCGAGATCGACTATGCCAAGGTCGACAAGCTCAAGGGCATGAACGTCACCATCGTGACCACGGCCAGGAATGACGATCAGGCGCGCGCCCTGCTGCGGCATCTGGGGATGCCCTTTCGGGCGTAGGCGTCCGGGGTTCGAGGTGGGCGGTCACGACAGGGGTGACCGGAGAAAAGTGGATTTTGGTAGATAAAGGATTTCATGGCTACGACAGCAAAACGAGTCAAGGACGCGAAGAAGCCCAAGTTTTCCACGCGCCAGCACAATCGCTGCAAGATTTGCGGGCGCCCGCGCGGATATCTGCGGAAATTCGGCATCTGCCGGTTATGTTTCCGCGGGTTGGCCCTCAGGGGCGAGATTCCGGGAGTTTCCAAGTCGTCCTGGTGAATGAAGGGGATCCCACCCGGCGGCTCCCAAACGCGGGAGCGACAAAGGTGGGGTACTCGAGGATTGTTGAGTCCGTTGCCGCGGGTTCTCCCTGTGGGGAGCGAACGGGCGACGTATTAGGAGAAGGAAGGCATGACCGATCCGGTCGCAGATTTCCTGACGCGGGTACGTAACGCGATCAGAGCCAGACATCAGAAGGTGGACGTGCCGGCGTCGCGCTTGAAGCTGGACATCGCCCGCATCCTTAAGGAAGAGGGTTACATCTCCAATTTCAAGGCTACCGAGGAGAACGGGCACAAGGTGCTGCGCGTGTATCTGAAGTACACGCCCGCCAACGAGGCCGCCATCACCAATTTGTCGCGGGTCTCGAAGCCGGGATGCCGCGTGTATGTGGGACGCACCGAGATCCCGCGCGTGCTAGGCGGGCTGGGGATCAACATTCTCACCACCCCCAAGGGTGTGATGACCGGCCGCGAGGCGAAAAAGCAGGGCGTCGGCGGAGAAATTCTCTGCGAGGTCTGGTAGGCGTGGTTTCCGAACCGCTGAAGAATGGCGGCGCGGCAACCGTAGTGCCATAGTAGTGCGAGCTGAAAGCGGCCGGCAGGCTGCCATTTAAGCTGAGAGAAGAATCATGTCGAGAATTGGAAAGAAACCGATTGCTATCCCGCAAGGGGTGAAGGTCACGATCAGCGACAACGCTGTCGAAGTGCAGGGACCGAAGGGCAAGCTGCAGACCCAGCTTCCGCGCGGCATTGCCATGGAGCAGCAGGACGGACATCTGCTGGCCAAGCGCGGCGACGACTCGCAGGCCGCGGTGCACGGGTTGGCGCGGGCACTGGTCAACAATGCGGTGCACGGCGTGACCCAGGGCTGGTCCAAGGAACTGGAAATTGTCGGCATCGGCTACCGCGCCGAGCTCAAGGGCAAGGACGTGGTGGTGTTCAGCCTGGGCTATTCCCACCCCATCGAATATCCGTTGCCCAGCGGTATCCAGGTGACCGTCGATGCCAAGCAGACCCGCATCACGGTTGCCGGCATCGACCGGCAGAAAGTCGGCCAGGTCGCCGCCGACATGCGTGCCTTGCGTCCGCCCGATCCCTACAAGCAGAAGGGCGTGCGCTACCTGGGCGAGCGGCTGAAGAAGAAGGTGGGCAAGACGGGCGCGAAGTAATGCGCAGGCGGCTTCCGGTCCCTAGTGATGTAAGGCGGGCCGGATGAGGCCAACAGACTGGGCCGCAAGACGGCCTCCCGGTACAGAACCCCGGGGAATGGAAGAGAACAATGCTGAGCAGGACATCGAAGAATCAAACTCGGTCGCGGATTCATAATCGCATCCGCAAGAAGGTAGTGGGCACGCCGGAAAAGCCGCGCCTGAACGTCTATCGCTCCCTGAACCACATCTATGCCCAGGTGATCGATGACCTGCAGGGCGTGACCCTGGTCAGCGCCAGCAGCGCCCAGGGCAAGAAGGGCGGCTCCAGGCAGGGCGGCAACGTGGCCTCGGCGAAAGAAGTGGGCAAGACGGTGGCGGAGAAGGCCAAGCAGAAGGGCATCACGGAAGTGGTCTTTGACCGTGGCGGATATCTCTATCACGGGCGCGTGAAAGCCCTGGCTGACTCCGCCCGCGAAGCGGGACTGAAGTTCTGAGGGTTTGCAGGAATCGAGAAATCAAACGATGCCAACAGTAAAGAAAAAGCTGGATGCAGGAGCATTTCAACTGAAGGACCAGGTGGTTGCCATCAACCGCGTGACCAAGGTGGTCAAGGGCGGCAAGAACCTTTCGTTCTCGGCGCTGGTGGTGGTGGGAGATCCGGCGGCTGGAGTCGTAGGCTACGGCTCCGGGAAGGCCAAGGAAGTTCCCATGGCCATCCGCAAGGGGATTGAATCGGCCAAGAAGAACCTGATGAAGGTGAACCTGCGTCAGACCACGATTCCGCACGCGGCGCTGGGACGCTTCGGTTCCGGCATGGTGCTGCTGAAGCCGGCGGCGGAAGGAACCGGGGTAATCGCCGGGGGGGCGGTGCGGGCCGTCATGACCTCGGCGGGAATCGCCAATGTGCTGACCAAGTCCATCGGCACTACCAATCCTCACAACGTGGTCAAGGCCACCTTCGATGCGCTCGGCAAATTGCGCGACCGCAACGAAGTGGCTGCCATGCGGGGGAAGGCAGTGGAGGAGTTGTGATGGCGCAAGCAGCGGCAAAAGGCAAGATCAAGTTGCAGTGGGTTCGTTCGGCGATTGCCGCGCCCACCAAGCACAAGCTGGTCATCAAGGGGCTGGGCTTTACCCGCCTGAACCAGGTGATCGAGCGCGAGGACACGCCATCCATTCGCGGGATGGTCAACAAGGTGCCCCACCTGGTGAAGGTGGTGGAGAACGGCGCCAGCAGGAAATAGCCATGAATCTTTCAACGATAAGAGCACCCAGAAAAGCCAACGAGAAGCGCAAGCGCGTGGGCCGGGGCATGGGCTCAGGGATGGGTAAGACCTCCACCCGCGGGCACAAGGGCCAGGGCTCGCGCAGCGGAACCAGCCTGATGCGCGGGTTCGAGGGAGGACAGATGCCCTTGCATCGCCGTCTTCCCAAGCGCGGTTTCAATAACATCTTCCGCACCGAGTATTCCGTGGTGAACCTGGAACAGTTGGCCAGGCTGGGCGAGAGCACGATTACTCTCGAAAGCCTGAGGGCGGCGGGGCTGGTCAAAGGAAGGGACACTCTGGTGAAGGTCCTCGGCGACGGCGAATTGAGCAAGGCCATCACCGTGCAGGCGCACAAGTTCTCCAAGGCAGCGCAGGCGAAGATCGCCAAGGCCGGCGGCAAAGCGGAAGTCCTTCAATAGGGAATGGAGGCGAGCCGGCCAGGGCCGGAGCCTCAACAGGACCGGGGAGTTGCAGTCAGATGCTGGAAAAGCTCGCGAACATATTCCGAATTCCGGATCTGCGGAAGAGAGTTCTCTTCACGCTCGGCTTGCTGGCAGTTTACCGGCTCGGGGCGCACATTCCCACTCCCGGCATCAATGCGGCGCTGCTGCAGCAGTTTTTCGAGCAGAACCGCGGCACATTCCTGGGTTTCGTGGATCTGTTCAGCGGCGGGAACCTGCGTCGGCTGACGATTTTCGCGTTGGGCATCATGCCCTACATCACCGCGTCGATCATCCTGCAATTGCTGACCGTGGTCTATGAACCCCTGGCCAAGCTGCAGAAGGAAGGCGAGCTGGGGCGCAAGAAGATCACCCAGTGGACGCGCTACCTGACGGTGGTGCTCAGCGCCATGCAATCGTTTGGCATTGCGCTTACGCTGGAGCGGCAGACCGTTTCCGGCGGGATCGCGTTTGTGACCAACCCGGGTCCGGGCTTCGTCCTGATGACCATGCTGACGCTTACCACCGGCAGCGCCTTCATCATGTGGCTGGGCGAACAGATCACCGAGCGCGGCGTGGGGAATGGCATGTCGCTGCTGATCTTCGCCGGAATTGTCGTCGGCTTGCCGCGCGGCGTTGCGGAACTGGTCGGGAAGGTAAGAACCGACGCCTGGGGCGCGTTTACCGCTCCCGCTGTGCTCCTGCTGGTGGCGCTGATGATTGCGGTGGTGGCTTTCATCGTCTTTGTGGAGCGCAGCGAACGCCGCATCCCGGTGCAGTATGCCAAGCGGGTGGTCGGCCGCAAGATCATGGGGGGCCAGTCCACGCACCTGCCCCTGCGCGTCAACTCGGGCGGTGTCATGCCGGTGATCTTCGCTTCCTCGCTGCTGACTCTGCCGCAGACTGCCGGCTTCGTGCTGCGGGACAATCGCTTCTTTGGACCACTGATTCGGGCGCTGGGCTGGGGCGAGCCGCTGTACACGCTGCTGTATGCCATCGGCATCATTTTCTTCGCCTACTTCTACATCTCGATTGTCTTCAACCCGAATGAGGTTGCCGACAACATGCGGAAGTACGGCGGGTTCATTCCCGGCATCCGTCCCGGGAAGCGGACCGCGGATTACATCAACCAGGTGCTGACCCACATCACCCTGGTCGGCGCGCTCTACCTGATCATCATCTCGTTTATTCCCGAATGGATGATTACCGGCATCCACCTGAACCATCTGTGGGG
>DATHDM010000042.1:0-2276 GCA_035319065.1 Terriglobales bacterium
CCATGGAGGCCCTGGAGAAGCACTGGGTCACCTCCGCCAGCATACTGGTCCCCTGCCCCTGGTTCCCCGAGGTTGCTCAGTGGGCGAAGACGCATCCCGAGGCGGATCTGGGGATCCATCTGGCGCTCAACAGCGAGTGGACAACCCTTCGCTGGCGGCCGGTTTCGCCGCAGCCGCGCGGCTCCAGCCTGCTCGACGCCGACGGTTACCTGCCGCTCACCGAGGACCGCGTGGCGAAGAATGCCAAGGCGGCCGAGGTTGAGGTGGAGACGCGAGCGCAGATCGACAAGGCCATCGCCGCCGGCATCGGCATCTCCCACCTCGATGCCCACATGGGAGCGATCCTCGGCGCCCCGGAGTTGTACCGCGTGTATCTGAACCTGGGGAAGAGTTATCAGCTGCCGCTGCTGCTGGAGCGGCCGCCGTATCCGGGAATCGAAGTCGCGCCGGGCGCGATGCTAGTGGACCGCGCTCTGGGAATTCAGCCGGGAGTTCCGGATGGCGACTGGCTGATGGCCTACGAGGGCCTGCTGGCGTCGCTGCCGCCGGGCGTCTATCAGTTGACCGTCCACCTCGGCCACGATGATGAGGAGCTCCAGGGAGCGACCGCCGACCACCCCAACTGGGGCGCGCGCTGGCGGCAGAACGACTTCGACCTGGTGCGCAATCCGCTGTTCCAGGCTTTTCTGCAGCAACAGGGATTTGTGCTGGTCTCCTGGCGCGAGCTGAAGAAGGCCATGATGGTTCATTAGCCCGCCGCAAGAGCCGAGAGCAGCGCGAACCGGCGCGGGGCGTGGGACGTATTTTCTGCCCGCGCGAAACCTGCGAAAACAAAGGCCAGAACCCGGTTTTCAACAGGCTGCACGCAAAAAACCAGGCTGCAACCCTCGACATTCGCAGCGTTTCATACTCCTGTAACAGGAAAGGTGCATCGTTAGGGCCAGATATGGCGCCCCGTCCGGGGATCGCTTCCCGCAATCCTGAGGCGGGGGAGGAAACATTGTGAGTGTTGCGCAGATGCCGCAGCCGGACACAGGGTCGGTGCGGGCGGAGCTGTTGAGCATGACGCTGCGCGCCTGCGAACTGGCGCGCACCGCGGTGGCGGCAGCGGCGGACGCGCTGGCCACGCGCTCGGATGCCCCGTTTCGCACGGTGAACGATTGCGAGAAGGAACTGGACCGCCTCGACCGCGAGGTGGACGATCGCGTAACCGTCGCCGTCACCCAGGTGGGCCCCGAGGTGGCGCGCGATCTGCTGGCCTGCATGAAATTCATGCTCGACCTGGAGCGGATCGGCGACTTGATTTCTTCGCTGGTGGGCTGCGCGCGGGCGGTTGGCCAGCGCATCAACATGGAGGATGTCAACGACCTGCTGAAGATGGCGGCGCTATTGGAGAAGATGTTGCGCGACGCGCATCAGGCGCTGGAGCACCGCGACCTGGAGAGCGCCATTGCCATCCTGCGGGCCGACTCGGAGATCGACCGGCTGCGCAACCTGATTCTGATCCGCCACGTGGAAGACAATCCCGCCGGCAGCAGCCACGAGAGCGTGCACGTCATGTTCATGGCCCAGGCCCTGGAACGGGCCGGCGATCACGCCAAGAACCTGGCCGAGGAAGTCTGCCACCTGGTCAGCGGCCACAGCATGCGCCACGTGATGCGCGAATCGGACAAATCCTACGAGCAGATGTATTTGAAGTACCTGCGCGAGAAACAGCCTGCCCACAAGTGACCACCCGCCCAGGTGACGCGGCAACCCAATCTCCGTAACATAAATCACTGCGAACATTGTTTCGCTGTCGCAGCATCTTATAAGTGGAGGTGTGCGCATGAGTACGCCCTGGCTTCAGCGCTATGCGCAGCGGACGAAGACCATCAAGAGCTCGGCCATTCGTGAGCTGCTCAAGTACACGCAACGCCCGGAGGTGATTTCCTTCGGCGGCGGGCTGCCCGCCCCGGAACTGTTTCCCATCCAGCGGGTGGAAGAAGCCTGCCTGCGTGTGCTCGAGAACAACGGGCCGGCAGCTCTGCAATACAGCACCACCGAGGGATATCCGCCGCTGCGCGAGATGATCGCCAACAATCTGCGGCGCTATGGGATCCTGGCATCGGCCGACAATGTGCTGATCACCAGCGGATCGCAGCAGGCGCTGGACCTGATCGCCAAGCTGCTCATCAACCCCGGGGACCGCATCCTGGTGGAGAGCCCCACCTACCTGGGCGCGCTGCAGGCCTTCAACGTCTACGGCGCCGAGTACGAGTGCGTGCCCACCGACA
>DATHDM010000043.1:0-9841 GCA_035319065.1 Terriglobales bacterium
CCAGGCCCCGAGTCCGGCGGGTGCCGGAGTCAGGATTGTAAAGAAGCATGGCGCGTCGCATGCAATAGCAGGATAACCGAGAGTTCGGGGTCCTTCATGTCGATGATGTCGATTCCGCCCGGCGACGGGCGTAAGTGAGCAGCGCGATTCCGGCCAGGATGGCCGCCCCGGCGATTTCAAGAAGCTTAACGAGAGCAGGATTTGACTCGGTGACAGGGCGGCCGGTCAGAATGATGCGGCCATGGTCATTGGGGTCGTAGCGCACTTGCACGGGGGCGCCGGGAGCGAGGCGAGTCGCCCGCATCTCGATATCGGCGCGATTGCCGGACTGGTAGGCCAAGACGGCACTGGAGATGTAGATGCGGTTGTCGAGAGAGTAGCGAACCAGCCAGCGCACGCCGTACACCGTGGTACGCCAGAGAAGGCGCTTTGCGGTGGTCTGATAGACATCGGCGGAGACGATCTGGCCGTCCGCGGTGGGCCAGTCGTGGACAAGTTCCCAGTTGCGATAGGTATTCAGACCGGCTACTGCGCAGAGCACCAGCGCGAGGAGCAGCAGGCTGTAGCCGAGAAACTCGACCGATTCGCGGAGCTTGGGAGTCAGGACCACCCTGAGGTCATCATATCGCCCGCTGGGCTCCGCATGAGCCGTAAACCCAGGCTGGAGAAGACGTCTGGTGCCAGGTGGTTATAATTTTGATTGATGCCCACCAAGGCCGATCCGCAGCAGCAGATTGAGGCGCTGCGCGGGCAAATCCGCTATCACGAACACCGCTATTACGTCCTGGACAACCCGGAAATCAGCGACGCGGAATTTGACCGGCTGATGCGCGAGTTGAAGGCGCTGGAGGCGAAGCATCCGGAGCTGTTGACGCCCGACTCTCCCAGCCAGCGAGTGGGCGGAAAACCGCGCGAGGGCTTCGTCAAAGTAGAGCACTCCTCTCCGATGCTTTCCCTGGACAATGCCTACAACCAGGATGAGTTGCGCGACTGGGAGCGGCGGGTGCACGAGCTGAGCGGGCAGACAACGGTTGAGTACGTCTGCGAGCTGAAGCTGGACGGTCTCTCCATGGCCTTGCAATATGCGGAAGGAAGGTACCAGCGCGCCGTAACAAGGGGCGACGGCAGCGTAGGGGAGGAGGTTACACCGAACGTGCGCACAATCCGCTCGGTGCCGCTCACCGCCGAGCTGCGGAAATCAGGGCTGCCCGGGGATTTCGAGGTGCGGGGGGAAGTGGTGATGCCGCTGAAGGCCTTCGAGCGAATGAACGAGGAGCGGGAGCGGCAGAATCTCCCTCGGTTCGCAAACCCGCGCAACGCGGGAGCGGGAGCGGTGCGGGTGCTCGATCCCACGATTACCGCCAGCCGGCAACTGGACTTCTTCGCTTATTCGCTGCTGGTGGCTGGCAGGGTCTACCTGCCCAAACAGTCGGACGCGCTGGAGGCTCTGGCGAAGGCAGGCTTCAAGGTCAACCGGAGCTGGCGCGCTGTCGAGGACCTGAGCGAGGTGCGGAGCTACATCGAGGAGTGGGAGGGCAAGCGCGACCGCCTGCCCTACGAGATCGACGGCATCGTGATCAAGGTGAACCAGGTTGCCTTGCAGCAGCGGCTGGGATTCACCGGCAAAGCGCCGCGCTGGGCGATCGCCTACAAGTACGCCGCGCGCTCCGGGATGACGGAGGTGGAGGACATCCTGGTGTTTGTAGGCCGGACGGGGAAGCTTACGCCGGTTGCGGCGTTGAAGCCGGTGTCCATCGGCGGAACGACGGTGAGCCGGGCCACGCTGCACAACCAGGACGAGATCGAGCGGCTGGGGGTGAAGATCGGCGACTGGGTGGTGGTGGAGCGCGGCGGCGACGTGATCCCGAAAGTGGTGAAGGTGGTGGAAGACAAGCCGCGGGGACAACGAACGTTCCGCATGCCGGATCGCTGTCCGGTGTGCGGGAGCCACGTGGTGCGGGAAGAGGGCGAGGTCGATTACCGCTGCGTAAACGCCAATTGCCCGGCGAAGCTGCACGAAACCATCCTGCACTTTGCGTCGCGGGGAGTGATGAACATCGAAGGCATCGGGGATGCGCTGGCCAACCAGCTTGCCGAGCGCGAGCTGGTGAAGAACGTGGCCGACATCTACAAGCTCACGCTGGACCAGCTCATGAGCCTGGAGCGCATGGGCAGGAAGTCGGCGCAGAACGTGCTGGATGAGATCGAGGCCTCGAAAAAGCTGCCGCTGGAGCGGGTGATCTATGGGCTGGGGATCCGCTTCGTGGGGGAACGAACAGCGCAATTCCTGGCCGAGCACTTCGGGTCCATGGATGCCCTGATGCAGGCGAGCCTGGAGCAACTGGAAGAAGTGAATGAAGTCGGCCCGCGGATTGCGGCCAGCATCCGCGAGTTCTTGGATGAACCCAAGAACCGCGAGCTGGTGGAGGAGCTGCGGAAGGCGGGGTTGCAGTTCCAGGGCAAGAAGCGAGAGCGCGGGACTTTGCTGGCGGGCAAGACCTTTGTGCTAACCGGTACACTGGCAAATTACAGTCGTGACCAGGCAAAGAAAATGATAGAAGATGCGGGCGGAAGGGTTTCGGGATCGGTGAGCCGCAAGACCGACTACGTAGTGGCGGGAGCCGATGCAGGATCGAAGCTGGAAAAGGCGCGGGAACTCGGCGTCAAGGTGGTCGATGAGCGGGGGATGCTGGAACTGGTCGAGTCGGGGTCATAGTTGGCCGAGGGCGATCCAGGGGAACGAACGGAGGAAGAAAGCGTGCTGCTGATTTCTATTCTGCTGGCGATATTGCCATTGGTGGGAATTGCCTGGTTTCTGATTACCGCCCCCGGCATGACCGTGGACAACCTGTTCACCACGCTCATCCTATTGGCGATCTCCAGCGTGTTTGGGATCAACGTTCTCATGGAACTCTACCAACGGGGCCTGTTGCCGTTTGCGAAACCGAAGCCGCAGGCGGCGGGAGCGGCGGGCTACGCCACGAGCGCGAAGGCACTGGGATCCGTGGCGCTGGCGTCGGCCAACGGCGTGCTGCGCGAGAAGTGCTTCATCCAGAGCGTGGACTTCTACGAAGCTTCCGTGGGGCAGCACGACAAGTCGGTGGTCACGCTGCGCCCCGACGGCGGCAAGTCCACCAAGATGGTGGTCTTTCTGGGCGACCTGCGCAACGCCCTGCAGCCCGGAAAGAAGGCAGTGATCACCTACCGCGCCGAGGGCGAGGGATTTGCGCTGCTGGGACAGGATTATTCCTGACGCGAGGGTGTTGAGGCCGCGCCACGATCGCGACATCCTAACAATGGCCGTTCTCGGGAGAGTGTGCGGCCCACAGACTTCTGCGCTCCTGCGGTAAACAACAGACGACAAATTCTTTACATCCTGCTGACAATTGCGCCGGCCAGTGGGACCAATCTTCTAAAAAGAGGGGCCTCTTCTTCCACTGCAAGGGCGGTTCGAGGAGTCGACTATTGGCCAGCTACGATCAGATCCAACGCCTCGTGAAGCGAGTCCACGGCTTCATTCCGAAGAGGAGTTGGGTTGCGCACGTGCTTGAGTTGAAGGGTGATCCGCGGCATATCGCGCATAAATGGAGAGTCCACAACGAGCCGCAGGAACCTTGCCCGCCTGACAAACTGCGGGCCGTCGCAAATGCCCTGCGCCACTTCCAGATGATCTGAAGTCTCTATTGCGCCGCTTCCTCGTACTGGATCCTGGTGTCCACGTGGGTGCGCTGGAAATCACGGTTGTCGAGCGACAGGGAGACGTCGCGATTGAGGAGGTGCAGAACCTTCAAGCGAAATTCGGTTCCGAAGCTGGAGGGGAACCAGACGCCGTCGGGCTGGCGTTTGTATTGCACGCTGAAGCCGAGGCCAGGCAGGTCGATGCCCAGGAGGGTTCGGATGGGGAAGGGGATCTGGCGGGACATCCTGGTGAAGACCAGCATGGGCTGAAATTCCTGCTGGTCGATGTAGGCTTCACCCGCCCAATCGATGTCGTTTTTGTTCTTCGGGCCGAAAGCGATATGAAAGGCTTGACGGCCCTGAAACGTCAGTTCCCCGAGCAGGCGGAAGATGTACTTGCTCTGCTGCGCGCTGCTAAGGGGAAACAGATCGCCAGCGATGCCGTCCTTGGAGTGGGTCTCCTCATCCAGGTCGATGTGCACTCCCCGCTTGTGCTCGGATTGGCGGCGAGAGTCGTGGGCCAGGTCGGCGCGGAAAGAGTCGATCAGCTCGGCATCGACGCTGCCTGCGTCGGGTCGAGGCTCGCCCTTGAAATCTTCGTATTTGCCCTTGTGGAGATAGCGGCCGGTAAGCAGCTGCAAGTCCTTCCGGGCGCCGTCAGGCTGGGGGACCACGTTATAGTCCGCCGTCTCCTCCCGCATCATCTTGCCGTTGGTCTTGTGAGTGACCACGTGGATGTGCTGCTTGTAAATGTAGTTCTTGCGCATCTGTTCCGCGCGGTCCTGGTTGACGGCCACGCGCGCCATAATCTCGTCGGCCGTAAGCTGAGGGGGGTTGTCGGCGGCAAAACAGGGTAGCGCAAAGGCGAGCAGCAGCAGGGAGCGGAAGCCGGACATAGGTGTCCCTCGTTGGTGGCTACGCATTAGACGACGCCCCGAGTTCGCGGATTATTACAGGCCGAAGGATAGAAAATTTGGCGGCCGCTGGCCGCAGGCGGCACTGCGCCGGGCTGGCAGGGACACCCGCGGGCGGCTCAGGTCAACCCGCGTTTACCGCCCGGGTCCTGGGATGCGGGTAACCTCTCGGGCTCTGATACGATCAGGTTCCAGTGACGGCCACGGAAGTCCAGGCGCAGATACAAGCTCCAGGCGCGCAAGGAAGAGTTCGACGGCGCCTCGCCCTGTGGCTGTTTGCCAGCTTCAATTGCCTTTACCTGCTCACCTCCACTGGCCGCGTCCGGACCCTCGATGAATACACCACGCTTTACCAGAGCGAAAGCATGGTGCTGCGGCATTCGACGGCGATCCCGCAGGCGGTCGCGCTGAACAATTTCTATGGCCGATACGACCGTCAGGGAAAGCCGCGAGCGGCCTATCCGCCGGGGCACGCGGCCGCGGCCGCGCCCTGGTACGCAGTGGGCGCTTATGCGTTGAGCCGTATGCCGCGAGTTCCGGCAGACGCGAACGACCTGGTGGTGGGGTTCTCGTCGTGCCTGAGCAGCGCCACATTCGCGGCCCTGGCGGTTGCCCTGGCCTTTCTGCTGCTCAGCGGAATCGGCGTGGACTTGAGGAGTTCACTGTTTGCTGCAGGGATCCTCGGCCTGGGCACGCCGTTGCTTGCCTATTCGGCATGGTTCTTCTCTGAGCCGCTGGCGACTGCAATGTTGCTGGGGGCTGGGCTGGTTCTCTTCGGACACGGCGGCGGTTCGGCTGTCTCGGGAAGAGCGGCAGCCGCAGCCGGCGCACTTCTGGGACTGGCGGTTTGGGTGCGGCCGACGCATGTAATCGCGATCGCGGTGTTTCTGGCGGCGCTGGTGATCCGCGATGGAAAGGCTGGAATGCGCGCCGCAGTGGCACTGGCCGGGGTCTCGGCTGCAATCGTCGCGCTCCTGCTTGCGTATAACGTTGCGCGCTTCGGAAACGCCTTCGAGTTCGGCTATCCAGTGGCAGCGGAGCGCGGAAAGCAGCTGAATTCCTTCCATACACCGCTGCTGATCGGCCTGTACGGTTTCCTTCTGTCCCCGGGGAAGTCGATTTTCCTGTTTGCGCCCCCGGTGCTGCTGGCATTTGCAGGTCTGCGGGAGCTGTGGCGGCGCGATCGAGGGCTGGCTGCCCTGGCAGCGTTGCTGCCGCTGACGTACCTGCTGTTCTTTGCGCGCTACACGCAGTGGGAGGGTGGCTACTGTTTCGGTCCGCGCTACCTGCTGCCGGCAACCGCCGCACTCTGCCTTGGGCTTGGCCCGGCGCTCGCGAATGGGGGAAAGGGAAAGCGCTGGCTTGCGATTGGGCTGCTGGTCGCCGGCATTATGGTGCAGAGCATCGGACTGGCCACAAGCTTCATGGAAGATCAGGCGACTACCGGCCGTTATTACGACGTCCACTGGAACTACCGGCTAAGCTACTCGCTGGCCGGGCAGGTTCATTTGTTGTTTCATTACCTGGGCAGCCGCAAGCCCGCCCGGCTGGGCCTGGGGTGGGACCGCTGGTTTGTTTTCCTGCACAAGGGAGGAGTGTCAGCAGGGACTCTTGCCGCCTGGGCAGCATTGATGGTGGTGGGACTAGTGGCAAGTGTGATCGGGCTGCGACGCAGCCTGCAGCAGGCTGCGTAGAGAAATGCTCCGCATGGGTTCGGCGGAACCGCTGCGGGCACAGGTGCGCCAGTTGGTTCCGCCCGGGGCTGGTGATTCTGCTCGTGGTGCTAAACTAGTCGCTTGTCTTACCGCTGGCGGGGCGGTCTGGATGATTGCGGCCGGCGACAGCGCATGAATACCCCCAGATGAATGATGTCCGTCGCGGTCTGATCATCGTCAACACCGGTCCGGGTAAGGGCAAGACTACGGCGGCAATGGGCACCGCGCTGCGCGCCGTGGGCAACGGGATGCGAGTGCTGATGCTGCAGTTTCTGAAGGGCTCCTGGCACTATGGGGAGCTGGACGCGGTCAAAGCTTTCGGCGACCGCTTTGTGATGAAGCAGATGGGCCGAGGGTTCGTAAAGGTGGGGGGCGCGGAGACCGATCCCGAGGATGTACGCCTGGTGGAGGAAGCCTGGGCGGAAGCCGAGAAAGCGATCCTGGGCGGGGAGTGGGACGTGGTAGTCCTGGACGAGATCAACTACGCCATCAGCTACAAGATGCTGGATGCGGCGCGGGTGGTGGAGGTCCTGAAGCGCAAGCCGGAGATGGTGCACGTGATCTTGACCGGGCGGAATGCGCATCCGACAATTGTCGAGCTTGCCGACACGGTGACCGAGATGCGCGAGGTCAAGCATGCCTATCAGAGGGGCATCAGGGCGCAGCGGGGGATTGAGTACTAGGGAATGGGGAGGTCCGGTGATCGGCTGAAGCACCAGCTCCAGGGCTAGTTGCGGATGGCCGATTGCTGCTTTATGGCTTGGTTCAGGCGAGAATCCGGCGCGATTGACAGCTCGGGCGAGAAGAAGGTGAAGACCGAGGGCCTGTGGGTGAAGTGCGACAGGTGCCGGAAGATCATCTGGAAAAAAGACCTGGATGCAAACCTCAACGTCTGCCCCTATTGCGATAAGCACTTCCGCATCGACGCGCGCACGCGGCTCTCGCAGTTGCTGGATGACGGCGTTTATCGCATCGAAGACGACAACCTGGTCAGCACCGATCCGCTGAAGTTTTCTGATTTGAAGCCCTATGCCGGGCGGCTCCGACAGGCGCAGAAGGATACCGGCTTTACCGACGCGACCATCAATGCCCGCGGCCGGCTGGAGGGCCGCCCGGTGATCGTGAGCGCCATGGAGTATTCCTTCATTGGCGGCAGCATGGGAACGGTGGTGGGGGAGGTGATCACGCGGGCAGTAGAAAAAGCAACGAACGAACGAATCCCGCTGATCGTGGTTTCCGCCTCCGGCGGGGCGCGCATGATGGAGGGCGTGGTCAGCCTGATGCAACTGGCAAAGATCTCCGCTGCGCTGGCGCGCATGGACGATGCCAAGGTTCCCTACATTTCCGTGCTGACCGATCCGACCACAGGCGGCGTTACCGCTTCTTACGCCATGCTGGGAGACCTGAATATTGCCGAGCCGGGAGCGCTGATCGGCTTTGCGGGGCCGCGCGTGATCGAGCAGACCATTCGCCAGAAGCTGCCTGAAGGATTTCAGCGCAGCGAGTTTCTGCTGGAGCACGGCATGCTCGACGCGGTGGTCCACCGCAAAGACTTGAAATCCTACATTGCGCGCGCGCTCTCGTGGATGACGCCCGACGGCCGCACAGGGTAGTCCTTCCTTTTCCAATCAAGTCCAGTCGAGAGAAATGCAGGGTCCTTGGACGCGGACCGGCTTGTGTGCGCCTTGTCGCCGCTCGAGATGACATTTGCACCAGGTCTGGGTAAGCTGAAAAACCGTGGCGCCGAGCTACCAATCGGCAGTTGCGCAGTTGTATGAGCTGGGACACGAGCTGGCGAACACGCCGTCGCACAAGTTCGACCTGGTGCACATGCGCGTGCTGCTGCGCGCGTTGGGGAACCCGCAGCAGAAATTCCGCTCGGTGCTGATCGCCGGGACTAACGGCAAAGGCTCCACCGCGGCCACACTGGCCGCCATCCTGCAGGCGGCCGGGCATCGCACCGGCCTCTACACTTCGCCCCACCTGGTGAAGGTGAATGAGCGCATCCGCATCAACGGCGAGGAGATCAGCGACGCCGACTTCGCCCTCAGCCACGATCGGGCAGAGCACATGGCCAGGTGGCTGGTCTCGCGCAGCGAGCTTCCCTGGCACCCCAGCTTCTTCGAGATGCTGACCGCGATGACCTTCGAGCACTTTGCCCGGGCGGGGGTGGAGATCGCGGTGCTTGAGGTGGGCATGGGGGGGCGGCTGGACGCGACCAATGTGGTTGAGCCGGCGCTCTCCGTGATCACCGATGTGTCGCTGGATCACCAGAAGTTTCTCGGCGACACCATCGCGGAGATCGCCGCCGAAAAGGCAGGCATCATTCGCGAAGGCGGGATCGTCGTCACTCTGCCGCAGCATCCGCAGGCCAATGACGTCATCGGCAGGATCGTGCTGGAGCGAAATGCCACCGCGGTCAACGCCGCGGCGTATGTTCCACCGGTGGCG
This sequence comes from Terriglobales bacterium, assembly GCA_035319065.1. Classification (GTDB taxonomy): domain Bacteria; phylum Acidobacteriota; class Terriglobia; order Terriglobales; family Acidobacteriaceae; genus DASPRM01. The sequence continues at coordinate 8,759 of DATHDM010000043.1, forward strand.
CCGGGAGCGGCGGGAACCCCGTGGGATCCGCGGGCACATGGCGCGAGCGCGAGAAATCGGTATCCGCTGCAGGTCATGGAAAGGGAGATCACGGTGGACTCGCCGCTGGTAGGACGGCATCAGTTGCGCAACCTGGCTCTGGCCATCGCAGCCGCGGAAGAGCTGTCCCGCGCCGGGATCCGGGTGGACGCCGATGCCATCGAGAGCGGCATTCGCCAGACCAGGTGGCCGGGGAGGTTCCAGGTTGTTCCCGCCGCAGCCGGACGGCCGGAAATGGTGCTGGACGTGGCCCACAATCCGGCCGGGGCGTGGGCCCTGCGCTCGGCGCTCTCCGAGCGATACGAGGGGAGAGAGATCACCCTGCTGTTCGGAGTGCTTCGCGACAAGGCAGGAGCTGAGATAGCCGAGATTTTGTTCCCCCTGGCAGAGCGGGTGATCGCGACCCAGGTGGACAATCCTCGCTCCGCCACGCCGGAGGAAATCCGCGCAGCGGCGGTGCGAACTGGCGCGGAGGTCGGCGAGGAGTCAAACTTCGAGAGGGCCTTGCTGTTGGCGGCCACGGCGACAGCGCCCCGCGGTTTGCTGGTGGTGACGGGATCGATTTATCTGGTCGGTGCGGCGGTGCGCTGGCTGGAGAGTCACTGAAAAGAGGAGACGATTGGCGTCGCGGGCCCGTTCGCAGCGCGGATACCACGCTTGTTTCGTTTTTGTGACACTTGAAAATCCGCATGGGGAGCGGATTGTGCTGGGTTTTGCACATGGGGGGAGGGTTGGGGAGCAGGGAATATGCCCGCCGGGGAGGGGTGGAGGGCGGAAAAGACGCGCTGAGCGCGGCTTTTGGCGGAATCGGGGAATCCCTCCTGCCCCATTTTCGGGCACTCGGCTGTGGACAGTCGGCATGCGGTTGAAAACAAATCGGATAAAGCAGCGCGATTTATTCTTGACGGGAAGCGAGGGGGGAGTAAAAACACACTCGTTCTTTGACAGCCTCTGAGTTTTCCCGGTTGGTGCTGCGTCCCGGGACTGAAGCTGAGTCACTGATTTCTGGTTCTCGAGACTGGGGATGAGAGGGCAAGGCGACGG
>DATHDM010000044.1:0-3856 GCA_035319065.1 Terriglobales bacterium
GCCAGTAGAGGGTTTGGGGTGAGTAGCTACGCTCGATCTGCTGCGGGTCGGTGATCGGGCGCTGAAGGATAAAGGTGCCGGTGGCGGATACGATGCCCAGCACGATGAGCAGGATGATGCCGGTCTTGACCGAGGCCAGGACCCGGTAAACCCGCCTCGCTAAAGCTGGCACAGCCATGCTTCTTCCCCCCGCGGTACTTAAAGCAACTGCCGTACCAGAGCGTCGGGAAGGGCGCGAGGGTGGAAGAACAAAGGCTTACGCGGCCCGCGGCCCGCCTGCGCGGAGCCTGCTTGGGCGATATCACACATCGGCTGATGGTTACCACGCACTGTGCGGGGTCAAAGTGGAGAAGTTCAACAATTGTGAGGGGGGTCACGTCCGGACGTGTGCTGGGTCATAACCCCTTCGCCCGACCCTATTGTTCATTAGAGAGTCCTAAGGCTCTTCACGCGGGAAGGCGTGACCTGATGCCTTCTTCCAGCGGTCAACGTGCTAGGTGCGACCAAAATCCGGAGGGCATCACAGCATCGCAAAGCCTTGAGTGGATGCGCGTTTTCACCGTCCAGCCTGCGGCAGAAGGCCCACAATCCAGCCCTCCCGCGCATCTCCGCTGAGCCACTCCCGAACGATCAAATAATTCCTGTTCAGCAAGTTGCAAAGTTATCGGCAGAGACTGCTACGGCGGCACCTTTCGTGCAGTGCACTCCGCTGGAGCCGGTGATGAAGGCGGCGAAGTCGATTCTGATTTTCCTGGCGCTCGGGTTTGGCATGCGCGCGCGGGCAGGCGAGCATCCGGTGCCGCTCGAAGCCAATGTGGATGCCGCCAAGTGCCTGGAGTGCCACGAGGACAAGAGCAAGGGCAAGAACGTTCACACCGCCATCGCCATGGGCTGCACCAGTTGCCACGAGGTGAAGACGGAGAAGGACGTGACCAGCATCAACCTGAATCAGCCAAAGGATCAGCTCTGCTTCACCTGCCACGCCAAGACCGCCAAGGAGAGCGACACGCAGCACGGTCCCTACGACAAGGGGCAGTGCGTGACCTGCCACGATCCGCACGTCAGCGACTATCCCAAGCAGTTGCGCGCCGACCTGAACGCCAGCTTCTGCCTGGAGTGCCACGGCGTGCGCAAGGAAGTGCCGGAAAAGGTTGCGATCTTCAAGACGCAGGAGATGAGCCGCGACGATTTCAAACAGATTCCGCGGCTGTACCTGAGTTTCGATCTGAAGTCGGGGCACCCCATCGACAAGCATCCCACCGTGGGCGTGGCCAATCCGCTGAAGCCGACGGAGAAGATGAGCTGCACCACCTGCCACGCCACGCACACCTCCACACAGGAGAAGCTGCTGCCCGACCTGGACAAGGAGGGGCGGGACATCTGCACGCAGTGTCACCTGGTGGTGGACACGGCCAAAGAAGAGCAGGCGCTGGCGGAGGGGAAGGCGCTGGAGGCGAAGCGGATGGAAGAGCTGAGGAAGAAGAATCCGGATGCCGGCAAGCCGGCAAATAAGACGCGTGGGGAGCAACAATAGCATGCGCAGCCCGAGACGCAATTTCCGAACCGTCATCGATGTGACGCTGGCGTTGGGTCTGGCGTTGGGGCTCTTTTCCCGGCCGGCGGTTGGCGGCAAGAAACCGGATGCGGCTCCCGCCGTCGATCCGGCCACGCTGGTGTGGCCGATGCCGCCGGATAAGCCGCGCGTCAGGTTCATCGAAGAGTGGGACAACAACCTGCAGGTGGAGCCCATACGCAAGCGCACGTGGGCGGACAAGCTGGCGGGCGTGCCCGAAAAGAATGTCGCCGAGGACTTCGGCAAACCGGCCGGCATCGCCACCGACTCCAAGGGGCGGGTGTACATCGTGTCGGTGGGGCGGGCGGTGCTCTACGTCATCGACCGCGAGAAGAAGCAACTCTTGCGCATCAACGGCGATAACGGGGTGTACTTCCGCAGCCCGGTGGGGATCGTGATCGACGGGAAGGACAACGTCTTCATCTCCGACTCGCAGCTTCACCTGGTAATGAAGTTCAACCCGCAGATGAAGATGATCGCCAACTTCGGCTCCGACGAAGGCATGCAGACCCCGGCGTACATGGCACTGGACGAGGCGCGGCAGCGGCTGTACATCGCCGACACGCGGGCGCAGACGGTGTTCGTGTACGACCCGGAGACCCTGGCGCTGGTCCGCAAGGTGGGCAAATTCGGATCCAAGAAAGACGATGAGTTTCAGTACCCCGTGGGCGTCGCCGTGAACCGCAACGATGGCAGCTTCGCCATCACCGACACCGGGAGCTGCTCGGTGCGGGTGTTCGACGCCAACTTCAAATTCGTGCGCCGCTTCGGCCAGCAGGCGATGTCGCCGGGGAATTTCGTGCGGCCCAAGGGAATTGCGTTCGACAGCGAAGGCAACATCTGGGTGGCGGACGCGGCATTCAACAATTTTCAGATTTTCGATTCCACCGGGCACGTGCGCATGTTCGTGGGCAGCCCGGGGATCGGGCCGGGACAGTTTCAGCTGCCGAATGGAATGTACATCGACAAGAACAACCGCGTGTACGTGGGCGACCAGCTCAACGGACGGGTGCAGGTGTTCCAGTTCCTGGGCAGCAACTAAGGAGTTCTGTGCGCACTCGAGTGCATGCAGAAGCTATAGATGTAACGGGTACCAAGGGTAATTACCTGGATACAAGCAGTACCAATCATCAGGAGGTCTTCATGAAATCTCTACGCGTAGTCCTGATGCTGATGCTGGCGGTGATCCTGATCACCAGCATGAGCTATGCAAGGGTCGATAAGGCATTGATCATCAACGGCCCCCACGACCTGCGCGCAACCGGCAGCGGCGGCATTGCCACTGGGTCCACCGGCGGCAGCTATGCCCTGTGCAATTACTGCCACATCGCTCACAAGTTCGCGTCTGACAATCCGACCGCTACTACTCCGGCCCAACTGTTGTGGAACCACACTTTCAGCTCCTCCACGGCTTACACCGCGTACACGAGCTGGACACAACAGGCCACCGACCTACAGTCGCTGCAAGCCACGGGCACCGATGCTGACACCACCAACCCCAGCATCATGTGCATGAGCTGCCACGACGGCACCGTCGCCCTGAATTCAACCTACACCGGGGCGATTGGAACCATCGGGGCTCTGCCCAGCACCCGTGTCATCAACCCGACGGATGTCAACAAGACCCACCCGGTCAACTTCACGTATGACGCCACCCTCGCGGCCAACGCTGGAATGAGAGTTCCGGCCGGCCCGAAGGGAGTGGACATCAACACGGGCAACGCAGTGGTCCCACTTTTCAACCAAAAGATGCAGTGCTCCACCTGCCATGAGCCCCACACCAGCACGCACTTGCTGTTCCGTAACTTCGCTGTGGTGTACACGGCTACGAATGGTTCGTGGTGCCTGTACTGCCATAGCGATCTCAGCAAGTCGATCCAGTAAGGCCTGTTCGAGGAAGGCGAGTTAGCTCGCCTTCCTCATCTTTGAAACTTGAAAGCGCGTGCTCGAGAGATTCAATGCGGAGGGTGGCAGTGAGGCGGCGCGGGGAGAAGTTCGCGATCCTGATGGCGGTGGTGATCACCAGCGCGCCGCTGATCGCCCAGTACGTCCCCTGGTATGAAGAGCAGCAGCCGCGCTGGCGGCTGAGCGGGGCGATCGGGTTCGATTTCCACCACGGCAGCCTGGACACCGAGACCCTGGGCCAGACCGGAAACACCACCGACACTTTGTTTGGCGGCACGGTGGACGCCGCTCTCTCCGGACACTTATTCAATCCGCAATTCCTGAACTTTACGGCGAATATCAGCGACCTGCAGTCTGGCGGCACCACCTCGAGCAGCG
>DATHDM010000045.1:0-5368 GCA_035319065.1 Terriglobales bacterium
TAATGCGCTCGGCATACAGGTCCACCGCACCCGGGATGGTGCGAAGCACGCGCTCGATCTCCTCCGAGAGCTTCTCGATGGTCTTCAGATCAGGGCCGAAGACCTTCACCCCAACCTGCGTCCGGATTCCGGTAGACAGCATGTCGATGCGGTTGCGGATCGGCTGCGTCCAGATATTGGTGACGCCGGGAATACGCAGCTTTTCATCCAGGCGAGCCAGAATGCCGTCCTTGGTGACACCCTTGGACCATTGCTCCTTGGGCTTCAGAATGATGGTGATCTCGGCCATGTTGACGGGTGCCGGATCGGTGGCGGTTTCAGCCCGTCCGATCTTTCCCACCACCTTTTCCACCGCCGGATCCTCAGCGATGATCTGGTCCTGCTGGCGCAGGATTTCCGTCGCCTTGGTGAGCGAAATCCGGGGATCGGTGATGGGCATGAACATTGCCGTCTCTTCGTCCAGCGGCGGCATGAATTCGGAACCGATCGTGCGCGCCACCAGTAGCGCGCCCACGAACAGCGATGCTGCCCCCAGCAGCGTGATGGCGCGGTGGCCGAGCGCCCACTTCAGCGCCGGTTGGTACAGCGCCCGCAAGAAGCGCATCACAGGATTCTCGTCTTCACGATGTAATGTGCCCCGAATCAGAAAGCTGCACAGCACCGGAACCAGCGTGATGGCGATGATGGTCGAGCCCACCATGGAGAACGTCTTGGTGAACGCCAGGGGATGGAACATCTTGCCTTCAATGCCGGTGAGCGCGAACACCGGAATAAACGCCAGGATGATGATCACCATGGCAAAGAAGATCGGCCGGCCCACCAGCTTGGCGGCATCCAGCGTGATTTGCCACAGGTGCGGCTGGTAGTCGCCGTCAGCCTCGCTGAATCGCTCGGCGTGACGGATGACGTTCTCCGTCATCACGATTCCCGCGTCCACCAGCACTCCTATGGCAATGGCGATTCCCCCCAGCGACATGATGTTGGACGATATGCCCCAGCCCTTCATGAACAGAAATGCGCTCAGCACCGCCAGCGGCAGAGGCAGTGTGACCACCAGAATGCTGCGGAAATGCCAGAGGAAGATGACGTGGGCCAAAGTGACCAGGACAATCTCCTCCAGCAGCGCGTGCTGCAGAGTGTCCACCGCGTGATGGATCAGGATGCTGCGATCGTAGAAGGGTTCGATGTGAATGCCTTTGGGCAACCCCGGGCTGATGGCTTCGATCTTCGCCTTCACCGCGTCGATCACTTCCAGCGCGTTGGCTCCGTAACGGATCACCACCACCCCGCCCACCGCCTCGCGGCCGGCATTGTTGAGCACGCCGCGGCGAAATTCCGGTCCCAGTTGCACCGAGGCCAGGTTTCGGATGTAAATGGGAACGCCGCGATTGGCGCCCACCACGATATTCTCGATGTCCTGCGTGTTTTTGATCAGGCCCAGTCCCCGGACCGCATATTCCGCATCGCCCAGCTCCACTACCTTTGCCCCCACGTTGTTGTTGCTGCGTTCTACCGCCATGAAGACATCCTTCATGGAGATGTTGTAGGCGCGCAGCTTCACCGGATCGATATCGATTTGGTATTGTCGGATGTAGCCGCCCACGCTGGCCACTTCCGCCACGCCCGGGATGGAGTTGAGCTGGTAGCGGACGAACCAGTCCTGGATCGAGTGCAGCGTGCCGCTGTCGTACGGGCCGTCCAGCGTGTACCAGAACACCTGACCGACCCCCGTCGCATCCGGCCCAAGCACCGGCGTCACTCCCGCCGGCAGAAAGCTGCTTGCCAGGCTGAGCCGTTCCAGCACCCGGGTGCGAGCGAAGTAGATCCCGATGTTGTCCTCGAAGATGATGTTGATCATGGAAAACCCGAACGCCGACGACGAGCGCACCGTCCTCACTCCCGGCATTCCCTGCAGGTTCACGGTCAGGGGATAGGTGATCTGGTCTTCCACTTCCTGCGGGCTGCGGCCCGGCCAATCGGTGAACACGATGACCTGGTTTTCGCTGAGATCGGGTATGGCGTCGATGGGGGTGTGCACCAGGGCCCAGTATCCGGCGGCGGCGAGCGCAGCATACGCAAGCAGGATCAGCATGCGGTTGCGCAGCGAGAATTCGATGATGCGGTTAATCATGGCCTCTCCTACTGCGCCCGCAAGCGGAGGTGCTCGATCGCCAGGCTCTGTCCGGCGCGGCTCGCCTCAACCGTTGCATTCCACGAGCCCGCCACCGGGATCCGCACCTGGCCGGCGTATTCGCTCCCGTTCCAGCCAAGCTCGCCCGAGCTCCGCATTTCAGGCATGCTCATCGCGGGCATCGCCGGCATCACCAGCGTGACCTTCACGTGCGCGTCTGCGATGCCCTGGCCCCCGGCGTCGGTCAACTTGGCATGAAACATCGCCTGAGCGTTGCCCTTGAGGGGATCGGGCTCGGTGCGCACTCTGAGCTGCACGCCTGATCCGCCTTGAGCAGCCGTTCCCTGAGTTGCGTTCTTGGACGCCTGTCCCGCGAACTCCTTGGATCCGCCGAACAGGCCCGTCATGCCGCCAGTCAGACGAGTCTGGGAATCGATGAGGAAATTCCCGTTCACCACAATCTGCTCGCCTTCGCGCAGCCCTTTCAGAACCGGGTAGTAGTCCTCGCCGGGACGGCCGACCTCGATCTGCCGCGCCTCGAAGACGCCCTTCCCCCTGGCGATGTACGCAATCTGCCGCGTGCCGGTATCGAGCACCGCCGAACGTGGAACCACCAGCGTGGCAGCTGAGTTGGGTGCCATGAAGACCGCGCGCACGAACATCCCCGGACGCAATCGCATCCCCGAATTGCTCACATGAATGTGGACCGGCACGGTGCGGGTCTGCGTGCTGGCCGTCGGCTCGATAAACTCCACTCTGCCGTGAATGCTCGTCCCCGGAAGAGCGTCGGAGGTGATCGCCACTTCCTGGTTCATGCGGAGGTGGGGCAAATCGGACTCGTACACATCCGCCTTCACCCAGACCGAGCTGAGGTCCGCCACCGTGTAGAGCACGTCGCCGCTGTTGACGTACTGCCCTTGTGTGACTTTGCGTTCGATGATGGTTCCGCCGCTGGGAGCGTAGATGGTGACGTGGGGAATTGAATCTGCTGCGCTGCTGTCGCTGATCTGAGCGGGAGAAATGCCCCACAGCTCGAGCCGCCTTCGGCTGGCTGCAACCAGATCGTCGGCCTGCTCGATTGCCTGCTTCTCCGCGCTGGCGCCGAGTTGCCGCCGGCCTTCCAGCGCCAGCCGGTACTCCTCCGCCGTAGCGCTTACCTCGGGGCTGTAAATGTCGGCGATCGCCTGGCCACGCTGAATGGGCTGCCCGGTGTACTGCACATAGAGCTTGTCCACGCGTCCGGCAATGCGCGCGCTGATGGTCGCCAGCTGGGTTTCGGGTTCTTCCACCCGCCCGAAAGCTTGCAGTTGATCGCTCAAGCGGCGGCGGCGCACCGTCTCCACCTGTATCCCGGCAGCCGCCTGCTCCTGTGCAGTCAGCTCCACCGACGCCCCGGATTCTGCTGCCAGCTGCGAATCGATTCCCGAAGCCATGCCCTGCTCGGCAGCGGGGGCCACGGCTGCCGCGGTTGCCTCGTTGCCGAGCCTTCCAGGTGCAGAGACTCTCCGTCGCTGCATCAGGTGGGTCCCCTGAATCGCGCCCAACGCAACCACCAGGCCTGCTGTCATTCCGACCACGAGGTATTTCTTTTCGCGGAAGTTCATTGCGCCCCTCCTGCCGGAGAGGTGCGACCTGCTTCCCGCGGGATGGGAGCCCCCACCGCCTGCTCCAGCTCTGCCAGTCGGTTCTCGAACTCCGCCTCAGCCTTGAAATACGACGACTGCACGTCGAGGTTCAGGTTTTGGCTGTCGAGCAGGTTCAGAAAGTCGGCGCGGTCGTTCTTGTAAGCCGCTGCCGCCGCCTTGAGTGAGGCTTCGGCCTGCGGGCGAAGGGTATCGCGATAGAGCGCCGCCATGCGCTGCGCCGTTCGTGCCTTGATCCAGGCCTCCTGGATCTGCAGGAACACCGCGTTGCGCTGGTTCTCGTATTCCGCCTGCCGGGCAGACACCGCGGCCCGGGCCTCGCCAATTTCCGACTCGTGCTTGCGGCGGTTGAGCCAGGGAAGATTCAGCGAGAACTCCAGCATGTAGTTGTTGCGGAACTTCGCATCCTCCGGCTGCAGCATGTAGCCGGCCCCGATGGCGTAATCGGGTGAATAGGACTTCTCCGCCAAACGCTGTTTGGCCTCGCTCTGCTCGATCGTTTTGGAAAGCGCCAGCAGCTCCGGACGGTTCTCCAGCGCCAGCTTCTCCAGGTCCACCACCGAGGGCAGCTGATCGGGAATCCCATACTCGCCCGCCACCTCGAGGGGTTGCGTGGGATCGCGTCCCAGCAGCGCGTTCAGCGTCGCGCGCGCCACTTGCCCGTTCTGCTCCAGGTCGATGAGGTGCTCCAGCAGTCTTGTCAGCGCGATTTGCGCCTTCAACACGTCCTGCTGTGGAACCTTGCCCACTGTGTACTTGATGCGCGCCGCCTGCAGTCCCTCGCGTGCCAGCGTTGCCTGTTCGTCGTGCAGACGCCACTCGTCGAAGTTTCGCAGCAGATCGTAAAACGCCTTGCGCACCCGGGTGCGGACGTCGCGCCGCGTGGCTTCCAGCTCGGCCTTGGCAATGTCGATGTCCTTGCCGGCAATTTCCGAGCGCAGCCCGCGTTTCCCCGGCCCTGGCAGCGCTTGCGTGATCATGAACATGTTCTGCGCCTGATTCAGGTTCCACGGCTGTTGCAGGGGTGTGCCCCAGTCCCGATACTGGAACGCGGGATCCTCCAGCGCCCCCGCGCCCCCTTGGCGCTGCTCCGCCACGGTCACGCGCCGCACCGCAGCGCGAATCTCTGGGTTGCCCACCATGGCAATCTCCTCCAGTTCGACCAGAGTTTTCGGAGGAACCTCCGCCCGGTGTTGCGGCATGCTTTCTCCAAGCTGCGCAAGGTCCAGCGCCCAGGGATCTGTCGCCGGCAATGCCGCCGGCGCTAGCAGCAGAAAGGCAAGTACACGAAGGAATTTCATCTCCAACTCCCACGACAAAACACAAAGCGATTACGCACGCTCATGCCCGCAGGGGTGCGGGCGCACGGAGATGAAAGGGGACTAGATCCTCAGGGAGTAGAGAGATTCCAGAGGAGCCGGGGAGATCGCGGAAGAGCCAACCCCAACGGGGCCGGAGCCGGCCGATGGCTCAACGGCGACCGGCTGAACCGCTCCCCAATGCTGGATGGAAGAGTGGCTAACCCGAGGGACCAGCGATTCTTCTTCCTGTCGCTGCGAGGAGCAGCAGGAGCGCGCGCCAGGGGCATGGCTCT
>DATHDM010000046.1:0-6942 GCA_035319065.1 Terriglobales bacterium
AATCGAGGTCCTTAAACGCAGTTCTCTATGTATCACTCACGCAGGATTGAACACAGCCCTTGAATCTCTTTCCAGCGGTGTGCCCATGCTTGCGCTACCATAACCAATGATCAACCCGGTGTGGCAGCGAGGATAGCGAACAAGAAAGTGGGCGTAGTCCTATCCCCGGACCACGCATCTCCCCAGAATTTTGTAGCCGCGATCAATCAGGTGCTCAGTGATTCCACTGTTCGGGAAAACGTGCAAAGAGTGCTCAGCCCTGTGCCCCAAGCTCGCGCCGCGCCGTTCGGCGCTAACCCAGGTGGCCCAGGTTCGCGCGGCGCGGTTCGGCGCTAACCTGGGTGACGGCGAAACATCAACACCTGTCATCCTGAGCGAGGGCCGACCAGAAGGTCGAGGCCCGAGTCGAAGGACCTTGTGTTTCGTGCCTTGCCCCAGGGTGCCCGCGGCTCACGCCAACCCCTTATTCTTTAAGAATTTAGGACCTAACTGCCGCCAAATCAATATTTTGCGCGGCAATGCTCACTAACCAGCCGAAAACAAACGATTCGTCGCAACCAGGGTCGGCCCCCGCGCCGCCCAGGGAGAAATTTTTCTTAAGGAGCACAGCCATGCCAGCCACACCCACTTGCGCTCACATCCAGGTCACCGGACGCCGCTGTCCCGCCGCCCCCCTCCCCGGCCGCCAGCACTGCCACTTCCACCACCAGGCCCACCAGAGCGAGTTGCTCCCCGGCATGTCCGGCTACCGCCTCCCCATCTGCGAAGACTCCCGCTCCCTCATGCTCGCCACCCAGCAGATCGCCCAGGCCCAGCTCGACGGCCTCATCGACCTCAAGCTCGCCGGCAAGCTGCTGCACTGCCTCAGCCTCATGGCCAGCCTCATCCGCCGCCCCGACTTCGCCCAAACCGCCCCCGAGCCCGCCCAGCCCTACCACGGCGAGCCCCGCAACATGACCGAATTCGTCCTCCAGTTGCTCAACCAGCCCTCCAACCGCCGCCCCCACCCCGCTCCCGACGACGACGATGCCGCCTCCACCCACTCCACCCACTCCATCAACTCCACACCCTCCCCACTCCAACCCCTCCACCCACTCCACACCTCCTCCCCCCGAGACTCCCTGCTTCCCCTTCGCTCCCGCCTCGCCCCCAAAAAAGCTGACCGCCGATCGCTGACCGCTGATTGCTCACTGCTGAGTGCTGCCTGCTGACCACTGAATGCTGAGTGCTGAGGTGGCTTACAAGGCCCGAGTCGAAGGACCTCGCCGTATCGCCTCTCCTGGCACAGCGCGGCGCGAACCTGGGGCACAGCAGCTAATTACTGACTCCTGATTGCTGAATGCTGATTGCTGATTGCTGACTGCTGATTGCTGCTTGTTGACTGCCGCCGTCTTACTGCTTGGCGCGTGGCGGGACGTAATCCGGCGGCAGGGCCGCGCCCTCACCGAAGAAATACTGCTCCATCTGCTTGACGATGATTTCCTGATCCGCTTTGTTGGCTGGGTTCAGCCGAAATTCGTTCAGGATCATCTTGCAGTGCTCCGCCCACATCGCCCAGGCGTCGCGCGAAACCTGCTCGTAAATCTTCTGGCCCAGTTCCCCCTCGAACGGCGGCTCGTCCAGGCCCGGCATCTCCTTCTGGAACTTCACGCAAAAAACCGTGCGCTTGACCGGCGGCTGGCTGGCAGGGGGACTGAACGGACTTCCGCAGCTCATAGAAATTCCTTCAAAATCAGCGTGATAGTCACGCTTCGATTGTATCGCACCCCCTGCCCCGAGTCCCCGCTCCCCCGAAAATTCTGGAGCGCGGGTCCGCAATTCACATCGAAACAGGAGCGTCGCGGAGGAACTGCTGGTCCCGGCGGAGGAGTTGGATTACATTCAGCCGCTCCCCCGGCTCGCCGGCAGCTTTCGGCCGGGCAGAAGGTCAATCAGGCCCATGAAGGAACGTCACGCCAGCGCGGTTGTGGTTTCCTCGCCGGGCACGCTCGACGGCCTGGCCTCGCGGTACGCAGCCATACGCGCGGTCACCGAAGGACTGTGCCGTCCCCTCAGCCCGGAAGACCAGATGCTGCAGTCCATGCCCGACTGCAGTCCCGGCAAGTGGCACCAGGCCCACACCACCTGGTTCTTCGAGACCTTTATCCTGCACGCCAATCAGCCCGGCTACGAGCTGTTCGATCGCGACTTCCCCTTCGTCTTCAACTCCTATTACAAGCAGCTCGGAGGCCATCCCCAGCGCGGCTACCGCGGGCTGTTCTCCCGCCCGCCGCTGGAGCGGGTGCTCGACTACCGCCGCCATGTGGACCGCCACATGCTGGATTTTATATCGCGGAACGATATTCTTACCCCGGAGCTGCGCTGCCTGGTCGAGCTCGGCCTGAATCATGAGCAGCAGCACCAGGAGCTGATCCTCACCGACATCAAGCACGGCTTCTGGTCGCAGCCGCTGCGCCCGGCCTATGCGCCGGCGGCGGCCGAGGCGCGCTCTTCCGGCGGGCAGGCGGGCGCGCCGCGGCTGGCGTGGTTTTCCTTCGAGGAAGGCATCTACTCGCTGGGGCACGCGTCTTCGTCGTTTGCCTTCGACAACGAAACGCCGCGCCACGAAGTTTATCTGCAAGGCTTCCGCCTGGGCTCGCGCCTGGCGACCAACGGCGAGTACCTGGAGTTCATCGACGATGGCGGCTATCGCCGGCCGGAGTTGTGGCTTTCCGACGGCTGGGATACGGTCGCCAGTCAACGCTGGAGCGCTCCGCTCTACTGGGAGCAGCGCGACGGCGCCTGGTTCGCCTTCACCCTGGCAGGTCTTCGCCCCGTCGATCCCCGGGAGCCGGTGGCGCACGTCAGCTATTACGAAGCGGATGCCTTCGCCCGCTGGGCGGGTGCGCGTCTGGCGACCGAGGCGGAGTGGGAGGTGGCCGCGGCGGGCTGCCCGATCGAGGGCAATCTGCTGGAGAGCGCAAGCTATCATCCCCGGCCGCTGGCGCAACCGGCGGAAGCTTTTCCGGCGCAACTGTTCGGCGACGTCTGGGAGTGGACCGCCAGCCCCTATTCGCCGTATCCCGGCTTTCGTCCGGCGGCGGGAGCGCTGGGCGAGTACAACGGAAAATTCATGTGCAACCAGATGGTGTTGCGCGGCGGCTCCTGCGCCACGCCCGCCAGCCACCTTCGCGCCAGCTACCGCAACTTCTTTCCGCCGCACGCACGCTGGCAGTTCTCCGGCATCCGGCTGGCCAAGGATGGGGGGCGAGAATCGGCATGAACGCCCCTACCCCGCTTCCCTTGCGGCTTTCGCCCATCGCCCGCGACGTGCTGGCGGGGCTGAGCCGCATGCCCAAGTCGCTTCCGCCGAAACTCTTCTACGATGCCCGCGGCTCGGCGCTGTTCGAGCAGATCACCCAGCTTCCCGAGTACTACCTCACCCGCACCGAGCGCGGCATCCTGGAGGAATCCGCGGCTGAGATCGTCTCCGCCGCCGGCATCCCGCTGACCTTGATCGAACTCGGCGCCGGCACCGCCTCCAAGACCCGCACCCTGATCCGCGCCATCCTCGAACGCCAGGAGAATCTGGAATTCATTCCCCTGGACATCTCCCACTCGGCGCTGGAGGAGGCGGTCGGCCACCTGAACGGCGACTTCCCCGGCCTGCGCGTTCGTCCCGTGGTGATGGACTACACTGCCGGGCTGGGGCCGGTACGTGAGTTGCGCGGGCGCAAGCTGGCGCTCTACCTGGGATCGAGCATCGGCAACTTTGAGCCGATGCAGGCCGGAAGGTTGCTGCGCAATCTTCGCCACTCGCTGCACCCCGGGGACGCGCTGCTCTTGGGCACGGACATGGTCAAACCCAGGTCCATCCTGCTGCCCGCCTACAACGACTCCCAGGGCGTGACCGCAGAATTCAACCGCAACGTGCTGGTGCGCATCAACCGCGAACTGGAAGGCGGCTTCCAGGTGGGCTGGTTCCGTCACCGGGCGCGATGGAACCCCGGCTGCTCGCGCATCGAAATGCATCTGGAGAGCGTGCGCCGCCAGGTGGTGCCCATCGGCCTGCTGGGCGAGGAGTTCTCCTTCGCGCGCGGCGAAACCATTCACACCGAGAACAGCTACAAGTTCACGCCCAACATGGTGCGCTCGATTCTCGACCTCGGCGGCTTCGCCCTCGAGCGCTCCTGGAGCGACGCCAAAGGCTGGTTCGCCCTCCACCTGGCGCGCGTGGCGTGAGCCAGAAGCCGGAATTGGCCCTCAGCATTCAGCGCTCAGCCGAAGCGCAGGAAACGCGAGCCCCAGGTTCGCGCCGTGCAGTTCGGCGCTAACCTGGGTTCAGAGCAGAGCATCACATTGTCATCCTGAGCGAGGGCCGAGCTGAAAGTCGAGGGCCCAGTCGAAGGACCTCGTGTTCCGGTGCGCCGTTTCGGCCTGCTGTGAAGCGCCGCATGCTGATCGCTGGTTCCTGAATGCTGAGCGCTGAATGCTGAGGGCTGAGTACGGCTTTTCTCCAAAAATCCCAGCTAACAATTCGCCGGTCCCACCGTCTCTCTAATAGCAATTGGGAAGGCTGGAGGAAAGCAAAATGCAGGGCAAGCGGCAGTATCTTCCACATCACGACACCGAGTGGCTGGGCCTGGGCTTGATCCTGGCGGGCGTCCTGGGATTGGCGGGAGTGAATCCGCCCAGCGTGCCGCGCCCCAGCCAGGTGTTGCAGTGCCTGGAGCAAAGGGCGGTGGCAAAGGCGGAGAAGATGATCGCGGAGAGCCCCTCCAAGCCCGCCCATGCGGCGCAATCGCAGGAACTGACCCTCCAGCCCGCCGCCGGCATCATGACGGCTCGCACGGAATTGATTCAGCTCGGCAGCAGACTCATCAGCGTGCGCTAGAGTCGGCTGTTCCCTCAGCAGCCATCAGCCATCAACCATCAGCAATCAGTATTCAGCAATCAGCATTCAGTTCGGCTGAAGGCGCGCCCTTTCAAGGCAGGCCGCAGCGGAGTTCGGAAACACGAGGTCTTATGACTCGGGCCTCGTGAGTCTGCTCGGCCCTCGCTCAGATGAACAGTCGGACTCGGTGTTCTTACTCGCGGGCCTCGAGCGGAATCACTTCCAGGGTCAGCTTCTCGCGGCCGCGAACCACTCCAAACCACGTTGGGGCGGCGATGCGAGCATCGGTCAACAGTCGCTGCAGGTCGTCGATCCCCATGACGGGCTTGCCGTCGCAGGAGACCACCAGATCGCGCTCCCGCAATCCTGCCTTCGCCGCCGGGCTGCCCGGCTCGACGGCGATGACCAGCATGGCGCGCTCCTGCGTCAACCCGTGATAGCGCGCGACCTTCTTCTCCAGCGGGACGGTCTGCCCGACCAGTCCGACGTAGCTGCGCCGGATGCGCCCATCGCGAATCAGCCGGCCCGCCACGAACTTGGCGGTGTTGATGCCGATGGCGAAGCAGATGCCCTGCGCGGGGAGAATGATGGCGGTATTCACGCCGATGACGCGGCCATCGGAGCTGACCAGCGGCCCCCCGGAGTTGCCGGGATTGAGCGCGGCGTCGGTCTGGATGATGTCGTCTATCAGCCGCCCCGAGCGCGACCGCAGGCTCCGCCCCAGCGCGCTGATCACGCCCGCTGTGACCGTGTACTGAAACCCGTAGGGATTGCCGATGGCGATGGCCAGCTGCCCCACGCGAATCTGCTGCGAGTCGCCCATGGCGGCAACCGCCAGATCGCCGGCGTCGATGCGCAGCACGGCCAGATCGCTGCCGGGATCATCGCCGATAACTCGCGCCGGAAGTCGCCTGCCGTCGGGCAGGGAGGCCGCTATGCGCGATGCCCCGTGCACCACGTGGCTGTTGGTGAGAATGAATCCGTCGGGGGTGAACAGGAAGCCCGAGCCTCCGCCGTGGGTTTCGCCCCCATCTCCGTAGGGTCCGAGGCGGCGGCCGGCCTGGCTCACCTCGATGTTTACCACCGCCGGGCTGACCTTTTCCGTGGCCGTCACCACCGCCCGCGAGTAGGCGTCAAGAATGGCCGCGTCGCCCTCGGCCGGGTTGTGGGAGGCATCCAGCCCCGGCTGCGTCGCTGGAATACTGTCGGAAACAAACCCCAGACTTGCCATGGGCTAATGATGTCCGCCAACGCGCCTTGGATTCATCGCCCGCCGGCCGAGCCCTGAATCTTCGATCAGATGTCCGTGCGCTTCTCCGTGTGGCGGGAGGCATACCAGCACGGAGCATAGCCGCCGTGTGGGAACAGCGAGTGGGTGCAGGTCTGCGTCTGCGGCTCTTCGAAGACGAATTCGGTGCGGTTGTTCTTTTCCTTGATGGCCTCGAAGCGCTCCACCGTGACCGTGCCGTAGGCATTCCGATTCCTGGCGATGCGATAGCGGAGCTGAAGGTAGTCGGCCCCATAGAGCGCCACCACTGCCCCGAGCGTCACCAGCGCGGTCGAGAGAACTCGCTTCACAAATCCGATGTTAGCACCCGGCACATCGCGCCTGCTCACGCGGCGCGCAGCGAAAAGAAATGCACGGATGCTTCCCGCCGTCTCTTGCACTAACATGCCTACGCTTGTAGAACTCGCTTCGGAGACAGAGATGCGTATCCGCAAAATATTTGCGCTGCTGGCGGCGCTGGCAGGGTGCGCAGCGGCCCTCGCCCAGGCCGCGCCGGCGGCGAGCGGCAAGACGGTGGCAGAGCGCCTCGGCTATCCCGCCGCCACGCGGCTGCTGATGATTCATGCCGACGATTTCGGCATGGCCCACACCGTCAACACCGCCACCATGGAGGCCCTGGAGAAGCACTGGGTCACCTCCGCCAGCATACTGGTCCCCTGCCCCTGGTTCCCTGAGGTTGCTCAGTGGGCGAAGACGCGCGGGCGGTTGGCCAGCGCATCAACATGGAGGATGTCAACGACCTGC
Organism: Terriglobales bacterium; assembly: GCA_035319065.1. GTDB lineage: Bacteria > Acidobacteriota > Terriglobia > Terriglobales > Acidobacteriaceae > DASPRM01. Next base: position 6,906 of record DATHDM010000046.1, read on the forward strand.
TGAAGATGGCGGCGCTATTGGAGAAGATGTTGCGCGA
>DATHDM010000047.1:0-8031 GCA_035319065.1 Terriglobales bacterium
GTCGGCGACATCGATGGCGTGCTCGCCGCTCAGGCAGAGACGAACATAATCCTTGGGCAGGAGAAAACGGCGGAAGCGCTGCCAGATCTGGGGCTCGTGATTGCGAACCCATAGCAGCTTGGTCAAGGTGAAGTTGGTGAGGGCAGCATTCGAGGTGAGCTCGATGATGCGCTGCTCTCCCAACTCGGAGTTCAGTTCGGCACACTCGGCGGCGGTTCGCTGATCGCACCAGATGAGCGCGGGCCGCAGAACGTGGTCGGCGGCATCGAGCAGAACCGCGCCGTGCATCTGACCGGAAAAGCCCACAGCGCTGATCTGGGCGGCGGCGACTCCCGCACTGCGCATGGCCTGGGGAACGGCGACGCCGCACGCCCGCCACCAATCCTGGGGGTCCTGCTCTGCCCACCCATGCTGGGGAGAGGCAAAGGGTTCGTGCTCGCCGATAGCTGCGCCAGCGACGACCCCGGAGCGATCTACCACCACGGCGCGCGTTCCACCGGTACCGACATCGATGCCAAGAACGTAAATGGTGATCCTCCGTAGAGCTGAGCCGTCAGCAGTCAGCCAGAGCCGAGACCGCTTGAATCACTGATTCATACCGCTGGCCAGGAACCCGCCATCCACCGTCAGTATCTGCCCCGTCATGAAGCTGGCGGCGTCAGAGGCGAGAAAGACCGCGGCCCCGACCAGTTCTTCCAGTTTTCCGAAGCGACCCATGGGAGTACGCAGCAGCGCTTCCTGTCCCCGCGGAGTACCGTTGAGCAACGCGGCGTTGAGATCCGTGGGAAACACACCGGGGGCAATCGCGTTGACAGAGATATCGTAGCGCGCCCATTCCACGGCGAGCGAGCGCGTCAAGGAAGCCACCGCCGCCTTGCTGGCGGCGTAGGCGGCGACCTCAGAGAAGGCGACAAATGAGCTGAGGGAGGCGACATTAATGATGCGGCCGAAGCGGCGCTCGACCATGTGCCGGCCAAAAACCTGGCAGGCGCGAAAGGTGCCGCTAAGGTTGACGTCGATGATGCGGTTCCACTCAGCATCGCTCACCTCCAGGATGGGGCGGCGCTCGGTGATGCCGGCGGAGTTGACCAGGATGTGGATCTGGCCGAACTCCTTCAGGGCGGCCTGAGCAAGAGCTTCGAGGCTGGAGCGATCACAGACATCGGCAGCCATGGCCAGCGACCCGCGGCCCATCTTCCTGATTTCGCAGGCGACCGCCTCGACCAGATCGCGGCGGCGTCCGGTCGGCACGACGTTAGCGCCAGCCTGCGCCAAGCCCTTGGCGAGGGTAAGGCCGATGCCAGAGGTGGCGCCGACAACGACTGCGGTTCGGGAATTCAGGTCCAGCGCAGGATGTCCCATGAGGAATGCCGATTCTAGAAGAGGCCGATTACGGAATGCTGTCCTCCCGTCGCCAGCTCGGAGTTGATCTGCGCGCGAAGGAAAAAGCAGGATCCCGCTACGGCAGGGGTAGCCTAGGACTTAGCAGGATCCTGCCCACGACCTGTCCCGCTTCCAGGAGGACAGGACCGAAAGCTTGCGCTGCCCAGGGCTACGCGCAGCGTGTTCTCGCATGCCGTGGGCAACGCCTCAATCAGAACGTCACACGCGCCGCCAGCCAGATGGTCCGGCTTCCCGGGTCCGGACCGAAGAAGCCGCCGGGCTGGAGGGTAGAGGTGATCACGCCGAAGTTGTTGTTGCTGCCCGTACTGCACAACTGCCCGCTGCCCGCGACCGGACCGGGGACGGCCGCATTCCCCGGGCAGGAGACGTTCGGGTTGGCGAAATGGGGCGTGTTGGTCAAACTGAAGGCCTCGGCGCGCAGCTGCAAACCGAAGCGCTCGGTGAGTCTGAACTCACGAGCGATGCTCAGGTCCATCTCGAAGTAGGACGGACCGCGGAACTCGTTGCGGCCGCTGTTGCCAAAATGAGCGTTGGCCGCGCCGGTGATCAGCGGGGCGGCGAAGGCGCTGGGGTCGAAGAAGTGACAACTGAGGTTGTTCTGGGCACAAGTCTGGCCTGTGCGCAGAGGCTGACCGTGAATCCCGTTATAGGCGCCGACGAGATCGGCAGTCTGTGTGGAACCATTGGCGGCAAGGTTGCCGCCGGCGGTCACGGTGAAGGGCAGTCCGGTGAGGTAGCTGATAACCGGATTCAGCTGCCAGCCACCAAGGATGCGACTGGCCCAACCGCTCTGCGCCCACGGCTGTCCCTTGCCGAAGGGCGGAATCACGGTGCCGTAGATTTTGACGTTGTGGTTACGGTCAAAATCGGCGACGGCGCGGTTCTTGTCCCAATAAGTTGGATAGGGGAACTTCAGGGCGCTGAGCTCTTCGTTGCCCTGATAGTCGGTGGCCTTCGACCACGTCCAGGAAAGACCGCCCATGGAGCCGTTGCTGAAGCGGCGCGTCACCCTGGTCTGCATGGAATCGTAATAGTTGTTCTTGAAGGGAGTCTCGGCATTGATGGTGCCGGTGTAGTTCTTGCCCAGAGAGGTGCTGATGAGCCCGCCGGCGCTGCCGGTTCCCGGCGGCGAGGCGTTGATGTTCATGTTGACCAGCGGCCGAATGGCGCGAGCGCCGACGTAGCCAATCTCCAGCACGAAGCCCTCAAACTCCTGCTGAACCGTGAAGTTGAAGGAGTTGATGTAGCCGCGGTGGAAGGGGTTGGGGATGGTGGTGGTACCCACATTGGTGGGCAGTGGGACGACACCGCTGCTGAGGTCAGGAAGGGGCGCCAGCACAACGCCCGTTGGGACGGCGTAGCTTCCGCCGCCCAGGCCGGTTGCGTTAAGGCCGGTGAGGCTGGCGGCAGGAATGAAGTCGGCGGTATTCGCCGGCTGGTTGGTGATGATGAACACCGAGGGATAGGCGTTACGGAAGTAGCGCCAGTTGTTGGGGTCGGCGCTCATGCCATAGCCGGCGCGGACGACGGTGGAGGAACTGAGGCGGTAGGCGGCGCCCACGCGCGGCAGCAGCTGGCCGTGGCCGACGTCGATGCCGTCGTCTTGAGGCACATTGCCGTACCCGCCGATCAGGACATTGCCGGTCGCGGGATTGAACCAGCGAAGGCCCTTTCCATTATCGCTATACCCAAAGGGGTAAAACTCCCAGCGAGCGCCCAGAGTCAAAGTCAGCTTGGGAGACAGCTGCCATTGGTCGCGCACGTACCACGCCCACTGCGACCAGCGCAGAGCAATCGGGTTGAAGAGCTGGAAAGCCTTGCCAGTCGCGCTGGGCAGTCCGAGCAGGAAATCGGCCCAAGCGTTGAACCAGGTGGGGGTAGTGCCCTGCTGAGAGGTGACGTTGCCGTTGAACTGGAAGGTGCCACGGGGCGTCTGGAAGGCGGCGCCCTGCGGCTGGAAGTGGTTAATCTGAGCGTGGTTCCACTCGATTCCGCCGCGCAAATTGTGTTTTCCTTTAATCCAGTTGAGGTTCGCGCCCGTAACAAACTGCTGATCGCGGAACAGAAAGGGGTTGCCGGTATTGGGGTTGCCGAGGTTGGGCCCCACCTGGGTGCTGGTGCCCTGGTTCGGGCCGAACTGGAAGGAAGGCAGACCGTTGTAAAGCGTCAGGTCTCCGGGCGCTCCGGCGCCGTTAGTGCCAGGAATTTTCAGCAGATCGAGACCCTTGGGTGTGCCAAGATCGAAAGTCGCGCCGAGGCGTTGGCGGGTGAAGCCGAAGTTCCAGTCAAGCAACATCGTGGGAGAAAACGCATAGGTAGCGCCCAGGCCGACACTCTGAATGAGGCCGGGGGCTTCACCCAGTTGTCCGCCAGCGGTGGCGTCACCACCCGCGTCTCCCAATAGAGGAGGATCAAACACCAGGCTCTTGGAGAAGCTGTAGCGCCCGAAGACCGTCGATTTCTGTCCGGGAACGTAGTTGATCTTGACATCGAAGTTGTCGCGGTTGAACTCCGCGGTTCCGCTTCCGGAGAAGTTGTTGAGGCCGTTAGCGGTGGAGAAGACCTGGTCGATCGAGGGTTGCAGGAGCTGGATCATCTGCGTCGCCGCGGGGTCGATGCGGTTCGGACAGATCACGTTGAGCACGCCATTGCAGGAGATCTGCTGTTTGCCGGCGCCATGCGTATTGCCCGTGGTGGGGTCGTAGATAATGGGATTTCCGGGGAGGTTACGGAAGTCGCCCTGCGCCATCTGCGCAGTGGGCAGAGTGCGCACATCGGGTCCGGCCTTTTGCCGCTGCGTCGTGCGCTCGTAGTCGACGAAGAAGAACAGCCTGTCCTTCAGGATGGGGCCGCCGAGTGTACCGCCGAACTGGTTCTGATTGTTTCTGTTCTTGTGCGGGAAAATCGTCTCGTCGGTCTGGAAGTAATTGCGCGCGGCGAAGTTCTGGTCGGTGTGGTACTCATGCACGCTGCCGTGCAGCGAATTGGTTCCGGACTTGATCTGTACGTTGACGGCGGCTCCGCCAGCCATGCCCTGCTCGGCGTCGTAGGAGTTGGTGACGACGTTGACCGAGGCGATGGCGTCAGCCGGGGGCACGTAGGCGACGTTGGCCGGCAGCCAGGGGTACAAGTCCTGAGCGCCGTCGATGCGAGTATTGACCGTCTGGTTGGACTGGCCGTTGACATTGGCGTTGATGGCGCGCTGCGGGTTGCCGGCGAGAGAATTGGTCTCGGCAGTCAGGCCCACGCCGGGGATGATGCGCAACAGAGATTGGAAATTGCGTCCCTGCGTCCCGAAGGTCGGCAGACTCTGAATTTGCTGGCCGGTGATCTCGGAATGTACATCGGCCTTGTCGGTCTGCAGAAGGGGAGCTTCACCCGTCACGGTAACGCTTTGTTCCTGCGCCGCTACCTTGAGTTGCGCGTCCAGGCGGTGCACGGTGTTGGCAGCGATACGCACGTTCTCATTGATCAGGACGGCGAAGCTGGGCGCGGAAATGGTGATCTTGTAGAGACCGGGTTGCAGATCGACAAAGCGGTAGATGCCGCTGGGGTCGGAGGTGGTGTCGCGAGACACACCTGTCGCCTGGTTGAGGGCTTCGACCTTGGCGTTGGCCACCGAGGCGCCGGAGGCGTCGCTCACATTTCCGGTGAGTGATCCGTAGAGCACCTGCGCCAGTGCTGCAGTGGACGTCATCCACAGAACCAAGACCAGGATGGAACAAGCAAAGACAAAGCGTTGACGAGTGCTAGTGGTTGCAACCGTTCTCCGCAGCTGACCCTGTCGCAGCATGGGAACGCCTCCTTCGGATTGAATCTGAGCTGACTTCACATCCACCCTGGCTGTGAAACGGTGACCTGGACAATGGTGACCTAAGCTCGTCGTGCGACGGCAGATTTGGTGTCCTCCGCACGTGCGGACGGGGCAAAGTGTTTTTGCAGAACCAGCGCAACGGAGCCGCGCAAGCGGGCCATATTGCCTTCCGCGGGGCGCACGCGGGGAGGCCTGCCTACGAGGGCTCCGGCAGCGACCTCGGCCTCGATGACGGGACCAAAGCGGTGCCACTGGCGGGTAAATTCGCCGACCAGCACGATTTCTTCCGGCGCCAGGCCGGCGACGATCATGCGCATACCGCGGCCGATGGCGTGGGCCATGCGATCGAGGGCTTTCACCGCGAGGGCATCGCCGCCCTCGGCCAGCGCCATAAGGTCCTGAAAACTGAAATCGTCGGACGCGGTGCTGGCTTCGTGGTAATAGCGCAGCGCGGCGCGATTGGAGGCGTACACTTCCCAGCATCCGCGACCGCCACAGGCACACGCCGGGCCGTCCACATCCAGGGGCACATGGCCGAATTCCCCTGCCATGCCGTGCAGGCCGCGAGCCAGCTGGCCGTTGACGAAAATGCCGGTGCCGATGCCCTCGGAAATGGTGACCAGCACCAGGTCGCGAACCTTTTCCACGTGTCCAAACCAGACCTCGGCGAGCACGCAGGCGTTGGCGGCGTTCTCCAACTCGACGCGCATGCCCGTGGCTTGCTCGACGGCACGCTTGAAGTCGAAGTCCGGCCACTTGAGATTGGGGGCGAAGACGACGCGCTGGGTGGCTTCGTCAAAGCGGCCGGGCAGGCTGATGCCGACGCCCTCGTACACCAGATCGGGATGGGCCTGCATCTGGTGATGAATGCGAGCGGCGAGCTGTTCGGCGGTGGCTTGGGGATCGGCGGGCGTGGGCATGGCTTCTTGCGAGAGGAAGCGGCCGTTGACATCGGCTACGCCGACGGTGGTCTGCGCGGGGCGCAGGTCCGCCACCAAGATGGCCCGGCGGTTATTGAGGCGCAGGAAAGTGGGCCGGCGTCCGCGGGGAAGGCGCCCGGTGGGCCCGTACACCACCCAGCGCTCGCGGATGAGCTGTTCGGTGATGAGGGAAACGGTGCTGCGCTGCAATCCGGAGACGCGGGCCAAGTCGGCGCGGGAAATAGGCTGGCGGCGGCGGATGAGGTTGAGGAGAACGCCGCGGTTGATGTCGCGAGCGGTTTCGCTGGAGGCGACTTGCGTGTTGGTGAAGTCGATGCGGCGCATTTAATTCGCAGCTTGAACTATAAGCGCCAACCTGCGCGCGAGTTCACGCTGCGCCCTAGTCTTTCCCTGGCTTGCGGCCGGATGTGGCCACCGAATCTTGCGCGCTACTCTCTCTATTAATTCGTGGCGCGAACTATATGTACGCTTTTGTACGCTTGTCAAGCGACAATTTGTTCTCCTGCCCGCTCGGGCAGTGACTGCCATTGCGCTCCTCTCATTCCTTAGGCTTCCTGGACTGGCTGCGGCAACACGGGGTATTCGCAAGCAAGGAGTTAGCGATCAAGACCGCGACTTCACCGCGAACCATCCTGTTTTGGGAACGATTGCTTAGTCTGGCAATCCTGGTGTTGGGTCTCAGGGTGGCAGCGATGAAAGTGCGATGAGCAGGCTGACCAGCGCTCTGCGCTATTCCCTTCCCTTGATCGCCTCGTCAGCAGACGTCCGGATCTCGACATAGTCCACCACTGCGCGTTCCCCTCGGTCGGGGATGCCTTCAATGGTGATCTGATCACCCGGGCGCAGCGCGACTCCGGGGATGCGTCTTCGTGTTGAGGAGTCGCCGTTGGGTATGATCGCGGGCAAGCGAAGATCGGCCGACCACTCGTCTACCAGTTGATCTCCGATGAGGACGCGATAGCGTGATACTCCAAGGCGCTGGTCGAAGTATTGAATATCCAGTTCGTACCAGCCGGGTGCGCCGTGGAATTGGAAGGTCGCAGCGCAGGAGGATGCGGGCGGCGGGCACTCCACCGCTCTGCCTCCGGAAGCGCTTTCCCAGGGAGTCACCTCAAGGGGAACGTACCCCTTAAGCTGCATGGCTTCTGCTTCGATGCGGCCCGGATGATGGCCAACACGATTCTCCGTGTCCGCAATTCCGGAGAGCTGATGGAACCAGTCGTTGATGGCATCGCGCCAGACGATGGCGTGTCCGGCCTGATAGTCGAGCTGCGAGAGAACTTCGGCGTAGCGTTGGTCGTCGATGTGGCGATTCAGATTCTTCCACTGCCTCACGAAATTCTGCGCCTGTTCCGCCCCGGCGTAGTGAGAATCGTAGATGGACTGAATCACCGTCTTCCCGGAATGCAGCGTGTAGGTGTACGGCAGGTGATGGAAGAAAAGGAGCAGATCGTCGGGGGTATTGGCCGCCAGCTCGTATTGGTTCTGGACCTCGGGCGGGTATTGGCCAACGAAACCCGTACCGGTTGAGACGGTGCGGTCCATGCCCACGGCGTCATGCTCGGCGCGAATCCACTGGCCCCAGCCATTGCGCTCCTGCGATTCAGGAGCAGGACCGTAGTGGCTTCCCAGAATGTCGGTCAGAGTCTGCAAACCGAAAACTCCGGTGTAGCTCTCGTAGGTGCGCCAGGAAACCAGCAGCAGGTGAGATACGGTTTCGACCACAAGAGGATCGTTGCCAAACGTGAGGCGCGTCCATTCGCCGGAGATCGAGCCAGCAGAGAGATCGGGATTCCAGGCCAGGCGCCCGAATCCGTAGAGATTGGCCATCGCCAGCTGACTGCCCAGCCAGTTGGCATCCATGCCGACATT
>DATHDM010000048.1:0-12037 GCA_035319065.1 Terriglobales bacterium
CCCTGCTTGGCCTGTTGCGCGCCCTGCCCGACGGAAAATCGGCGCGCTGGTACAAGATCACCACTGAAAAAAAAAGGCGCCCGGAGTGGTTCCGTGAAGACCTCAGCGCCTTGTTTGGCTTGCTGGCGGAAGGCAAAATCAAGCCCATTGTTTCCGAGCGCCTGCCTTTGCGCCAGGCGCGCATTGCCAACCAGTTGATCGAAAAGGCGGCGGTGACCGGCAAAGTCGTGCTGCTTTGCCAGGAGTGAAGCGTGCGGGACGCCATCACCAGCGGCTCCCACACGCAGGAAGAGGATTACAGCGGACGCTTTAGGTACTTGCGCAGTTCACTGCGGTAGCTTCGGCTCAGCGGCAGGCGCGCGCCGTTGTGCAGTACCACATGCATCGCCGAGCGATTCTGAGTCTGAAACTCACGCACGTGATCCAGGTTGACGATGGCGTTGCGATGGATGCGCAGGAACCTCTCGGAATTCAGCGCCGACTCCAGCTCCTGCATCGTGCGTCGGATGATATGCACATCCTGCCCCACATGCAGTCGCACGTAGTTGCCCGAGGATTGGATCCAATCGATGTCATCCACGCGCAAAAAGAAGATCCTGCCATTGTTCTTGACCACGAACTTCTGCAGGTGAGCGAAGCCGTTTCCGTTTCCATTGCCGGCTTGAACCTGCAGGAGCCGGCCCAACTCCTCGTTGCGCCCCCGCTGGATCTCCAGCTTAGCCCGCAGCAAAGCCCGCTCGAACCGTTCGCGATCCAACGGCTTCACCAGCACGTCAACCGCTCCCGGAGAAAACTTCGCCAATGCCACCGGATCCAGCGCGGTAGCAATGGTGACCGGAAACTTGTCTCGGGCTAACGCCGCCAGGCTGCCTGCCTCCTGAACCTCAGGAAGCTGCACATCCAGAAACAGAAGGTCGGGGCTGCTGTTGCGTAAGGCGAGCAGTGCCTCGGAGAGGCTCGCGAACTCGCCCACCACGTGGATATCCATTTCCGGCTCCAGCAGGTCACGAATTTGGCGGCGAGTCGATGCATCACCATCGACGATGAACGCCTGCATGCTTGCAAGTTCTTCTCTAAAAGGTGTGCCCGCGAATACTGCGTGATGCGCCATATCTCCCTTCCACCGTCTTTCGCCGTCCGGTCCTTGGTACCGGCGGCAGACGCTGTCCAGCTCAATGGGGGCCGACTCCCCCGTTTTGTTGCGCGGATAGGTTGGCTCCGTAGCGTTTTTGCCAGTCTGCGACTCGAGCTTGAGCCGCCGCCACATCAGCCGCACTCATCTGCGAGGTTAATGCGTGCAGCGTACTGCTGACATCGAAGGCCCTTCCGGCGAGCGATAGCCAGGCATACGCACTCACCAGATCGACTGCAGTAATTGCTCCATCCCGGTAAATCTGCGCCAGGTCAAATTGCGCGACGGCGTAACCTTGCTCCGCCGCCTGTTTGAAAAGCTCCAGAGCGTGGCCGGGATCGCGAGTCACTCCTTTCCCGGTGAGCAGGAAGGCGGCTACCTTGGTCATGGCCTGCAGGTCGCCTTGATCCGCCGCCTGCCGGTACCACCGCGCCGCTTCAGCATAGTCTTGCCTCACTCCCAAGCCCTGCTCATACAGTTGCGCCAGGTTGCTCTGCGCTTCACGCTTCCCTTGTTCCGCCGCTCGCCGATAAAAACGGGCTGCCTCGGCCGGATCCTGCGCGACTCCAATTCCGTGCTCATACATGAAGCCCAAGTTCACCTGCGCTGCGGCAAAGTTCTGGCTGGCAGCCTGCTGGTACCACGCCAGCGCCTTCCCCTGGTCAGCCGTGGTCCCCCGCCCCTTGGAAATAAACAGGCCGGCGTTGAACTGGGCTTCGGCGTGACCCTTCTCGGCAGCTCTTACGAACCATTGCAACGCCTGACTGTCGTCTGCGGCCAGTCCGCGCCCTTGCGCATACATCATCCCCAGGCGGAATTGCGACTTGGTATTTCCCTGCGCTGCCGCCTCGCCGTACCACTTGGCAGCTTCGCGGTAATCCTGGGGAACTCCATCGCCGTTCTCATAGAACCCCCCCAGGTTGTACTCCGCTTCCGGGACATGCTGCTTGGCAGCCTTGCGCGTGAGTGCCAGCGCCTCCCGCATGTCCCTCGGCACCCCGATGCCCTTGGAATACAGGTAGCCAAGGTTCGTCATAGCGCGCACGTTGCCGGCGTCCGCCGCCTTGTGGAACCAGTACGCGGCTTGTGGTTCGCTCTTGGGCACCCCAAGCCCCTGCAGGCACAGCATTCCGAGATTAAAAGCGCCGACATCAAATCCCGAAACCGCGGCGCGCGCATACCACTTTGCCGCTTCCTCGTACTTGGGAGGCAGCGCGTGCTCGAACATCCACCCCACATCGGCTTGCGCCCGGGGATCGCCGCGGTCGGCAGCCAGGCGATACCACCGCATGGCTTCGTCAGAATCTTTCTCGACCCCAATGCCATCTTGAAAGACGTTTCCCAGTTGGATTTGTGCTTCCACGCTTCCGTTGCGCGCTTTCTCCATTAGTTTCGTCAATTCATTGCGGGGAAATGCGACATTTTTCTCCGTTTGCCCGCACATTGAAACTGACACACCGACCAACAACGTCAGCAACCGCCCCACCAACGTCCATGCCATGACGCGTTCCTTTCCCCTCCAGTGGGGAAAGTGCTAACTGCGAATGGCTCCGGTCTCCGTCGCGCTGTGCCCTGCTGTTCAGGAGTGCTTGCACGATCGCTCCTGGTTCAGCCTGCGCATAAACACCTCTATGCCCGCGGCTTCCGGCGCCAAGCCTTTCCGTCTTGGCGCTCTTAGACGTGTCTCGGTGTGACGACGCTGGTCCTTTGTGGGAGGAATGTAGCTTCCCGGCTAAAGTCCTGGTTGCGTTCAGAAAGCCCAAACTTATCCCCCGAACTTGAGTTTGCTTCTGCTTACTACTCTTTCAACATCCCGTCTAAGCGGTGAAGGGGTGGGGCCCCCAATGCACGATTTGGCGGGATCGTCGCATGTCATCCGCTTCGGCGTATTCGAGGTTAACCTACGGGCGGGAGAGCTGCGTAAAAAGGGAGTAAAAATCAAGCTGCAGGAACAGCCTTTTCAGGTACTTACTGCACTCCTGGAGCAGGCGGGCGATGTCGTCGCTCGCGACGAATTGCGGCGGCGAATCTGGCCCGCCGAAACCTTCGTTGATTTCGATCACGGCCTCAACAAAGCCATCAACAAGCTCCGCGAAGCCCTCGGCGACTCTGCCGTAACACCCCGTTACATCGAAACCCTTTCTCGTCGCGGTTATCGTTTCATTTATCCCTTGATTAATACCGTCGGTCACAGTTCTGAGCTATCCGAGCCTTGCAAGATTCGCCTCGCGGTCCTTCCCTTTGAGAACCTGGGCGATCCCGAACAGGACTACTTCAGCGATGGCATGACCGAGGAGATGATTGCGCAACTGGGTACGCTCAAGCCCCAGCGGCTGGGGGTGATCGCGCGAACCTCGGCCATGCAATACAAGCGAACCTGCAAAAGCATCGGGCAGATCGCCGAGGAGTTGGGAGTCGACTACGTCCTGGAGGGCACGGTACGTCGGAGCGGCCCCCGGGTTCGCATCACTGCCAAGCTCATTCAGGCGGTGGATCAGACTCACCTCTGGGCTGAGACCTACGAGCGCGAAGCTTCCGATGTCATGGCCATCCAGAATGAGGTCGCACAGAAGATCGGCCAATCGCTCGCCTGCGAGCTCCTGCCGGAATCAGAAGCGGCCCCCGACCGCCCGCGCGTTGTCCCCCCGCTGGCCCACGAGGCCTACCTGCGTGGGCGCTTCCACTGGAATCAGAGATCCGAGAAGTCGCTGAAGCAGGCCATCGAATCCTTCGAAGAAGCCCTCAAGCAGGATCCCAACTATGCTCTGGCTTATGCCGGACTGGCGGATTGCTATGCCTACCTGAGCTGGTTTGGCACCATGCCGCCGCGCCAGGTCGCGCCCAAGGCCAAACAGGCAGCGCACAATGCCTTGGCGATCGACGATCGTCTGCCCGAGGCTCACACCTCGCTGGGGCTGATGCGCTTCTGGTACGACTGGAATTGGCCCAACGCCGAGAAGGAGTTTCAGCGCGCCATCGAACTCAATCCCAACTACCCGGCGGCTCATCACTGGTACGGCTCGTTTCTCTGCGCTATGGGCAGGCTGATCGAAGCAGCCATCGAGCAGCAGCGCGCTCAGGAGCTGGATCCACTTTCTCTGGCAGTCGCCAAGACCGCCGGCGATTCCCACTACTTTGGCCGCCGGTATGACCAGGCGATTCAACGGTTCGAAGCGGTGCTGGCACGGGATCCGAAATTTGTCCCCGCGCACTTCGACCTGGGACGAGCCCGCCTGCTTTGCGGCATGCATCACCAGGCCATTGCAGCATTCGAGCGCGCTCACCAGCTTTCCGGCGGCCGTGAGGTCCTGCCGTTCTTGGCTCACGCACACGCCAGTGCCGGAAACACCGGCGAGGCGCGCCGCCTTCTGCGGGAAGTGCTGGACACCGCCTCTGGTCAATGTCCTGCGCCGCCGGCCATCGCCCTGGTTTACCTTGGGCTCGGCGACAGTGAGACTGCTCTCGACTGGCTCGAAAAAGGCTTCGAGGAGCGATCCTGTTGGATGATTTTTCTGGGTGTCGAACCCGCGTACGATCGTCTGGCCACCCACCCTCGTTTTCGCCGCCTGCTCACGCGCTTGAATCTCATCAGGCGCGATGCCGGTCAGCCGATCGTTATGCCCGGCTCCGGCCTACCCTCGAAACTGCCTCTGGCGGGCAGCGAGAGCACCGAGTCGTAGTATCCTTCGCTCACTTCCTTGAGGGCTCGGGAACCGCCCGCACCCCCGCTTCGCTTTGGTTCCCGCCTGCCCTTGACCGCAAGCTGCAACATGTTCCGCAAGGGCTTGTCGGTCTTCCCTCCGGCGGTTTAGGGTAGAGGGCCGAAAATCGGCATCAGGATGGGAACACGCGAGATGATCTATCGCAGGCTCGGTTGCACCGGGTGGAAGGTGAGCGAGATTGCCTACGGGCTCTGGGGCATGAGCGGTTGGAGCGGCTCCGCCGATGCCGAATCACGCCGCTCTATCCAGGGTTCTGTGGATTTGGGATGCAACTTCTTCGATACCGCCTGGGCCTACGGCGAGGGAAAGAGCGACGCGCTTCTCGGCGAGGCCATCCACAACAACCCAGGCAAGCGTCTGTACGCGGCCTCCAAGGTCCCTCCCAGGAATCGGCAGTGGCCGGCCAGTCCCAAAGATTCCCTCCAGGAGGTCTTTCCCACTGATCACGTCCTGGAGTATGCGGGAAAGATTCGCAAGGCGTTGGGAGTCGAGCGCATTCACTTGTTGCAATACCACGTTTGGGACGATTCCTGGGTGAAGGATCCCGACTTCCGCTCCACCGTGGAACAGCTCAAGCAATCCAACCTGATCGAATTCTTTGGCCTGAGCCTGAACCGGTGGGAGCCCTGGAACGGCATCCGCGCCATCGAGACCGGACTGGTGGACGTGGTGCAGGTGATCTACAACATCTTCGACCAGAATCCCGAGGACGAGCTGTTTCCCGTCTGCCGCAAGCATGACGTCGGCGTGATCGCCCGGGTTCCGCTCGACGAAGGCAGTCTGGGCGGAGACTTCACCCGAGACACGAAATTTCCCGACAGCGACTGGCGCGCGCGCTATTTTCGTCCCGCGAACCTCATTCCTACGCTCGAACGGGTGGCGAAGCTCAAGGATCTTGTGCCCCCCGGCATGAGCTTGCCGGAACTTGCCCTGCGCTTCATTCTGGAGAACGCCGACGTCAGCACCACCATCGTGGGCATGCGGAAGGCGGATCACGTGAAGAACAATCTCGCGGTCAGCGATGGCAAAAAGCTACCGCCCTCGCTGCTGCAGGAACTTCACCGGCACCGCTGGGTGCGCAAGCCCACGCGGCATTCGGACTAGCCGCAATTTATCCCTTAGCGTCCGGTCCAACCGCCACCGTGATCGTCATTTCTTTTGGGCGGCCTCAAGGTACCTGTCCGGAGTCTGATCGAACTGCTGCTTGTGGTCCTGCGAGCAGAAGTAATACGTCTTGCCTTTGTAGACCGACTTCGGCGCGCTCTTGGGATCCACCTCCATCTCACACACCGGGCATAGCGGATGCTCGTCTGTTGAGACGCGCTCCTCGGCATACATCTGAGCCGAATCTGGATTCATCCAGCCCTGTCCCTGGTACTCCATCTGGTAGGCAGTTTCTGTCGCGACCTCGCGGCCAAAATAGCGTTCCACCACCCGCAGTGCCAGATCGATCCCGGAGGAGAGGCCGCCCGCGGTGGCGAGGTTCCCGGCTTCCACAAACCTGACCCCGCGCTTGACCTGCACGTCCGGGAACTCGACGGCCAACCCGCGGTAACCGGAGTGGTGTGTCGTGGCGGCCTTGCCCGAGAGCAACCCCGTGCTTGCCAACAGAAATGCTCCCGTGCAAACCGACATGGTCACATCGGCGTTCTGGCTTGACTTGCGAATCCAATCCAGCATGGCCAGGCTGCCCCCATGCTGCGCCGGAATGACGATGACCTACGGGGCCGGAGCCGTTTGCAGAGTGTAGTCGGGGACGATCATCAGTCCTGCGCTGGCCCGAATCGGCTTGGTGCTCTCGGCCACCGTGTACAGGCGGAAGGGGTGCTCCATGCCCGGGCGGGCCACATCCTGGAAAACTTCCCAGGGCCCGCAGAAGTCGATGACGACGGCACCCTCCGAAATCAGAAAGGCAACCGGAATGCTCCCTTGCGCAGGAGGCTTGAGGGGGCTGGCGGACCTCTGCGTCCCATCGCTCGACGCGTTCACCAGCTCGACAAACGGAGACGACGGCATCGCCGCCAGCATTCCCAGCGCCGCCGATCTCTCAAGGAACTCTCTTCGCTTCATGGTGTCTCCTTACTAGATCACACTTAGACAGGACGCGGATAGGGCGACGGGTTGGACGGTCCGGTGCCCGTTAGGGTTAGCAGGGAATTGCGCAAACGGATGCGGCGACCCCTCATGGAAGCGTGCTTTCAGCCCCATCCACGGTCCGGCGAGCATTGCTTCCCGTCTTTATAGTCATTTTATTTACATTCTGTTAATAGTCCTGCTCTAGGTTGATGGCCTGCTGCGAGGCCGGAAAGGGCCCGTGCGAATGCAAACGAGGAGCAATGAGCCAGAAAATCCCAGGGGAGCCGGAACGCCTGCAGAGGCGATCATCCAGGCTTCAAAAGTGGAAAAGTTCTACGGCCATCCGCCCGATCCCGTCATCCAGGTGATTGCGCCCACCGATCTGGCCATCTACCCCGATGAAATTGTCGCCCTGCTCGGGCCCTCCGGGTCCGGCAAGTCCACCCTGCTGCGTATGCTGACGGGATTGGCCAAGCCCTCCGCCGGAGAGGTGGATTGGCACGGCAAGCCGGTCCGCCAATGCTCGCCCAATGTTTCCATCGTCTTTCAAAGCTTTGCCCTGTTCCCCTGGCTCAGCGTGATCGAAAACGTCGAGGCCCCGCTCAAGGCCAGGGGCGTAAGTGCCTTGGAGCGCCGCAAGCGCAGCCTGCGGATTCTCGACACCGTGGGTTTGGATGGCTTCGAGGCGGCCTATCCTAAAGAACTCTCGGGTGGAATGAAGCAGCGCGTTGGCTTTGCGAGGGCTCTGGTGGTCGAGCCGGAAGTGCTGTTCATGGACGAGCCCTTCTCCGCGCTTGACGTCCTCACGGCGGAGAACCTCCGCAGCGAGCTGCTCGAGCTGTGGGGCAAGCGAGCCATTCCCACTCGCTCGATTTTCATCGTCACCCACAACATCGAGGAGGCCGTCTCCCTCGCCGACCGGGTCATTGTCCTGGGAAGGAACCCGGGCGCGATTCGCACCGATTTCCGCGTCACTCTGCCGCGCCCCCGTGATCGCCAGGCCCCCGATTTCATCAGCTACGTCGATTACATCTACAAGGTCCTGACTGCACCGGGGAAGCTTCCTCAGTTGCCGGGTGCGGCCACGGAGGCTCCCGCCAAGGAAGCAAAAGCGGCGCGCTACGAGATGTTGCCGCATGCCCGTCCCGGAGGCATCGCCGGACTCCTGGAACTGATCGAAGACTACGAAGGGCGGGCGGATATGTATCGCCTGGCTGACGCTCTGCCCTTTGAGATCGACGATCTGCTGCCGATCATCGATGCCGCCCGCCTCTTGGGCTTCGTGAAGGTGGAAGAGGGCGACGTCGAAATCACTCCCGCGGGTCGCGAGTTCGCGGATGCCGAAATCCTGCGCCAGAAGGAGCTCTTCCGCCAGACCGCGCTCGAGAACGTCACCCTCATCCGTCAGATCTACCGCACGCTGGAAGCCAAGCGTGACCACTCCGCTCCTGCCGATCTGTTTCACGACACCCTCGACGAACAATTCAGCGAAGAAGAAACCCTGCGTCAGCTCGACACCGCCATCAGTTGGGGCCGCTACGGCGAGTTGTACGAGTACGATGCCGACCGCCAGCGCTTCCACCTCCACGACGAGCACATTCCCGAGCATGCCGGAGGAAGGCGTTGATCCGGGTTCGCACCTTTGCCCGCTCCCTGGTTCACTATCGAACCTGGTCAGGTTTGCTGGATCTGGCCGCTTCGCTGCTCGGCTTCGCCCTCCTCTTCTATGGGGTAGTATTCGTTGCCCGCTACTGGTTCGGAAATCCCATCCCGGTAGCGGAGATCTCGCGCTCCCCCAAGGCGCTTCCCGGCTACGCCTTCTACTCCCTGGTGCGCATTCTGGCCGCTTATTTCCTCAGCCTGATTTTCGCCTTGGCATACGGATACATCGCCGCCTACAACCGCCGGTTGGAAGCGCCCATGATCGCCGTGCTCGATATTTTGCAGTCGATCCCCGTGCTCAGCTTCCTGCCGGGAGTGATGCTGGCGATGGTGGCTCTATTTCCCACCCGCCAGGTGGGCCTTGAGCTAGGCTCGATTGTGCTCATCTTCACCGGCCAGGTCTGGAACATGGCTTTCAGCTTCTATTCCTCCCTGAAGAGCATTCCCAGGGAGCTGCGCGAGGCCACCAGAATCTACCGCTTCAGCTCGTGGCAACGCTTTTTTCAGCTCGAGCTCCCTTACAGCGCCATTGGGCTGGTGTGGAATTCCATGGTGTCAGTCGCCGGGGGTTGGTTCTTTCTGATGGCCTGCGAGATGTTTGTGCTGGGCAACCGCGATTTCCGCCTCCCCGGCTTGGGCTCTTACTTGCAGACCGCGGCCAGCGATGGCGACACTGCTGGAATGATGTGGGGACTGGCAGCCATGATCGGAGTGATCCTCCTCCTCGACCAGTTCGTCTGGCGTCCCTTGATCGCCTGGTCCGACAAGTTCAAGTTCGAGCAGGTGGAAAGCTCCGTGGTGCCCCGCTCGCCTCTGCTCGCCCTGATCAAGAATTCGCGCATTCTCGGTCTGATGCGCCGAAAATGGTTCATGCCTCTGGGAGAGCGCCTGGCAATGCGCTTCGCCCACCATGCCCCGGAGGCGCCGGCCGCGGACGCGAGCGATGGAAAGCTCAGAAAGCTCATGGCGCTGGCGCTGGGCGCGGTGGCCCTCGCCGCCGTGGTTTACGCCGTCGTGCACAGCGCCGTTCTGCTGGGACGGATCAGTCGTGGCGAACTGCAGCTGACGGCAAAGAGCGCGGTGGCAACTTTTCTACGCGTGACTGCCTCGCTCTTGATTGCTTCCGCGTGGACCATTCCTGCCGGTGTGGCCATCGGATTTCATCCACGCCTGGCGCGCATCGCCCAGCCCCTGGCACAGGTGGCTGCTTCGATCCCGGCCACTGCCTTGTTTCCCATTCTGCTGGTCGCCATCGTGCGCTTGGGTGGAGGCCTGGGGATCGGCTCCATCCTGCTGATGCTGCTGGGCACGCAGTGGTACGTCCTGTTCAATGTCATCGCCGGCGCTTCAGCCATTCCTTCTGACCTGCGTGAAGTCTCCGACACGTTCCGTTTCAGCTCGCGCGAGCGCTGGACGACCGTGATTCTTCCCGGAATCTTCCCCTACCTTCTGACAGGTCTGGTTACCGCCTCGGGCGGCGCTTGGAACGCCAGCATTGTGGCGGAATACTTCCACCTCAAGGATCACACCTTCTCCACCCTCGGTCTGGGAGCGGAGATCAGCCGGGCCACCGATAGCGGCGACTTCCGGCTGCTGCTGCTCTCCACCATCGTGATGGCGGCCATGGTGGTCACCGTCAACCGCCTGCTGTGGAAGCCCTTGTTCCGTCTGGCCGAGAACCGCTATCGGCTCGACGTGTAAGGGGGCTGAAACTTTCTCCGCCCGTCCGGCGTCCAAGCTGTTATGAAGATCTTTTCCGCCTCTGCCGTCGTGTCTGTTTTGCTCCTTTTTCCCCCCCTCGCACCCTTGTCCGAGGCGCAGGTTACGACGCCGGTGGTCGTGGAGCTGTTCACTTCCGAGGGTTGTTCCAGTTGCCCTCCGGCGGATGCGCTTCTGCTGCAGCTTGAGCAGGCGGGTAGTGCCGGTGGCGCCGACATCATCGCGCTTGGCGAGCACGTGGATTACTGGAACGGACTGGGCTGGCACGACCGTTTTTCCGCGCACGACTTTACGCGCCGTCAGGGCCAGTACGCATTCCAGTTCTCGCTGAACTCCGTTTACACGCCGCAGATGGTCGTCGATGGGCGCTTCGAGCTGGTGGGAAATGACTCTGCGCTGGCAATGCAACGGATCGCGCATGCAGCGGCCAGATCAAAGCCGGCGGAAGTGAGTCTCTTGTGGAAGCCCGATAAGCCTTCTTCCCCAGCCCACAAGGGCGGCGCAGCTGTGAACAAAGACGACCAGAATGTAGCGGCAGCGCTCGCGATTGAGGTTCGCAATGCCGGCCCCGGTCGTCCCCACATCTTCCTGGCGGTGACCGAGAGTGGTCTCAGCACATCGGTGAAGGGCGGCGAGAATGGTGGACGGGTGTTGCGTCATGCCGCGGTCGTGCGGCGCTTTGTCGATCTGGGCCAGGCCGGCGACGGGAGCTTCAACACCGACGCCAGGATTGCGCCCGATCCGGATTGGAAGCGGCAAAACCTGCGGGTGATCGTTCTGGTGCAAAAATCCGATGGTGGGGAAGTGCTGGGTGCGGCCGCCGTCAACTATCGCTAGCAGGACACATCCGCCGATTCACAGGACCAATGCCTCGCGCCTACAACATGCCGCCGGTCTCCAGTGTCAGCACGTTGAGTGCCTGTTCCAGTTTGAGAATTGCTTCCTCTAGTTCAGGATGCTTCTCCAGCCGCTGGCGCAGAGAGGTGAGCAGGCGATGCGCATCCGCCACCTGCTGCGCGGCCTGATCTTTTCCTGCCGAAGCTGGTTGTTTGGATTCCCTGGTCATGAGCCCCTCTCCTTCCGGACCTTGATGGAATTATCGCTCTTGAGCGGTCGGGTGAATAGATCGCGCCTGAATAAGCCCGCCAAAACGCGTCCCGGTTACTGATTCGGCACAAATTCCGCATCGCGCAAAATCTTCGGCCTCACCCGTTGCTTCGGCGCTATCATAGCGGCATTCACGGTTTCGAGTCGGGCCTCTCTACAACTTGTCGGACACGGGCGGCTACGTCCCAGCCACTAACCTGCCCCAACCCGCAGCGGAGGTATTTGCGGAATGGACAGAGTGGAATCCCTACAGGCTCCTGGCTGGCGCATCCGCTCTTCACGAACAGGTCCCCATTGGCTCATTAGCGTTCTGGTATCGAAGCTCGAGGTTCCAGGTTCTCTCCCCGCATTCGTCAGAACGGTCACAGCTTGAGGGTGACTGCTCATGCGTAGGCGCGCGCCCATTCCGGTCTGCCAGGTCAGATTTTGCGGATTGCTTCTATGCTTGTTGCTTGGAGTAGCGGCCAGGTCGCAGGTGACGGCTGCGGACAACGCCACCCGGCTGCAACAACTGACCCAGGAGCTGCTGCGGCTGAGTGCCGCGCCGGCGGAAACGGCGGAGCCAGACAAATATCCCCGCCAGGTCCAGCAACTGGCGCAGACCCGCGCGCTGCTTTGG
>DATHDM010000049.1:0-4805 GCA_035319065.1 Terriglobales bacterium
GGTGGGCGTGCTGGACAGGTAGTAGCCGACATAGGAAGCGGCGGCGTTGCCCGCTCCCTGGTTCAGCACCGTGTCGGAGACCTGCACGGCTGTCCCCGCGGCGAGCGGGCTGGCGGGAATCACCGCCGCTTCAACCAGGTCTGGCAATCCCGCCCCAGTACCTCGCAGGCTGACCGACTGAGGACTGTTGCTCGCGTCATGTGAGACAGTCAAGCTGCCGTTGCGAGCACCGACCGCAGATGGCGAAAAGGTCACCGTGATCGTGCAGCTTCCTCCGCCGGCAACGGCGCTTCCGCAAGTGTTGCTCTGGTTGAAGTCGCCGCTAATCACCACGCTGGCGAGGTGCAGGGGGGTCTGGGGCTGGTTGTTGGTCAGCACCACCTGCTGCGACGCGCTGGTGCTGCCCATTGGCACGCTGCCGAAGTCGAGGGAGTCAGGCGCCAGCGTAACCGGCGGCGGCACATAACCGGTGCCCGACAATGCCGCCGTCTGCGGACTGTTGGGAGCATCGTCAGTGACGGTCAGACTGCCGCTTACGGGTCCTGCCGTTCTCGGGGTGAAGGTGACGGTGATGGCGCAGTTCGCGCCGGGCGCCAGACTGGCCGCGCAGGCGTTGGTCTGCGCAAAGTCTCCCGCCGCCACAACGTTGAACAGGGTGAGAGGCGTGGTCTGGTTGTTAGTCAGGGTCAGGGTTCGCGGAGAGCTGGTGGTGTTCAGATTCTGATTGCCAAACACAACAACGCTCGGCGTCAGGCTCACGGGCGCAGTGCAGGCTTCCAGGGCCTTATCGACGTTCAGTCGCCCTCCCGTGACGGTGATCCCTGCCAGGGAAGCAATAGCATCAACATTATTAAGAACATCTGCCTCCAGCGAAGAAGTGTTCAGCGGGCAACGGGAGAGCACCAGGGCGGCGGCGCCTGACACATGGGGCGTAGCCATCGAGGTGCCACTCATTAACTGATAGCTGCCTCCCGGTATGGTCGAGAAGATGCTGACTCCGGGAGCGGCGAGGTGGACGCTCTTGGCCCCGAAATTGGAAAACGACGCGCGATTGTCGTTGTTGTCCGTGGCCGCCACGGCAATCAGATTGGCCAGGTTGTAGCTGGCGGGATAGAAGGGCGCGGCATCGTTGTTGGAGCCATTGTTTCCTGCCGCAAAGACGAACAGCATGTCATTATCGGCGGCATGCTGAATCTCGTCTGCAAGCGCCTGCGAGAAGCCGCCCCCGCCCCAGCTGTTGGATACCACTCGAATGTTGGCGCCATTGGTGGGCGCAAACGCCTGCTTGGTCTGCACCAGGAACTCGATTGCCTCGATGGCATCGGCAGCGGTGCCCGAGCCGCTGGCATTCAGGAACTTGGCGCCGATGATGCGGGTGGTCCAGTTGACCCCTACCACGCCTAGCGCGTTTCCGCCGACCGCGCCGATGGTTCCCGAGACGTGCGTGCCGTGCCCATGGTCATCGGCCGGATCGCAGGCATTCGAGATGGCGTTGTAGCCGTGGGAGCCCGCCGGACAAGTGATGGTTTGTCCGCCCATCACGACGGAGAAATCCGCCGGCGCGGTCCAGATGTTCGCGGCAAGATCGGGGTGGGTGTAGTCAATCCCCGTATCCACCACCGCAACGACCTGATCGGCGGATCCGGTCGAGATATTCCAGGCGGAAACCGCGCTGATATCGGCTCCCACGGTTCCGGCGGGATAGCCGTACGACTGGCCGAGGTTCTGCAGACCCCACAGTTCCACGAATCGTGGGTCGCTTGGTTCGCCGATCACGTCGATGATGTAGTTCGGCTCGACGTAGACCACCCCCTCGGCCTGCCTCAACTGCTGGATCAGCGAAGCCACCCTCTTCGAGCGAGAGCGCAAGCGGTAGAGGCTCCTGGGCGCTCCCACTCGCCTGGCCGAAACCAGGTCGTGATCTTTCCATAGACGTTGCAGCCGGTCGGGCGTCATGCCTTCGAAGCGGACGATGGCTTCACGGGCCGCGGCTTTGTATCCATTGTGGATTTCGATTTCGTCTTGCGACCAGAGTGTGGGCCCGGCGAGCGTCAGGCACAGGACGGCCAGGAACAAGGTGGAGTGCTGGGGTGGCAGGCGCATGACTTCCTCCTCTGGCAGGGCCGCTGCGTGGGCGAACTGGTTGGGGAGAGGGGGACCGGAAACTGGGGAGGAAAATGGGGCCGCAGTATTCACTACTTCGAGAGATGTTCTCTGTCTTTACGCGAGTCTTACAGATTGGTTCGGTTTCGCCCTCGTTCGGCGGAATCCCGCACGGGCAAGCCGTGATGAGATTCTGTGCTGAAGTCGTCTTCCCGTTGTGGGTGGGTCTCCGCGTTCGATGAAAAATCTCCCAACTCCTGGCCGGCCGTGGGCTAGGATCGAAGTCGAAAAAGACCCCTAAACTTGAACCCTGTCTGCCCAGGGATGGTTGCATGTTTACGCAAGCCCAAAGTGTAGGGACTCATTCGGCAGACCACAGGGCAAGTTATTGCTTCGGACCCTTCTTCCTGAATGATTCAGAACATCTTCTGCTTCGCGACGCCAAGCCGGTGGAGCTCACTCCCAAAATTTATTGCACCCTGCTCGCGCTGGTCAGCCACGCCGGACATCTGCTGGCGAAGGATGAACTGATGAAAGAAGTGTGGCCGGATGCGGTGGTGGAGGAGAGCGGCCTGGCGAGAAATGTCTGCCTTCTGCGAAAAATCCTGGGCGACAACGGCCATCCGCCCCGCTACATCGAAACCATCCCCAGGTTGGGCTACCGATTTGTCGCCCCGGTGACCGAGGTGCGCGAAACGGCCTTAACTTCTCGCGCACAGCCACCAGTCAGGCGCGATGTCGAACCCATGGCGGGGCGCAGGAGAACGCCAGATCGCAGGATCGAGGTGGCTCTGATGGTGCTCGCCGCCATCTTGGCAGTGCTGGCGATCCTGATAACCGTAGCGCTGCTACTCAGCCTGAAGCTTATCGCTCCCGTTCTCGCCCTCACTTGTGGCGCGGACATTCCTGCGCCGCCGCTTCTCGAGCAGACTGGCGGCGTGGGCCGCATCGAGCCTTCTCAAACCCCGCCCGTACGACTAATCCTTTTGGGCTAGTTAATTAGGGCTACGCACCCTGTGGACGCTCCCGGGGTTAGGCCACCTGGAGAATTGCCCACTTGCAGTTGGGGAACGCATTCTTACCGTGAGCCTTCCTCCCTAAACAAACTGCCGCACCCGTTTGAGGAGGATCCTCGCATGCGAACCATCACTTCGGTTACCGCCCTGGCGCTTTGCCTGGTTGCGCTCTCGTCGCTGGCCGCCGCCCAGGGCATCAGCGATGTCTACCAGGTCAACTATTTCTCCAATCGCTACTACGGCACGCAGGGCAACGTTTACCTCGACCAGACCGTGCGCATCATCAATCCTGGGGAGCAGGGGACGCCGCTGGTCAAGTCGCAGGGCACGGTTTGCGCCGACATCTATGTCTTCGACGACACCCAGGAGATGTCCGAGTGCTGCTCCTGCCCCATCACCGCCAACGGTCTGCTGACCCTTTCGGTGAACTGGGAGCTCACCGGCAACCCGCTGACCGGCTTCCCGCCGCCCACCGACGGGGTGATCAAGCTGGTCTCTGACAACGGCGCGAACTGCGATCCGACCAGCCCGGTGCCGACGGTCGATCTCCGCGCCTGGTCCACGCACCTGCAGAAGCCCGACGGCAGCCGCCTGGTGATTACGGAAACCGAGTTCCAGTTTGCCGCCCTGCAGCAGGATGAGCTGCAATTCCTCGGCCTGGCCTGCTCTTTCGTGCAATACCTGGGCAGCGGCCGCGGCGTCTGCTCCTGCTCCTAAACCCTGCCCACGCGTGGCCGCAGGGTTCGCCGCGGACGGGGCGGGGGCGTGCCCCGTCCGCGCCAGGAGGACTGGCGTGGAATCGGAAAGCGCTAATCGGGGCTTTACTTCAGATCACTCCGCGCCGGCCTCGGAGTGCAGGATGCGCTCCTGCATGTAGACCTCGTCTTCGCCGCAGGCCGGGCAGGCGAAGCGCGCTGCGTTGAGAACCATATACTTGATGAAGTCTTCTTCCGCCGGCGGGCCATCGCCGAAGCTGGCTTCCCGCCCGCAGCCCGGGCAGACAATTCCGTGGTAGTTGGGCGCCAGCGACGCCGTCCGATTGCGCTCGGCATTTGCCGCCGTCAGCAACCGATAATCCCCGTGGGGCCTTCCCGCCATGCGTGCGATTGTGCCCGAATGCTCCTGCGAGCGAAAGGAACCCCGGTAATTTCCCAGCCGTTACCGCAGGCAGACCGCGGGTGCGGCGAACAGGGCCGGATTAAGAGCACCGATCCGCCGAAAGTCAACCTATCTTATTGAAAACGCGATATATACAGGACTACTAGCAGGCGTCCACGCCGAGGCACACCAGGCAACAGCAGGTCTTTCGATTCGGGTCAGGGCATTCTCCTCGGCTCTCGCTCAGGATGAGACGGTGGTGGCTCGGCGTTCAGGGTTTAGCACTCAACACTCCTTCATCGCTCGCCGTTCATTTCCCTGGCCCGGGCTGCAGAACCAGTTGCTCCTCGGGCGAGAAGGCGTGCGCGCGGATCAACGTGGTGCTGATCAAGGAGGTAATTCCCGACGCGGCCAGAATCATCGCCAGCACCACGAACTGATAGACCGCGGCATACATGGGGCTGGCTCCGCTCAGTACCATGCCAGCCATGAGGCCGGGCACCCAGACAATGCCCAGCGAGCGCATGTTGTCGATCGCCGGAATCAGGCTCGCCTGGTAGGACGCCTGCGTGTATGGCAAAGCCACCT
>DATHDM010000050.1:0-3096 GCA_035319065.1 Terriglobales bacterium
CTGGCGTAACATCAGAATCGGTTCGTCGAGGAGGGGTAAGCGATGAGAAGCAGACTGGCTATGCTCCTTGTCTTCCTGGCGCTTCCTGCAGTCGCCGCCGCGCCACAGACATTCGTCAGTAACTGCGATGTGCAATTTCGAGTTCGTGACGGTCGCGATGCGGAGGGTCTGGTAATTCCGGGGCAACGGGCGGAAGTCATCGTGCCTTGTGTTACAAAAAACGAACTAGCAAGAATCATCGAAGATTTTGGGAAAGGCGATCCGCGAAGGAAAGGCCGCGCGCTGGACACCGTAAGACGCGCTAAGCAGATAAAGGTAATGCTCACGCCAGAGGTTGCAACGCAGGGAGAAGACTGACACTCATGTTAGCTCCCCCTGACGGGGAAATGAAGTTCTGCCCGACTTCTGCTCGACAGCTTCCTACAGCAACCTATAGGACCCTATAGAAGCTTCCACCTTGATCCTGCTAAGTGCTCACAAGCTCAATCAGTTCTGTAATTTGGGAGAGGGTGGAATTGGTTCCTAAGTCTGGTGCGTCTGCCAATTCCGCCACTTTCGCATAACCCTGGCTCAAAGCCTTCCAGATTATACAAGTGCAAGTCCAAGGGTCGGAGTAGTTTCCGGACCCTCCTCCCTGAGACCAGCTTTTCCTCGCAGCGAATACGGCATTTACCCGACGCCGTCGTATTGGTCTTCGGCGTAAGTTCGGAATCAGCAATGGTGGTGGCGGGCGAACCTGCCCGCTTTATGAATGCAGGCCGAACTTAAGGAGAAGTTCATGAATTGGGAACAAGCCAAGGGTCAATGGCAGCAATTGAAGGGGGCGGTGCGCAAGCAATGGGGCAAGCTCACCGATGATGATCTGAATGTGATCGCCGGGGAGCGCGAGCGCCTGGTGGGCAAAATCCAGGAGCACTACGGGATTGCCAAAGAAGAAGCGGAGCGGCAGGTTTCCAACTGGAATCCTTCCAGCGCCGATCTCAAGGATTATCAGCGCAAGGCCGGCTAAGCCGGGGCTTCCGCATCAACCGGACCGACCTTTGGTCCGTTAGAAATCGCGGTTTTGGAGGATTCTCTATGAAGAGGCTATTGGGTCTTACACTTTCGATGTTACTGGCGCTGCCGGTGCTTGCGCTGGCCCAGAGTCCCGCAGCCCAGAGCGACAGCAGTCAACCCGCAGCCCAGAGCCAGTCGAGCGGTACGATGGGCCAGAGCGGCGCCAAGGCGGAAGACGTCAAGGGAACGATCAGCCAGGACGGCAAGACGCTGGCCGGTGACGACGGCAAGAGCTGGACGATTGCCAACCCCGACGCGGTGAAAGGCCACGAGGGGCATCATGTGGTGCTGAAAGGCAGCGCCGACGCGAGCACCAACCAGATCCAGGTTTCCTCCGTCAAAATGGCGAAGGACAAGGGCTCGAAGAAGGATTCCAGCCAGCCGCAGTAGCGTTCATGGAGTCTTAAGGCGGCTCGGAGGCCAGTCAAGGCTGGCCTCTTTTCTCTTTGCAGGTATGTTTTCGACGCGCAGAATGAAAGCATGCCGGTCAGCAAAGATTTCACGGATTGTCCGCATTGTGTCTTGAAGGGCAAGCCACGGCGGTTACGTCCAGCCACGCATCGAACCCCACACATCTCGCGGTCGGACGGCCGGAGCTTCCACGTCTTCCTGGAAGAGTCAAGCATTTCCCGCCCCAGCGGTGGCCAGGAACAGGAGGTTGTCGCGCTGTTCCGCTACGATCTGGATCCTGCGAGGGAGAAGTCGGAATCTACTCTGGTAACCATCCATCCCGCTGGGGCCACGACTGAGACCGTGCTGGCACAGCTGGAATACAGTGCGGATCGGCTGGCGGCGATTCTCGAAAGCGGTCAGCGGCTGCAGAAATCGTACAACTGGAACGTAGAATAGCTGCACTCCCGGGCAGCGGCGGGCTTGATTCTGGGAGAGCGATCTCTACCTGGACTGGCATTCTGTTTCTGCTTGCGGGGATTTTCTCGATCTCTTCATGATGCAGAACTTCGATGCGATCGTTCTAGGCGCAGGCGCAGCCGGGCTGATGTGTGCGATCGAAGCCGGCAAGCGCGGCCGGCGCGTGCTGCTGCTGGAACGGGCGGAGCGCATCGGCAAGAAGGTTCTGATTTCGGGCGGCGGGCGCTGCAACTTCACCAACCTGCAAACCCGGCCGGAAAACTTCCTTTCCGCCAATCCACATTTCTCGAAGTCGGCGCTGGCGCGATATACACCGCAGGACTTCATTGCGCTGGTTGAGAAGCACAAGGTCCGGTATCACGAAAAGCACAAGGGACAGCTGTTCTGCGACGGCTCGGCGCGCGAGATCGTGGCCATGCTGGAGGAGGAGTGCCGGAAGGCGGGTGTGACGATTGTGGTGAGCGCGGATGTGCGCCAGGTGCGGAGAGCGGATGACTTTGTCGTGGAGACCGGTTCGGAGGAGTATCGCGCCCCCGCGCTGGTGGTGGCGACGGGAGGGCTGTCGATCCCGAAGATCGGGGCGACGAGCTTCGGGTATGAACTGGCGCGGCAATTTGGAATGAAGGTGCGCGAGTGCCGTCCGGCGCTGGTGCCGCTGACGTTTGGGGTGGAAGATCGGCGGGGCTACGGCGATCTGGCGGGTGTTTCCGCGGAGGTGACGGCCTCAAGCGATGGCCAGGCATTCCGCGACAAGATGCTCATTACGCATCGCGGGCTGAGCGGGCCGGTGATTTTGCAGATGTCGTCATATTGGCAACAGGGTGACGCGATTGCGATTGATCTGGCGCCGGGGCGCGAGTGGGTGAAATCTCTTCTGCAGGGCGAGACCCGCAAGGATGCTTCGTCGTTGAAGGGGGCGTTGCGGGCGGTGTTGCCGCAGCGGCTGGCGGATCGCTGGATCGAGTTGCATGCTCCGAAGGACTGGACGAATCATTCGCTGTCGGAGTTGGAGCGGCTGTCGCATCGATGGATGCTTCGTCCAGGTGGAACCGAAGGCTACGAGAAGGCGGAGGTCACGGCGGGCGGGGTGGATACCGATGGGCTGTCGGCGAAAACGATGGAGAGCCGCGGCGTGCCGGGGCTGTACTTCGTGGGCGAGGTGGTGGATGT
>DATHDM010000051.1:0-4066 GCA_035319065.1 Terriglobales bacterium
GCCAGGTTCTTGCCGATCATCACGTTCCTGAACCTGGCCGGGGAGGCAAGAAAAAACTGAATGCCTCCGCCATCCGGGCCGAAGGTGTTGTAGACGAGATTGGTCAGCAGCAGCAGGGCATAGCTCGCGCCCACCGGCAGCGCTAACTGCGGCCAGTGCTGCAGAAAGCCGGCGCTGCCCGAGCGTCCTCCCAGGCCGAACACGAAAAGCATGACGATGGGCGTGATGAAGGTCAGCAGTACCGGCCCGCTGCGCGCCAGGTAGCGGAACTCCTTCTCCAGCACCGCCACCACGTCTCCCGGAAGCCCGGGAACCTGCCAACCCAACGGAACGGCCGCAGGTAGCGCACGTTGCCCCGAGACTCCGCTCACCTCGCTGAGGTTCTCCCCCAGATACTGCGCGCGCAGGCGCACACTCAGCACGCGCAGAATCACAATGGCGTATACAATCAACACTCCCAGCCAAGCGGAAGCCGTCACATAGTCGCCGCGTGCCAGGTTGGCCAGCGTCCTTGCCGTAATCCCGGGAGGCAGCACGGCTTGTACCGGCCCGGCCACCCGGCCGGCATGCTGAAACGCTGCCCCGGAGCGGTCGCCGTAGCGGCTCAGCATGGGGCCGATCAATTGCAATCCCAGCAGCGCCAGAAAAAACAGAACGGCAAAGACCTCGCGCGTGCGTCGCTGCGCCAGCCAGCGCTCTACCCAGGCGAAGATCATCTGGGTGAGCAGCAGATTGACAAACCCGAAAATGCCCAGAACCAGCGCGCACCAGGGCAACAGAGCCGGCCGCGCCCAGCCAATGCCCAGCGTGATCCCAATCAGCCACAGGCCGCCCAGCACCGTCGCCGGGTCCACTGCGCCGTAGGTCAAGCGGACCAGCGCATAAGCGCGATAGTTCAGGGGGAAACGCAACAGGTGCGAGGAGTCGATGGTCTCGGTTAGCGCGCTGGCCATCAGCGGAAACATCTGCCAGAACACAAACACCGGCCAAAGCAGCAAGGCCAGCCCCTCAGGCTTGCGCTGGGCCACGAAGTACCAGGCGGCCATGCCGAGAAGGACGGCGCCGCCCAGCCCGCCGCTGGCGACGACCAGGCTGACCACGATCCGGGAAAACACCTCCAGCGCGCCCTTCCGCGTGCGCAGCGAATGGGTGAACATGTGCCAGCGCACCTCGGCGATCGCACGCAATTGGTTGCGGGAAATCGACGGCATGCTTACCCCAGCCACGACAACTCCTGCTCGGCAGCCCGCGTGCCGCCCACGGTGCGCAGAAAGATCTCTTCCAGCGTGAGCTTCCCGGCAGACCGCGGTTCCGGCGAAAGGGCGGCCTCGGCTTTCACTCCCGCGCGCAGTTCTTCGAGCGAGCCCTGTGCCACCAACTGGCCGCGATCGATGATGGCCACGTGGCTGCACAGCCGCTCGACGATTTCGAGCACGTGGGAAGTGAGAAAGATCGTGGCGCCGCGGGCGATCATGCGCTGCAGCATCGCCTTGAGCGTGCCCGCCGCAATCGCATCCACGCCTTCGAACGGCTCGTCAAGAAAGAGAATCTTCGGGCCATGGATGACCGCCGCCGCGAGCGCCAGCTTCTTCTGCATGCCATGGGAGTAGTCGGTGACCAGCTTCTTGGGCTGGTCGACCAGTTGCATGAACTCCAGCAGTTCCGCCGCCCGTTGCGCGGTGGTCTCCCGATCGAGGCCGTACATCCGTCCCACGAAGCTCAAGTACTCCGCTCCGGTCAGCCTGCCGAATAAGGCAAGACCTTCGGGGACAACCCCGATCTGCCGCTTGACCGCCACCGGATGCTCGGCGAAGTCCAGGCCCAGGAGCTGAATTCTTCCCGAGGTCGGCGCCAGCAGCCCGGTTAGCATCTTGATCGTGGTCGACTTCCCAGCGCCATTGGGCCCGAGGAACCCGAAGAACTGTCCGCTTGCCACCCGCAGGTTGACGTCGCGCACGGCCACAAGCTCGCCAAAATGGCGGGTGAGATGTTCGGTGGCGATCGCGGGCGTGTCCATCCAGGGACCAGGCGCGGCACAGGCTTCACCGGTGCCAGTGAAATTTGAATCTAGCACATCACCCGGGCGCGATTTGTCCACGGGGCACAGGCTCGCACTCCACAGACCAGAAAGGAGATCAGGGAATTCTGACCCGCAAGTACGGTGAGAACGACGGGAATTTTGCTCCCGCTTCGCGCAAAGGCCGGGTATCATCAGTGGTAGGTTCGGGTAGGGGGGCAAGTCCTGCATTTATCCTCAAGAACTGGCGAGTGCGACGGGCGTCAGCTGAAGGCCCTGCGTGCGGTGGCGTCGGTCGAGTTCGTCAAGGGCCTGGTGGTGCTGCTGGCCGGCTTCGGCGTGCTTTCGCTGGTGCACCGCGATGCCTGGGACGTTGCCGAAAGTTTCCTGGAATGGCTGCGCATCAGCCCGGAAGACCACTACGCCCAGGTTTTCCTGAATCTCGCCGATCAGATCACCGACGCCAAGTTGTGGACGGTCGCCATTGGCGCTCTGGCCTATTCCACGCTTCGCTTCGTGGAAGCCTATGGCCTGTGGAGGGCCCGCGCCTGGGCGGAATGGCTGGCGCTGATTTCGGGTTCGATCTACTTGCCGTTCGAAATTGTTGAGCTGGCGCGGCGGCCTGACTGGATTCGCTTGTCCATTCTCCTCATCAACCTTGCCGTCGTTCTCTACATGGCTTTCCTGCGCGCGCAGGCCCGGGGATGGTTCGGGACATCGATTCCGGCGACGGGCAGTGCGGACTGATGGGACAGTCGTTGGCTGGTAGTCGTTGGTCGTTAGCAAAGCACTAGCTCTTCCGACCTGAGGTACATGTCCTTCGGAAGCCTGTTTGAAACCCAGCAGGCCATCTAGGCTAGGGAGGTGCCGACCCTAGATCGAACCCGCACGTCTGGACCCGCCCCCGGTCGAATGCCCATAGGCCGCCCGGGCGCGAACCTGAGCGCGGCCCCGGCCAAAACCGGTGGGCCGGTCGATCACTGGAGTGCGATCCTGTTCTACAGCATGGGCTTCGGAGCGCTTGCGGTCGCCGCGCTATTCCTCGTGGTTCTGGCCGCAGTCTGGCTCTACGGGCAATTCGTGTGGACGTTCACCCACTGGGACTTTGCCGATTTCCGGCTCGCTCCCTTCAAACGATTGGCGTACTTGATTGTTGGGGGAACGTTCGCGGCCGGAACCTGTGCCGGACTGTGGTGTTTCAGCGGCGCAGCCTGGCGGAATCGCAAAACGCCGCGCGCGAATTCTGCTTCTGCACGCCGCGGATCTCGCTGAAGAGCCCGCGGCGCCTCACGGCACGCTGAGCGCAGGTTCTTGCGCTACCCACCCTCAACTCCATTCGCTGGCCAACGTTTCAAGCAGGCGGGTCTGCACGCGCTCCTGATGTTCGGGCCGCAGTTTCTGGCCATCGGAGGTGAGGTAGAAGACATCGATCGCCATCTGGCCCTCGGTATCGATGAGCGCGATTTCGATGTTGCAGTTCTGATGCGACAGGCAGGATGCGATCCGGTGGAGCAAGCCCAGGCGGTCCTGGGCAATGACCTGCACCAGCGTGCTGCGGGTCGAGCAGGCGTCATCAAAGTCGATCTTGGTGTCCACTTTCACCTTGGTACCGCCGTTCTTCTCCGCGCGCATGCGTTCGCGCAACATACGGTCGAGATCACTCTCGCCCAGCAGCACGCCGATGATGCTGCGCTTGAAGCGCTCCCATTCCTGCAGGTTCAGCTCCAGGGTGCGGAAGCGATCGGTGAAGTAGAAGGTGTCGACCACGATGCCGCCCTGATTAGAGAACGCGTTCGCCTTGACGATGTTCATGCCCCAGGCCGCAAGCACGCCGGCGACCGAGGCAAACAGGAAGGGACGGTCGGAGGTCACCAGGGTCAGTTCAAACCAGTGCCGCCCGCGTTCCAGATGAAGCTGGACGGAATCTTTGCCTAGCCGCCCCGCCATTTCTACGTGCGAGAGCACCTCGGTGGCGGAGTATGCCGCGAGATAGCGCTTGGGCAGTCCCTCGAGAAAATTCTTCAGCCTGCGGCCCGCCGTGGGGACCAG
>DATHDM010000052.1:0-9534 GCA_035319065.1 Terriglobales bacterium
CCTTATTTATCCTGCTTTGCCTCTCAAATCCAGTGACGGCGCTCACAGCGCAGGAAAAAACTCCGCGCTATTGCAACCCTTGGGCCCTATCGTTCTTAGTGTTGCGGGCCTTGCGCCGCGCCAGGCCCCACATAGATCTCCGTGCAACTGTACTGCGGAAAGGTCACGCAGACAGTCTTTGTTTGCGGCTCTTTCGAAGTTGCAGGCGCCGCGGGAGGAGCTTCTGCGGGAGCTTGTGGCTTTGTCTGAGAGGCCTGTGTGGTCTGTTCCCTGCCCATGTAGATTTCGTTGCAGCTGTAGTGGGGAAATGAAGTACATACAAGTTGAGTGTTGGGCTGCTGGGTCGTCGATTTTCTTTGTTGGGGTTGTCCCGGCGCGTCTGGGTTGCTCAGCGGCTTTGCTGGGCTCGCCTCTTTGGACTTCCTCGGGCCTGCGTTCACCACCACGCAGCTGTAGTTAGGAAAGGATGTACACAGGGTTTCGGTCTGCTCGCCCTGCTGTTGTTCCGCGCGGGCGCTCGGGGACAGGGCCGGTGCGCGGTGCGGAGATGCAATGGTCAACGCCACCAAAGCCGCGGCCCCGACTCTCGCGCATTTCTTCATGCGTGCCCCCGTGGACGGAGCGTTCTCTCAGGCGTCGTAGACCCGATTGGACACACCGCCTCCCTTAGCCTTCTTGCTTTACTTGGATGCAGACGAGCACGGCGGGGCAACCCCGCTCTTGGGTTGAGGCCGAGTTCGTGCAGGTTTCCCGTTCTCCTGCGTGAGCGGACCTGGCTAGCTCCTTCTTATTGGTTCGCCCTCGATCTTGTCGTACCACGACCGGGCATGCAGCATGGCCCAACCGCGGGAGACGTATCCGGTGGTCATCGCCGCCACGCTGCCCGGAACCGTGAAGACAGCCATGTACACGTGAAGAATGATGGCGCCGATGGTGATCAATGCGGCGCCTTCATGCACGAAGGTCGCGAGCGGCAAAACCCAATGCCAGCCCCGGGGCACGGATTCTGGAATCCACATCACCAGGCCTGACAGGATGAGGAGAATCGCGCCATAGAACATTCCCCAGTAGTAGATCTTCTGACCGGCATCGTACTTGCCCTGCGGCGGCAGCAAGTCATCTTGATTGGTGATGTAGTATTTCAGCTTATCCATCCAGACGCGATCATCGGCGCTGAGAAGGAATTCGCCACGCCACAGCCTGTGCATCCAGAAGATCCCGACCACGAAGAGAACGCCGATGATGGGATGCCAGTACCGCGCGGTCGGTCCGCC
The DNA here is from genome assembly GCA_035319065.1 of Terriglobales bacterium. Taxonomy (GTDB): domain Bacteria; phylum Acidobacteriota; class Terriglobia; order Terriglobales; family Acidobacteriaceae; genus DASPRM01. The sequence goes on from DATHDM010000052.1 coordinate 1,275, forward strand.
TCCTACCACAAACGCCAGCCAGTAGAGATACGGCGTGAACAGGGCCAAGCCGGTCATCATGCAGTACACATAGGTGCCGGCAGTGAACCAATGGCATATCCGTTCTTCCGGGGTGTAGCGAAGGACTTGATGCGCCTTCGGTCCTATGTGCAGATGCGCTTCTTTATGGTCTGGCATGGTCGTCCGTCTCCCGCATCTCTGCTTCCTTGGGCCCGTAACGGAGGTAGTGCACCGCTACTCCGATGACGCCAAAGAACATCGCCAGCCCGCCCAGCCACTTCACTGGCCCCTTCCACACCTTAACCAGGAAAGGAATCCGCGGATTCGCCGGCAGGCCACCGTATTTCTCCGGGTTCTTGATGTCGTGCAGCACATAGATCACGTGCGTGCCACCCACGCCATCGGGATCATAGACACCCGCATCCTTGTAGGAAGTGTGCTCGCGCAACTGCTTGGCCCGCTGTTCCGCCAGCATCTTCATGTCCTCTTTGCTGCCGAAATGCAGGCAACCCGTCGGGCACGATTTGATGCAAGCCGGCTCCAATCCCGCGGAAACCCGGTCCGAGCACAGCGTGCATTTGAACACCTTCTTGGTTTCCGCATTGAACTTGGGAATGTTGAAGGGGCAGCCGGTCACGCAATACTGGCAGCCGATGCAGTTCTCCTGGTTGAAGTCGACAATGCCGTTGGCATATTGCACGATTGCGCCGTTGGCCGGGCATGCTTCCAGGCACCCTGGGTCCTCGCAATGCATGCACTGATCCTTGCGCATGAGCCACTGGAATGTGCCGTCGGCCTCGGTGTGCTCGTTGAAGCGGATCAGGTTCCAGTAGTTCCACGCCGTATCCGGCATGGTCTGGTAGGTGTTATCGAAGGTCGTGGGACGGAAGGGATAGCCATTCCATTCCACGCAGGCCACCTCGCAGGCTTTGCACCCGATGCAGGTGGTCACATCAATCAGCTTGCAGACGTCGTACTCGCGCGAGCCGTCGCGCCCGGGCACCGGTCCGGCGTGACCCGAGATCGCCTTGACTTGGAGAGTTTTTGCCGCCATCGACTCCTCCCTAGACTCTCTCGAGCTTCACCAGGAAGCCTTTGAATTCTGGTGTGTAGGCATTGGGATCGATCACCGCCGGGGAGAGCTGGTTGGCCAAGGTGCGTGCCGTTTTGCCCTCGTCTTCGGCGATCCCCCGATAACCCCAGTGGATTGGAATTCCGATCTGATACGTCGTCTTGCCATTGATCTGCATCGGACGAATGCGCCGCGTGACCATGGCTTTGGCGATGTAGTCGCTGCGCGCACTGGTGACTTTGACCTTCTCACCGCCGCGAATTCCCAGTTTGTCGGCCAACTCCGCCGGAATCTCTACGAAAGGTTCCGGCACCAGTTGCACGTTCATGGGATTGTTCTTGGTCCAGTAGTGGTAGTGCTCGGTGAGCCGGTAGGTGGTGCAGATGATGTCATAGCCCTGCGCCGGCGTACCGAACTTGTCCAGAGGCGACTTGAACTGCTTGGCCAGCGGGTTGTTGTTCTGCTGCGGGTGGAGGATGTTCTCCGTGGGGCTCTCAAATACTTCGTAGTGCTCCGGGAACGGTCCATCGGCCACCGCGCCCAGGGGTACGAACAAGCGGCCCACACCCTCCGGGTTCATGATGAACGGGCCCATGTGACTCTCCGGCTTCGAGTCTGCCTTGAAGTCGGGAACGTCGTTGCCCGCCCACTTCTGGTTCTTGTCGTCCCACCAGATTTGCCGCCGGGTTGCATCCCAGGGCTTGCCGTTCGGGTCGCAGGACGCGCGGTTGTAGAGCACACGCCGGTTGGCCGGCCACGACCAGGCCCAGGTCGGATAGATCCCCAGACCCGACGGGTCGTCGGTGCCCCGGCGTTGCGTCAGTGCTCCCGCCTCGGTCCACGAGCCGGAGAATAGCCAGTTCCCGCACATGGTGGAACCGTCGTCGCGCAAAAAGCCGAATCCGGGCAGCTGTTGTCCGGCCTTGATCGTGGTGTTGGTGGGTTCATCCGTGACATCCGCCAGCGCCCGCCCGTTCAGCTCCTTGGCAATCTCGGACAAGGACGGATTCAGAGGAGTTGTGTAGCGCCAGGACGCATTCAAAATCGGATCCGGGAACTTGCCGCCCTCCTTCTGATAAAGCTCCCGCACCTTGAGGTAAATGCGCGCCAGGATCTCCTGATCCAGCTTGGCCTGTCCCGGCGGCGGCACCGCCACGTACTTCCATTGCAGCCAGCGCGCCGAGTTGACGAAGGTGCCGTCTTTCTCGGCGAAGCCGGCGCCCGGCAACCGGTACACGGTGGTATTGATCTGCTTCATGTCCTCCGGCGTCGTGCCGGGCGCCCGCCAGAATTCGCTCGTCTCGTCGGGATAGATCTCGCACACCACCAGCCAATCGGCCTTGCGCAGGGCGGCGATGTTCTTCTCCGAATTCGGCCCGATCGCGACGCCATTCATGCCAAAAGCGAACAGTCCCTTGACCTTGCCCCCGTACATTCCATCCCAGATCTCGGCCACCGAGTAGTTCCGATCTACCCTGGGCAGATAGTTAAAGGCGAAATCGTTCTCCTTCTGGGCGGCGTCGCCGTAGAGTGCTTTCAGCAACGAAACCATAAAGCGCGGCGTATTCGACCAGTAGTTAAACGAATCCCACTCCTTCGGCTTGGCTAGCTTTGGGGTGATGCGCGCGAGATACGTCTTCAGGTCTGCGTCGGTGGGATTGGGAACCTTCAGGTACCCCGGCAGCAGGTCGAATACCCCGGCCATGTCCGTGGCACCCTGGATGTTGGAATGACCGCGCAGCGCGTTCACTCCTCCACCTGCGCGTCCCACGTTGCCCATTAGCAGTTGAAGTATGCAGGCGCCACGAATGGTCTGCGTTCCTGAGCTGTGCTGCGTCCAGCCCACCGCATAGATGATGGTGGCCACCTTCTTCGGGTCTCCATCCTTGCGGATCGACGTGAACAGGTCAGCCGCCTTCAAGAATTGGTCTTTGGGAATACCGGTGATGCGCTCGACGATCTCCGGCGTGTAACGCGAATACTGCTGCTTCAGCAACTGGTAGACGCAGCGTGGGTGCTGCAGCGTGGCATCGTAGGCAACATTCTCCGGCAGCGCCGGAGGCGGTGGAGGCGCCCCGGGCGCCGCAGGGACCGCGGGGTGAGCGGGCGCGCCGGCTCCGCCCGCCGATTCGTAGTTCCAGGTGCTGCGGTCGTAGGCGTGCTTTGCCGCATCCCAGCCCGAGTACAGCCCGTCTTCCGGCAGCTTGAAGCCTTCTTTGACGATGAACGACGCATTCGTGTAGTTCACCAGGTAGTCGTGATGCACGCGGTTGTTCTGCAGGGCGTAGTTGATAAACCCGCCCAGCAAAGCGATGTCCGCCCCCGCGCGGATCTGTAGGAACAAATCGCTCACTGCCGCTGTCCGCGTATACCGCGGATCGACCACGATCATCTTGGCGTTGCGATTGCGTTTGGCTTCAACCGGCCACTTGAACCCGCAGGGATGGTTTTCTGCAGGATTACCGCCCATGATCAGCATCATGTCGGTATTTTTGATGTCGATCCAGCCGTTGGTCATGGCCCCGCGCCCGAAGGTTGGTCCCAAACTTGAGACCGTGGGGCCGTGTCAAACCCGGGCCTGGTTCTCCATATAGCAGACCCCCAGGCTGCGCATGGTTTTCACCACAAGCCAGTTGAACTCGTTGGTGTCGGTGCATCCGCCCATCCAGGCGATGCTCTCGCACCGGTTCACTGTGCGACCCTGGGCATCCTGCTCAATAAAGGTGGCGTCGCGCGTCTTTTTTACCCAGTGCGCAACTTCGTCAATCGCCTGATCCCAGGAAATATCTTCCCAGTGATCCGAACCTGGCCGCCGCACCTGCGGCTTCAACAGCCGCCGGTCGTTGAGAATGTCCTGGTACAGCGACGCGCCCTTCGGACACAGCGTTCCGCGATTGATGGGGTGGTCGGGATCGCCCTCCACATGCACCACTTGCGGCGTCACATTCTTGGCTTTGTCTCCGATAGTGTGAATGATCACTCCGCAACTCACGGAGCAGTAGGGACAGGTGGAGCGCGTCTCCGTGGTGCGCGCGATCTTCAGCTCCTGCGTTTGAGCGTACGCCGGCTGCAGATCGAAACCCAACACCGAAGCGGCCGCCCCGCCGGCTCCGATCTTGATGAAATCTCTCCGATTGAAATTCATAATGGATGTCGTCCTTCTGAGCTTGAGATATGCGGGAAATGCGGGAGTAGAAACGACAGGAGGGGTATTGTAAGTACGCCGATACGACGAACGGAGAAAATGCCGCCAGGAAGTCGCACGTCCTCACCCCGGAACAGCTATTTCCAACCGACTGCGCGCGGCGTATATCCTAGCACAAAGTCAAACATCGAATGTCACCTGGGCCGAACACTATGCCTGGGCCGGCGCAGCAGAGCGCGGTGTTTCCCAGCCCCGCGCGCGTGCCACCGCATCGCGCCACCGCGAGTAGAGTTCCTGCCGGGCTTCGGCACTGATGCTGGGCTGAAACTCCCGCTCCAGCGCCCAGTTACCGGCAATCTGGCGGGCACTCGTCCAATAACCCACCGCCAGACCAGCCAGATAGGCTGCGCCCAGGGCAGTCGTTTCCGTGACTCGGGGACGGCGCACGCTGACCCCCAGAATGTCTGCCTGGAACTGCATCAGCTGCGAATTCACCGCGGCGCCGCCATCGACCCGGAGTCCGCTCAGCGGCTGCGAGGTCTGTGCATTCATCAGGTCCAGCACATCGCGGCTCTGAAACGCGATGGCATCCAGCGCCGCGCGTGCGATGTGTGCCACCGTAGTCTCGCGCTTGATGCCGACAATTACTCCCCGCGCATAGGGATCCCAGTAGGGCGCCCCTAATCCCACAAACGCCGGAACGAAGCACACTCCGCCCGCATCCGGGACCGAGGCCGCCAGCCGCTCGATATCAGCCGAAGCGGTAATCGCCCGCAGGCCGTCGCGAATCCACTGCACTACCGCCCCCCCGATGAACACCGCGCCCTCCAGGCAGTAGGTGACCTCACCCTTGAGTTTCCAGCCTACGGTGGTCAATAGACCGTTGGCGGCGGCAACCGGTTTGGATCCGGTATTGAGCAGCAGAAAGCAGCCGGTGCCGTAGGTGTTTTTGGCCATCCCCGGCTCCAGGCACATCTGGCCGAACAGCGCCGCCTGCTGGTCGCCGGCAATCCCCGCAATTGGAATGGCAGCTCCAAACAGCTCAGGGGAACTCTCACCGCACGCTTCCGAGGAGGGCACCACTTCAGGAAGCATGGCGCGCGGGATGTCGAAGGTCGCAAGCAGTTCCTCGTCCCAGGCCAGGGTGTGAATGTTGAAGAGCAGAGTGCGGCTGGCGTTGCTGGGATCGGTAACGTGTCGGCGTCCTCCAGTGAGCCGCCAGATGAGGAAGGTATCAATCGTCCCGAACAGGATTTCCCCGCGCAAGGCGCGGGCGCGCAGCCCGGAAACCGTCTTCAGAAGATACTGGACTTTGGAAGCGGAGAAGTAGGGGTCGAGCACCAGGCCCGTCCGGGCGTGGATGAATTCTTCCCTCCCCTCCGCTTTCAGCCGGTCGCAGATGTGGGAACTGATCCGGCTCTGCCAGACGATGGCGTTGGCCACCGGGCGTCCGGAATCGCGCTCCCACAAAACTGTGGTCTCGCGCTGGTTAGCGATCCCGACAGCGGCAATCTGACCCCCGCCGAGCCCAGCCTTGGCAAGCGCTTCTCTTCCGACCTGCAATTGCGACGACCAGATCTGCTCCGGATCGTGCTCGACGTGGCCCGGCGAAGGATAAATCTGGGGAAATTCTTGCTGCGCCAGGGAGACGACATTGCCGCCCTGATCGAAAACGATGGCCCGGCTGGAGGTGGTGCCCTGGTCGAGCGCCAGGATATACCGCGTCAGGCCTGCATGGATCGGCACGGCTGGCTAAGGTACATCAGTCCATGAAGGCGCGGAAGTACTCCGCACCGATTCTGGGGAGTCGTATTGATTTAGTCAGCTCCCAATTTCTAAGAAAGGGCTAATGCAGAAATCCCACAGCCGGTGTCGCCCCAGTCTGGCAAAGAGCCAGGGGAACTTCAGATCAGCCCAGGGAGAGCCGGCTCTTTCCCGGAAGCGGAAAGTTCTTGGGCTTCTTGCCCTTTGCCTGTATGAATTCCGCTTTTTCTGCGGCCACCTTCCCATGCACCATGGCAGTCTCGGAATCATGATTGGCCGGCCGCAGCCGCAGATAGTCGCGACCTCCCGGGGCAGGTGCTTCGTGTGGTCGCTCAATTGCTGACAGATTCCGGTGTAAACAATTCCCCGCGCCTCGGGATACGCGCCATGGTTGATGTCAGTCTCGCACTGCTGGCCCTGAAGAGGAGAATCGCTCGTGTTCTCGGCACTCGCATTGAACTGGTCTGCGTGACAGGATCGGGCCTGGACCAGGTGGAGAGCGAGCCCGCTTCCTTTGAGCGCGCCACGCTGGAACTGGCGATGCTGGCCCGCCTCGCCATGCCCTTCGGCGGGAGGTTGAGCATCGAGACCGCCAACCTCGAACTGGAACAGCCCACGCTGCTCAGCGGAACCCAGCTTTGCCCCGGCCACTACGTGCTGCTGGAGATGGTGTGCCTGCGTTCCCGCCCTGGAGCTGAATTGTGCCGCTGGGGTTTCGATCCCGATACCCGGCTACAGGCCTTCGACGATTCCGGAATTCGTATAGCGCGCGAGATCTTCCGCGAGGGAGGTGGCGCGCTGTGTGAATATAACGAGCCAGGTAGGTCCCTGACATTTCGTGTGTATCTGCCTAGTTGCGCGACTTCAGTCTATTCAGGTGGTCTTTGCCCAATGTCGAAAGAGGACGATCGAAGGCCGACGATCCTGCTCGTCGAAGATGAAGGTTTTGTACGCAATGTAGCCTGCGAAATTCTGCAATCCGCCGGTTACGATGTCATCACCGCCAAGAGCGGTGCGGAAGCGCTCCAGTTGTATCGCGAGCGCGGCGGTCAGGTGAGCCTGCTGGTGACCGACGTGGTCATGCCGGGCATGAACGGACTCGACTTGGCTGAGCAGTTGTCGGCTATGCAACCCGGTCTGAAAACCATTTACATGTCCGGTTATACCGATAATGCCGTGCTGCGCCAGGACGTCGAAGAAGCGGGCATTGGGTATCTGCAGAAACCCTTCACGCCGGACGCTTTGACCTGCATGGTGCGGCGGGTGCTGGAACAGTCGGCGGCGTAGACCATCCTGCTCATGCAGCGTTCCTCGTAAGCGTCTTAACTCCAGCGCCAGTTACCGCAGCCGGTAGAGCACATTGACTAACTTGTGCACATCCTTCACGTAAACGTCCATATCCTCCACAAAGCGATTCCAGTTCAGGATGCGCGCTGACGGGCACGATTCCCGCAACCACCCCGAAGCCGAATCGGAGGGCCAATTCAGCGTCAGCGCCTCCTCGTATCCGTAGCCCAGATTGCGCATGCGGCAGAGACGGTCGCTCAAGTTGACCACGGCGACCAGATCGCGGTTGCCGCACCGCGGTTCCAGGTCATGATGCCAGCGGATCGCATCCGTTAGATCGGGGGCCAGCATCCATTTCTCTGCCAGCACTTCGCCGCTGTCGCAATGGGTCAGGCCCAGCACCTCCTCCTCGGTCTGATGGATCGGAATTCGCCGCAGCCGAGCCTGTGCCAGCGCCTCCATGAACTTCTGCGGCATCAAACACAAATTCACGATGAAACCGATATCGTGCAGCAGCCCCGCCAGGTAGGCTTGCTCGGGATCGCGGAACCCGATTCGCTTGGCCAGCTTGCGGCAGACCAGGGCGCAGGCGAGCGCATGCTCCCAGAACACGACGGGATCGAAGTCGTGTTCGGAATCGGGCAGCAGCTTCAGCACGCAGCAGGAGACGGCGATAGTGCGCATGCGCTGAATGCCCAGCGCGATCACCGCTCCCCGCACCGTCGTGATCGTCTGCCAGCGTTCGCCTTCCAGGAACTTGGCCAGCTGCTGGGGATCGGACTTCTGCAGCGAATCGAGCTTGCTGGCGCTCAGCTCCTGGGTGCGGGAAACCTGATCCAGCAGCGTCTTGGCCCCATCCTCGCCGAAGGCCTTGACCAGCAAGCGGGTGGCGTACTCGGTTCCGCCGTGCGCCAGGTACTCCTGCGTAAGCGTGAGCTTCTGGTATTCCTCGGGCACCGCCAGGCCGGTCTCGGGCCGGACGCGGCCCAGTT
>DATHDM010000053.1:0-12286 GCA_035319065.1 Terriglobales bacterium
GAGCTTCTCCGGCACCGCTAATCCCGCTCTTGCCGACGAGGTCTGCCATTTCCTGGGACTGGAACGTGGGCAGGCCACCGCCCATCGCTTCCAGGATGGCGAAAAGTACGTGCAGATCCAGGAGAACGTGCGCGGAGCCGATGTCTTCATCCTGCAACCCACATGCTACCCGGTGGACGAGCACATCATGGAGCTGCTCTTGTTTATCGACGCCTTGAAGCGCGCGTCCGCGCGGCGGATCACCACTGTGATCCCCTACTTCGGATATGCCCGCCAGGACCGCAAAGACAAGCCCCGCACTCCCATATCGTCCAAGCTGGTCGCCGACCTGCTCACCACTGCGGGAGCCGACCGCGCCCTGATCGTTGATCTGCACGCGCCGCAGATTCAAGGCTTCTTCAACATTCCCGTCGATCACCTGTTCGCGTCCCCGGTGCTGGTGGATTACTTCAAGAAGCTCAACCTGCCGAATCTGACCGTGGTCTCGCCCGATGCCGGAGGCGTGGAGCGCGCCCGCTTCTTCGCCAAGAAGATGGATTCTGCGCTCGCCATCGTTGACAAACGCCGGGTGGAGATGGACGTCACCGAAGTCATGCACGTGATCGGCGACGTCAAGGGACGAAGCTGTCTCATCCTCGACGACATCATCGACACCGCCGGCACCCTGGTCAAAACCGCTGTCGCTTTGGTGGAAAGCGGCGCCAGCAAGGTTTACGCCTGTGCCACGCACGCCGTGCTCTCGGGGCCGGCGATTGAAAGGCTCTCGCAGTCTCCCATCGAGCAAGTGGTGGTCACCAACACCATTCCGCTCTCCGAGGAGGCCAAGCGCGAGCCCAAGATCGAGGTGCGATCGATTGCCGGTCTCATCGGGCGGGCAATCCAGTCAATTCATGAAGAAAGTTCCGTCAGCAAGCTGTTCAGCTGAGGAATGGAAGCAAAGGACTCAAACGAAATGGCAACTGCAACCGAAAGCATGCACGTAAAAGCTCAGCCGCGCGAGGCCCGGGGGAAGAACGCAAGCCGCCGCCTGCGCGCTCAAAGTTCGATTCCCGCGGTGCTCTATGGCGCCAACCAGCCCGTGCGCTCGCTGGCCGTGGACCCCAAGCAGATCGGCCGCATTCTGCATTCCGACACCGGTCACAACACGATTTTCGACCTGGAGCTGGATGGCGAAAAAACCAAGGCCATGATCGTTGACTGGCAGTATGAGCCGATCAAGGGCTCCCTCCTGCACATCGACCTCAAGCGCATCGCCATGGACAGGGTGTTGCGCGTCAGCGTACCCATCGTCCTCAAGGGCGAGGCCGCGGGTGTGAAACAGCAAGGCGGAATCCTGGAGCAGGTCCTGCGCGAAGTGGAAGTGGAGTGTCTGCCCGCCGACATCCCCAGCCACCTCGATGTCGACGTCAGCGAGCTGGTATTCGGCCAGGTGCTGCGCGTCGCCGACCTGCCTCGCGGCGAAGGCAAGCTCAAGTTCGTTACCGAAGAAGGCCTGACCGTGGCGCACATCGTCTCGGTGAAAGAAATTGTCGAGCCGACGCCGGAAGCCGCTGCTGCCGAGGCCGCGGCCGCGCCCGCCGAGCCCGAGGTCATCAAGAAGGGCAAGCAGGAGACCGCCGAAGAGGGCGCGGCTCCTGCCGAGGGCAAGGAAGCCAAGGCCGAGAAGCCGGAGAAGGCCGAGAAAAAAGAGAGGAAGTAGCGGGCGGCCGATGCCGGCCGTCAAGCGGTGTATCGAGAAAGCGGCGTGAAGCTGATCGTTGGCCTTGGAAATCCGGGTATCCAATATCAGTTCACCGCCCATAATCTCGGGTTTCTTACCCTCGACCGGTTGGCGGAGCGCTGGGGCATCGCGGTGGATAACCGCCACTGTCGCGCGCAGACCGGTAAGGCGCAAGTGGGCTCGGAAGAAGTGCTCCTGGCCAAGCCCGAGACTTATATGAACCTGAGCGGCCTGGCGGTGCGCGAGTTGGTCGGCGAGTACCAGGTCAGGCCGGAAGCCGATTTGCTGGTGATCTACGACGAGCTCGATCTGCCCTTCGGCTCGGTGCGGATTCGCACCAGGGGCAGCTCGGCCGGACACAACGGGATGGTTTCGATCATCAATGCCCTGGGCACGCTTGAAATCCCCAGGGTGCGCCTGGGAATCGCTCCCAGGCATCCGGTGAAGAACGGGGCCGGCTACGTGCTGGCGCCGTTCAGGCGATCGCAGTACAAGGCGGTCGATGCCTTGTTGGATACCGCCGCTGATGCGGTGGAAACGGTTCTGCACGACGGAATTCAGGCCGCCATGAATCGCTTCAACCGGAAAGCGGATACCGAACCGGCAGAGTAGACGCCTCGCGGCCTCCGCCATGCCGTGGGAAGGTCAGGTCACAGATTGGGAGGGTCAGGTCACAGATTTTGTATTGGAGATGGGAATGAATCGTACTTACGAAGTTATGTTCATAGTTCGGCCCGACATCAGCGACGAAGATCTGGAGAAGCTGAATTCCTCGCTGGAGAACCACGCCACAGGCGCCGGCGCCACCGTCAAGCACATTGAGAAGATGGGCAAGCGGCGCCTGGCTTACCTGGTGCGCGGCTTTCATGAAGGCATCTACGTGCTGTTCATCGTGGAAGGCGCCGGAGAAGTAGTGCACGAACTGGAGCGGCGCCTGCGAGTGACCGAACCGGTGATCAAGTTCATTACCGTGCGCGTCGATGACGAGCAGAAGCGGCTGGACAAGATGAAGAAGCTGCGCGAGTCGCGGCGGCGAGGGCAGGGAACCCACGCAGCTTCCCTGGCGGCGGACACGGCAGTTCCTTCCGCCGCCGAGCCCGCCGGAACCACCACGGCGCCGGCTGCCAGTTAGCAGGATTCGTCCAGGTTTCAGAATCATCAGGCCGCGGGCAGCCAGTGCCCGCGGCGCATGCGAAAAAGGAGAAATATGGCTGACGAAGTTACACGGCCCGCGGCTGCTCCCGCGGCCGAAGCAGAAGGGAGCGGGCGTCCCACACGTTCCGGAGGCCCGGGAAGAGGGCCGGGAGGCCCGCGCGAACAGCGCAAATATTTCCGGCGCAAGAAGGTGTGCAAGTTCTGTGTCGAGAAGATCGACGCCATCGACTACAAGGACTACCGCCTGCTGGGCCAGTTCATCGCGGAGAGCGGAAAGATCGTGCCCCGCCGTCTGAGCGGCGTGTGCACGCCTCATCAGCGGCGGCTGGGCCGGGCGATCAAGCAGGCGCGCAACATCGCGCTGTTGCCTTTCGCCAGCAGCCGTCCCTAGTTCGGGCGAAAGCCCGGGCTTGGAGAAATCTCCCGCACGCGCATCCGCCAGCAAGCCAGGCTAATGAGGTTTCCAAAATTTTGATCGGAGTCCTGAAATGGAAGTCATTCTGAAAGAAGATGTGCCCAAGCTGGGATCGCGAGGCGAGGTGGTGAAGGTGGCGGAGGGCTATGGCCGCAACTACCTGCTCCCGCGCAAGCTCGCCATCGAGGCCACGCCCGGCAACAAGAAGGTGATCGAGCAGATGAAGGCCGCTGCGGTGCGGCGCCAGCAGCGCGACAAGGCCGAAGCCGAGGCCCTGGCCAAGCAACTGGAACCGGTCTCCATCACTCTGGCGCGCCGCTCCGGCGAGCACGACCAGCTCTTCGGGTCGGTCACTTCCTCCGACGTGGCCGCCGAATTGGAGAAGAAGGGCTTCACTATCGATCGCCGCAAAATTCACCTCGAGGAACCGCTGAAGACGTTGGGCGAGTTCACGGTGCCCATCCGCTTGTTCAAGGATGTCACCGCCAGGATCAAGGTCGAGGTCGTGAAAGAAGAAGCGCAAGCACAATAAGCGGGGCAGGGGCAGGTGCGAGCCTGTCCCTGATTCCCATTTTGACTTCGGGAAGTTTTTCTGTAAACATCAGATAATACAACAGTTACATCAGAACCTTGCGCCGCGTAGCACGCTTTCATCCAACTCGCCTTTTATCCTTCCGGAATTTGCTCACGTCCCTGACTTCATCCCGTCTAAGTCGTTGTGAGCCAGAGGTTAGGCTTGGAGAGCAACTTGGATACCCCCCCGTGGAACGCGTACCAACCGGGGACTCCCGACAGGTAAACCCGCCTGGCGGGAGTGGAGGTGAGACGCAACTATGCCGGCCGATATCATGGCGTTCCCATACGCGGTTGGCGAGGTCCCTCAACAGCGTACCAACAGCAGCAGGCTGCCGGCGCCGGATCAGGCGGTCGCGCCTCGGGAACGAATGGTCGGACAGTCTCAAGGACGCATAGACGACGCGATTCTGATTCGCGAAGCCCAGCAGGGAAACCGTGCGGCTTTCGAAGAACTGATTCGCCAGTACGATCAGGCGGTGCTGCGCCTGGCTCTCCACCTCACCGGCTCTGCCGACGAGGCCCAGGACATCTATCAGGATGCTTTCCTGAAGGCTTATCGCAGCGTTGGCAGCTTCCGGTTTGAGTGCTCCTTTTACACCTGGATCTACCGCATCGTGACCAACCTCTGCCTCGACCATCTGCGCAAGCGCCAGGTGCGCAAAGAAGATTCGCCGGTGGTGGTGGATGGCGAAGGCGAGGAGTACGACCTGCTGGACATGGTGGCTGATCATCGTGCCGCCCACAATCCCGAGCGCGACCTCATGCGCCGCGAGTTAGGCGCCAAAATCACCAAGGCGCTGGGCCGGCTGACCGCCCGCGAGCGCATGGTCTTCGAGCTCAAGCACTACCAGGGACTCAAGCTGCGGACGATCGGAGAGATGCTGAATACAACCGAGGAAACAGCTAAGAACACGCTGTTCAGGGCCACGCAGAAGCTGCGGGCTTCGCTGGCTGAAATGCGATGAAAGAAACGAGGAAGAAGTAGTCATGAACTGTGATTGGGTAAAGGCAAACATTCCGCTGTTTATCTATGACGAGCTCACTGATGATGCCCGCCACGAGCTGCAGCAGCACTGCGCTCGCTGCCCGGGCTGCGCCGATGAGCTGGAGAGCGCCCAAGGCTTCAAGGCGGCCATGTCCTCGGTGCCCCGCCTGGAGCCCACGCTCAGTCTGCTGGCCGCCTCGCGGATGCGTTTGCAGGAAGCCCTCGAGCACACCGAGCAGGATCACGGCTGGCGCCGCTGGGTATTCGATCCCACCGCCTGGCTCCGACAGGTGCGCTTCTCCCCCGCCTTGGCTGCGGTCATCCTCATGGCGGGCTTTGCTGGAGGCATTGCCGCCACCTGGCAAGTCGCGCGCGGCAGCGGCAATAGCGGTGGCAACGCCACATCGCTGTTTCCCGCAACTTCCAACTCTTCCCCGGCTCCGCAGGAAGCTTCGATTGCTGGTATCCGCGACATCAACCCGATTCCCGGCAGCAACAAAGTGGAAATCCGTTACGACAGCCTGGTGTCGCAGAAGGCGGAAGGCAATCTGGACGATCCCCGCATCCAGCAGCTCCTGCTGTTTGCCGCCCACAACAACATGAATTCCGGTGTGCGTGTCGATTCCATTGACGTGCTCGCCAAAAAGCCGGAGGATGCGGCCATCCGTGAGGCCCTGAAGGGAGCCCTGCGCTACGACACCAACGTGGGCGTGCGCCTCAAGGCCCTGGAAGCGCTGGCGCCCTACGTGAAAGATGATGTCAGCGTGCGCGACGCCGTACTGGAAGCGCTGTTGCACGATTCCAATCCCGGTGTGCGCGCCGAAGCGCTCAATACACTGCGGCCGGTGCGCGTCGATGGCAGCGTGCGGCAGGCGTTGGAGCACCTGGCCAACAACGACAAGGATGTCTTCATCCGCCGGCAGTCACGCACCTTGCTGGCGACGGCTCCGGAGATGAACTGAGAAGTGCGCCGCGACCGGCGGAGCAGAATCGCGGATTTGTCCTGAGCACGCGGTTGCGGCTTGGGAGAGGTTAAGGGCCTAAGGCTTGGAAACAAAAATCAAAAGGGAGGCCAAGTTCAGGGGGAGTCAGGAGAAAACGTTGAAGAGGAAAACACAATTCGCGGCGGTGATGGTAGCGGCGGTCTTTGTGTCCGCGCTTCCCGCGCTGGCGCAAGGGTCCCGCGTCTATAAAGATGGAAATGGCTGGGTGGAGGAGCTTACAGGCACCATTCCCGCCAGCAAGATACTCAGGGTCAACACCGACATTGGCTCAGTGCGCGTGCAGGGTGGCAATCAGAACGAAATCCATTACACGATTCGCAAGCATTCTTATACGTCTTCCGAAGAATCGGCCCGGCACAGTTTCGAGCAATTTCGCGTAGCGGCGAGCAAGCGCGGCGACACGGCGCTGTTTGAAGGCAACTCCGAGGGCAATCACGGGCGGAAATTCTCCGTGGAGTTTTCTCTCGAGGCGCCGCGCGGCATCGAGCTGGCGAAGCTGAACACCGATGGCGGTTCCATGTCGGTGCGAGGCATCACGGGAAGGATTGAAGCCGAGAGCGGCGGCGGCAACATTCAGTTCGACGACATCGGCGGCAGCATCAACGCCGAGACCGGCGGCGGCTCCATCGATGTGGGCACGGCCAATGCCGACCTCAACCTGCACACCGGCGGCGGCTCCATCAAGGTGGCCAGCGCCAAGGGCAAGGTGGTGGCCGGCAGCGGCGGCGGCTCCATCTTCATCGGATCGGCCGGAGGCGTGGACCTGGAAACCGGCGGCGGCTCCATCGAAGTTGAGTCCTGCAGGGGCAGCGGCGCCAAAACCCAAACCGGCGGCGGCTCCATCCGCCTGGGCGATGTTTCCGGACCGGCCTCCATGGAGACCGGCGGCGGCAGCATCCGCCTCTCCGGCGCCAAGGGCTTTGTTAAGGCACAGACCGGCGGCGGCTCCATCGACCTGGAGAAGCTCACCCAGGGGGTGCGCGCCGAAACCGGCGCGGGCAGAATCTCGGCGGAATTCGTCGGCAACAGCACCACGGATTATTCTGTCCTGGAGACCTCAGTCGGCGACATCATCGTTTACATCGCGCCCAACGTGAACATGTCTGTCCACGCCGAGATTCAAACCGCCATGGGACACAAGATCCGCTCCGATTTTCCCGAGCTGAAGATCACCTCCGAAGGCGGTGATTACGGCCCCAAGGCTATGTTTGCCGAGGGGAACCTGAACGGCGGCGGACCCAAGCTGAAAGTCATGACCAACTTGGGCAACATCGAGTTTCGCAAGCGATAAGGGGTAAAGGGCAGGGGCGAATCCCAGTGAAGGATACGGAAATGTATAAATCGGTCATTCTCGCCAATTCGGCTCTGCTCCTGCTCGTGGCCCTGGCGTCGGCGCAGACGCCTGCCGCGCCACCGGCTCCTCCCGCGCACCCTGCGGCCCCCGCGGCTCCAGCTGCTCCTGTTCCCCCGATGCGCATGCTGGAAGGCAGCCATTCCTCCTACCTGGGCGTGGACACCAGGGATGTAACCTCGGATCGCGTCGCCGCCCTCAAGTTGAAAGAGGAAGGTGGGGTCGAGATCCTGATGGTGGATCAGGACGCTCCCGCGGGTAAGGCTGGACTCAAAGAGCAGGATGTGATCGTCAGCTTCAACGGCCAGAAAGTCGAGAGCGTGGAGCAGCTGAAGCGCGTGATCCGCGAAACGCCCCCCGGCCGGAACGTGAACCTGGGAATCATCCGCGATGGCCAGCCCATCAACCTCAGCGCGCAACTGGCGGATCGCGCCAAGCTCGGCAAGTCGGAAGGGCACGTGATTGCCGTTCCCAAGATCGAAATTCCGCCCATGCAGATGGTCACCGATTTCGATGTGCCCAATATCCAGGTGCTGCAGTACACCCGCCGCAACGGCCTGATGGTGGAGAACCTGACGCCCCAGCTGGGAAACTATTTCGGCGCCAAGGAAGGCCACGGCGTGCTGGTGCGCTCGGTCGAGAAGGGCAGCGCCGCGGAGTCGGCCGGCTTCCGCGCGGGTGACGTCATCGTGCGCGTCGGCAAGGAGCCGGTCGAGGATGCCAGCGACTGGAATCGCCTCATGCGCCAGCAGAAGCCCGGCGCCAGCGTCAGCATCGGCATCATTCGCGACCGCCGTGAGCAGTCGGTCTCCTTCACCACGCCCGAGCGCAAGCGCAGCGATGCCGGCTCCATGCACATGGAGTTCCCCGGCATGGCCCTCCCCGGCGACCTCGAGCCGCAACTGGAGGATATGCGCATTCAGATCGCCGATATCGGCCCCGAGATCCGCCGGCAGATGGAACTTGCCCGCGAGCAATTCCGCCGGTCGCTGAATGACGCCCAACTCCGCAAGCAGATCGAGAGTGCCCAGGCTGAGCTGCGCCGCGAGATGCAGGCCCACCGCAAGGAGATGGACAGGGCGCGCAAGGAATGGGAGAAGGCGCAAAAAGAGATGCAGAACGCAGGCGAAGAAGTGCGCCGCGAGATGCAGCACGAATTCCACTTCCAGTTGGAAGAGTAGTCCCGCCCACTCAGCCTTCCGCAGTCACGCCGGTAATCGGCGCGGCTTTTCAGCCGGCGTCGTCACCAGGTACTTCGGCGGTCAGCGCAGGGTCGGTTGCCGAGTCCGCGCGTCTTCAGGCGGCTGTGGAGCTGATCGAGCGCGCGCTTGATTCCATGCCGCCGCGAACCGCGTAGTGCTGCTCAGGCACTGGGTATCCCGCCGCAGTAAACGATTCTCGGATTAGCCGGTTGGTGTCGAAATAAACCTGCCAGTAGTGTTCATTGCTGCAATAGGGGCGTACTGCCAGCACTGGCCCGGCAGGCGTGAACTGGAGAATCTCTACGTCCGGCGCGGGCTGTCCCAGCACGTTAGGGATCCTGGCCATGCCGCTTTTCAAAAGATTGATGGCCTCGCGGTGATCCACGCCATGCGCAATCTGCGCCAGCAAATCCACCCGCCGAAACGCGTTGGTCGAATAGTTCTGGATGTTGTCGGAAAGAATCTTGTTGTTGCCCACAATCGTCTGCACATTATCAGGAGCATTCATGGTGGTCCCGAACATCCCGATAGACTGGATCGTCCCCGTCACTCCCCCGGCGGAGACGAAGTCTCCTACTTTGAACGGACGCAACAGCACCAGGAAAACCCCGGCCGCAAAATTGGCCAGCAGCCCGCTCCAGGCCGCCCCGATCGCGATTCCAACCCCGGCCAGCAGCGCCGCAAACGTAGTGGTCTCCACACCGAAGAACCCCAGCAGCGCCACGATCAGAACCACATTGAGGATTACGCCCAGGGCGGAACTGATGTAGCGCACGATGGTGGGGTCGAGCTGCTGCCGGTTGAGCGCCTTGGTGGTTAGTGCCAGCGCGAGTTTGATCAGCCATCGACCCACAATAAAGAGGGCGATAGCGCCCAGCACCTTCAGCCCCAGGCGGGTGAGGGTTTCGATGACGACCTGCGGGGTGATGTTGTAGTTCATACCAGTCTCCTGTCTTGTGCTCTGATACCCGGACGACTGCTCCCTGGGTTCGGCGCCGGCCCCCGAAAGCTGCTCCGTTCATCTGTACGCAGCGGATTTCCCTTTCCCGCCGTCGAAGGCGGGTCGTAATTCTACACTTGTTTTCTCCGCAGAGGCACCTTGAGCTGACCTCCATCTCAGCCTCAGGGCACAGCTAGTTATCCTTATGCGCAGGAGACTAGGGTTCAAGGGCTCGTCGAAGTTATGTCTCCAACGTTATACGTTTTGGAGAAGCGGATGTGCGGCCCAGCTGCCATCGGCAGCGGAGGTATTCACGTGCTTTTCTTTTCGCCGGGGCGGTCGCCAGCTGTCCTGCCAGCCGGCAAGCTGCCGCTTGATGGCATCATTTGCTGCCCGGTTGACGGAGACGACTCAGACTTGGGCTCGGCTAGTTGCTCCCTTTGCCGAGTGGGTAGCGCAGACGCTTTGGAACCGCAGTTCCAGCGCCACACTGGAAAGACAAATAGCTACGCGTCTAACGCAGCGTCGAAAAACCGAAGGACGAGGTAAGACATTTGCACCGAAGCAAGTATCTATGAAGACTCCATTGAAAGTGTGCAGCATTTGCGGTGTAGAGAGCGCCAGTGGGGAGTACTGTTCTGCATGCGCTGCCATCCACTCGCGGGAGAACATGACTCTAGCTGCATTCAAGTGGCATTCAACCCCTCAGAACACGAGAGCTAAGAAACGAGCGGCTCAGCTTCAGAGCGATCACGCGGTTGCTATTTCGTGGTGGTCTCCATCAAGCCTGCCAACATGGCTGAATGATCGAGAAAATTCAGCCTCGACTTAGAACCGTCAAAGTTCGTGAGATCGCGCAAGCTTTGCACATCTCGAAGCCGTATGCCGCGCTCGTTCGCGCGGGCCGACGCCGCCCCCATCCACGGCACTGGGTGGCGCTGACGAAATTGACAGGCATTTCGGCTACTGTCGATAGGAACGTAAGAGGCATGCCCTAGTATTTTGGGATAATTGGAAATGTTGGGACGCCGTGCTAGCATCATCCATAGTCTCACGTTCACGGGTTCTGCTCACGCTGCCATTCCAGATTAACAAAGTTTCCTTTTTCATGCGGGGCACCGAAAGGGGGTTCCGCATAGCTATGGACGATATTGCGAAACTAATCAGGGGCTGGAACGGAACGCTATCCCGGACAACAAGGTGAATGACTCGATAGCACGCGACGTGCATTCCTCGCTGGACCTAGACGATTTACTCACTACCATTCGCACCCAGGGCCTCGACGTGCTTGAAAGGGAGCCTCCCTTACCGTATTCGGCTCTGGAACAGAGGCTTGCAAAAGAACCAGAGGATATCGATCTCAACCCAACTCCGCGGCCCCCTGAGCTGGCCAACGATCCGCTACGGGTTTACCTGCGCGAGATGGGCGCCTCGCCCCTACTCACCCGCGAAGGGGAAGTGGACATTGCCAAGCGCATCGAGCACGGACAACTCTCCGAGTTGAAAGCACTTTCACGCTCGCCCATTGTAATGCGCCAAGTTCTGGCCACTGGCGAAGAGTTAAAACGCGGCCTCCGCTCAATTAAAGAAACTGTCGTCTTGGATGAGGAAGAGATCACCGAGGAAATTCTGCAGGACCGTGTCAAGCAGATTACGCGCCGCATCGATCTGCTGCACAAGCATTACAAGGCAGCTTGCCGGCTGGCAGGACAGCTGGTGACCGCCCCGGCGAAAAGAAAAGCACGTGAATACCTCCGCTGCCGATGGCAGCTGGGCCGCGAGATGGTTCAGATTTCGCTCATCATCCGCAGCCTCGGGTTTACTCCCTCGGAGCTCCAGCGCCTGACGGGCCGGGTGAATAAAACCATGGAAATCATGCGCTCGCTTGACCGTCAGCTAAGTAACTTGGAAAAGAAGATTGCGAGCACGCACAGCGAGGAATCCAAGAAAAACTACCGCACCACACAGCGGCAGTATCGTGCCAAGATGAAAAGGCTGGAAAGCGATGCAGGCGCGACGTTCGCGGAGCTGCAGCGCACGCAGCGCGAAATCATCCGGGGCGAGATGGATGCGGAGCAGGCAAAAAACGAGCTCGTAGAAGCCAACCTGCGCCTCGTGGTTTCCATCGCTAAGAAGTATGCCAATCGCGGGCTTCAGTTCCTTGATCTGATCCAGGAGGGCAACGTCGGTCTGATGAAGGCGGTTGACAAGTTCGAGTACCGCCGAGGGTACAAATTTTCCACCTATGCCACCTGGTGGGTTCGCCAAGCAATCAGCCGCGCGATTGCTGTTCAGGCGCGGACCATCCGCCTCCCGGTGCACATGATCGAGATCGTCAACAAGCTGATTCGCACTTCGCAGCAACTGGTCCAGTTAATGGGCCGCGAACCTACGTCGGCAGAGATTGCCAGACAGATGGATATTCCCGAGGCCAAGGTGCGCAAGGTGCTCAAGATCATGCAGGTGCCGATCTCACTGGAGACGCCCATCGGGGCGGAGGGGGATTCTCACCTCAGCGACTTCATCGAAGATCGCAGCGGCATCTCGCCAGCTGAGGCGGTCATGAACATGAATCTGAAGGAGCGGACCGCGCAAGTGCTGCGAACTCTGAGTCCTCGGGAAGAGAAGATCATAAGGATGCGCTTTGGTATGGAGGACGGCTCGGAGCACACGTTGGGGGAGGTGGGACAGTGCTTCGCCCTCACCCGCGAGCGCATTCGCCAGATCGAAGCCAAGGCCCTGCGTAAGCTGCGCCATCCCTCGCGCTCGCTCAAGCTCAAGTCATTTCTACAAGACAGGAATTAGTGACGCTGGAACTTGTGCACACGAGTCGCGGCAGCCCGACCGTTCGTCAACCAGCCTGAATGACAGGAGTTAATTATGTCCGGAATCAATGGTGATAGGTCCAGATTTCACCGAGAGCGCAAGCAACAGATTG
>DATHDM010000054.1:0-11520 GCA_035319065.1 Terriglobales bacterium
AGACCCGCCTGCCTATTTCCTGGCCAGCAGCGTCTTCCAGTCGCTGATCACCACCGCTTTTCCATCTTGCACCACGGTGGAGTACACCTTGTCGAAGCCCTTGTGGTCCTGGGGACTGTAGTTCAGGTGCAGTCTGGGGCCGAGTCCGATGTCCTGGTTGTGAATGCTTTCGATGGCTTCGATGAACTTTTCGCGGGTGGGATTCTGTCCCGCGCGCTTCAATCCTTCCACCACCACCATCGCATCCACGAAACCCTCCAGGCTCACGAAGCTGGGCTGGTTGTTGGGGAAGTATTTTTCCAGGGCCTCACGATAGAGCCTCACGGTCGGCAGATCGGTGCGGTCCATCGGAGGAACGACCTGCGTGATGATGGTGCCCTCCGCGTCCTTGCCTGCCTCCTTGATGAAAGCCTCGGTTCCCACGAAGGAGACGGTCACAAACACCGGGTGCCAGCCTTCGGCATGCGCGCGCTTCACGATCTCAGCCACCGGTGCGTACGGGCCGGCCAGGATCACCGCTTCGGGATGCTCCAGCCGCACCCGGGTGAGACCGCTGTCGATGCTGAGCGTGTTGCGCGGAAATGTGCCCAGAACGGCGGGCTTGGAGTGATATTTCTCCAGCGCCAGCTCAACCCCGTCGAGCACGGCTTTGCCGAAGGCATCGTCCTGGTAAATCACTCCCACCTTGTGCAGGCCCATGGCCCACAGGTTTTCGATCTGCTCACGAGTCTCGTCGTAATAGGAGGCGCGCACGTTCACGATGTAGTGCTTCACCGGCTCATACAGAATCTGCGCGCCGGTGAACAGGCCGACTACCGGCACCTTCTCGGCCTGTGCCATCGGCACGTACTTGGCGGCCGTAGGTGTGCCGACGAAGAATCCGGCGGCAAACACGCCTTCCTTTTCCAGACGCTTGAAGCACGGTGTGGTTCTCTCAGGATCGTATCCGTCGTCGAACGCCATCAGCTGAACCTTGCGGCCGTGCACGCCGCCTTGTGCGTTCACATAGTCCAGATAGGCGGTAGCGCCCAGCACCGTCTGGATCCCCAGTTGGCGAGCGGGGCCGTCCAGCGCCGAGCAGGAACCCAGCTTGATTTCTTTGTCGCTGACTCCAGGTTGCTGGCCGAGCGCCAGGTGAGCGCCAACCGTGACGATTGCGGCCACGATCAGCGCGCGAATGAGATCGGCAGAGAGCGTGCGTTGCGATCCCGGCATAACTTCCTCCACTCGATGGAACTCAATTCGGCGCAGGCCTCAGGCTGCCGAGGAGTTCCACAGACAGATTTGTTCGGGGTCCCCACCCAGACCGGTTACAAAGTGCTGTGCATTCCGCATTCCAGGGCCGTGGCCACGAGCTGGAGCGGCGTATCGACCGCCTAATTGATTGTTTCTATTGGTATTGGCGCGAGACCGAACGCAATCGGCGATCGCTCGGATGGCTTGAACATTCTCAGGAATTGGCAAGTAGAGTTCTGGATGTTCTCGACTTGAGACAGCACAGCGCGCAGTCTTGAGCCGGGGCTTCGAACCATCGCGGCTCTCGTTGGAACGTTCCGCGCGCATACTTCCTTTCGTTCCGGGCGGTCCGCAACCGCCCCAGGGACTGCACCCAGGTGGGGCAGAATGAGCCGCGGCGCGCGTAGAAATTCCTAAGTGCAAAGCTAAAATTGCACCCGGCCAGGCTGTGAAAAAGGGTCAGGCCCTACCGTGATGTGGGCTCTATGTCCCTCATCTGATTAAGCTTCATGTTCTTGGCAGCCCGGTTGCTCGCGATATGCGATCGAGTGCCATATTGGGATCGACAGTTGTGTGATCAAATAGATCGAGGTACGTCATCATTACGGTCTGCGCGTTGCTCCGTGCAACTCACTTCTCAACCTCTGAATCGCACTGCTTAGCAGCTCGGCACGCGGAGCGTCTCAGCGCAAAGGAATGCCTGCTGGAACCCAGGAGGTGAAATGCGTCTTCTCAGTGTTCGCCTGATCGTTTCCTTGGTTCTCGGCATCGCGGCAGTGTCCTTCCTGTTCTCCTCCTATGAGGTGCAGGTTCAGAAACGGAATCTCCACAAAGATCTGGAGCACCGAGCCGAGGTGCTGGCCGAAAGCCTGGCGGGGAACGTCGAGGGCTACCTGGACAAAGGATCGCGCCGGGATTTGGAGCGCTTTGTCAGCCGCTTCGGGAATCGCGAAAACCTGATCGGCTTGGCGGTCTATGACGCGAAAGGAACCGCCTTGGCCATGACTCCTGCCTTGGCGCAGTACTTTGCCGTCACTCCCTCGTTTCTGCTGCAGTCGGTGACCGAGGACCGTGGCGTCAGCCAGTTTCAACGCTTGAATGGCGCGCCGCTGCAATCTTATGCCCAGCCTCTGCACCATGAAGGCCAGGTTTCCGGCGGCCTGATGATCGTTTACGACAGCTCTTATATCAACGCCTTGAGCCGGCACTTCTGGTGGCAGACCTTCCTGCGGGTGCTGGCGCAAATGGCGGTGATCACCCTGGTGACTCTGTTGATCGTCCGCTGGAGCCTGAAGGGGCCGATTGCGCGGGCGGCCCAGTGGATGCGCGCGCTGCGCATGGGCAAGGATTCCGGGCCCAACGCACCTCCTCCGGATTGGGATTTTCTGCGGCCCCTGGCGCACGAGATGAAGACCTTCGCCGAGAGCCTGAACCAGGCGCGCTCGGCAGCGGAGACCGAGGCTCGCCTGCGCGATGCCGGCGAATCGCTGTGGACAGCAGAGCGCCTGGCGGTGCACGTGCGCTCGAAGCTGGGTGAGAGCCGCATTTTCGTGGCCGCCAACCGCGAGCCCTACATGCATCAGCGGCAAGGCAAGGCAGTGGAGGTGATCGTGCCCGCCAGCGGCCTGGTGACCGCGCTGGAGCCGATCCTGCAAGCCTGTGACGGCACCTGGGTCGCACACGGCAGCGGCGACGCCGACCGCGAAACCGTGGACAACCACGACCGCCTGCGCGTGCCTCCCGAGGACGCCCGCTACACCCTGCGCCGCGTCTGGCTGGATAAGGATGAGGAGCAGGGCTACTACTACGGCTTCGCCAACGAGGGGCTGTGGCCCCTGTGCCACATCGCCCACACCCGCCCCATCTTCCGCGCCAGCGATTGGGACTACTACCAGCAAGTGAATCGCAAGTTCGCCGAAGCTGTGGTCAAGGAGATGGAGGGAGTCGAGCGTCCCCTGCTGCTGGCCCAGGACTATCACTTCGCGCTGCTGCCGCGGCTGGTGAAGCTGCGCCGTCCGGATGCGCGGGTGGCGATCTTCTGGCACATCCCCTGGCCGAACCCCGAGGCCTTCGGGATCTGTCCCTGGCAGCGGGTGCTGCTCGACGGACTCTTGGGAGCCGACCTGGTGGGATTCCACGTGCAGTCGCACTGCAACAATTTTCTGGCGACCGTGGACCGGGCGCTGGAGTCGCGGGTGGACTGGGAGCATTTTTCGGTGCGGCGCTTCGGGCATCTCACCATGGTGCGGCCGTTTCCCATCAGCGTGGACTTCACCGAATCGGAGCCGCGCGAAGAGGCGCATGTTGCCATCCACGCCGAGCGCCCGGCGCTCCTGCGGGAGCTGGGCATCGAAAGTATGTTCCTGGGCGTGGGTGTGGACCGCGTGGACTACACCAAAGGGATCCTCGAGCGCTTCCAGGCGGTCGAACTCTTTCTGGAGAAGTATCCCTCGTACGTGAAGCAGTTCACCTTCGTGCAGATCGGAGCGCCCAGCCGCACCCACATCAAGCGCTACCACGATTTTCTGGCGGAGGTGGAGGCCGAGGCCGAGCGCATCAACTGGCGTTTCCAGTCCGGCAAGTGGAAGCCCATCCTCTTCCTCAAGCGTCAGCACAGCCATCAGGAGATCCAGCGCTTCTATCGCGCCGCCGATGTCTGCATGGTGACCTCGCTGCACGACGGCATGAACCTGGTGGCGAAGGAATTTCTCGCCTCCCGCCACGATGAACAGGGCACACTGATCCTGAGCCGCTTCACCGGCGCGGCGCGCGAGCTGCGCGACGCCCTGCTGGTCAATCCCTACGACATCGATCAGACCGCCGAGGCCATCCACTTCGCCCTGGAGATGGATGACGAGGAACGCCAGCTCCGCATGCAACGCATGCGCCAGTCCGTGAAGGAGCACAACATCTTCCGCTGGGCTGCCAACCTGGTAGCCGAGCTCAGCAACATTCGCCTCGATACCCCCGGCAAGTCCAAAGAAGGGGCGCGCACTCCGGTGCCCGCTGCCTGACGGTGGAGGTCGATGTGAGTGACACCTGCACCGGCACGCGGATCGAGCAATTCCTGGCCGAGTTGCGCAACTCCCGGCAATCTGTCCTGATGCTCGACTACGATGGAACGCTGGCGCCCTTCCGGCAGCAACGCCATCTGGCCCTCCCCTATCCCGGCTTGTCGTCCTTGCTGAAGGACATCATGCGCGACGCGCACACGCGTGTGGTGCTGGTGACCGGACGAACCGCCTATGACGTGATTCCCCTGCTCGGCATCTACCCTTATCCGGAGATCTGGGGATCGCACGGACTGGAGCGGCTCCAGCCCAACGGACGTTACGAGCTAGCCAAGGCCGACACCGCAGTGCAGGAAACCCTGGCCGAGGCCGGCGACTGGATACGCGCTCAGGGGCTGCAACAATTCACCGAGTTGAAGCCGGGAAGCGTCACGCTGCACTGGCGCGGCCTTTCGGCGGAGGATGCGGCCAGGATTCGCGAGCGCGCAAGCTTGGGCTGGCAGCCGCTGGCGGGCCGTCCGGGAGTGGCGCTGTTGGAGTTCGACGGCGGGCTGGAGATCCGCTTCGCCGGACGGAACAAGGGATACGCGGTCCGCACCGTGCTTGCTGAAACCGATGCCGGAGTTCCGGTCGCCTACCTCGGCGACGATCAGACCGACGAAGATGCTTTCCGCGAACTCAGGCCTCGCGGTCTGACCGTGCTCACCAGGCCGGAGTGGCGAGAGACCCGCGCCGAGGTGTGGCTGCGCCCGCCGGAAGAATTGCTGGATTTCCTGTCGCGATGGCTCCGGATGTACCGCGACTTCTGACCTGCGCGGCGGACATGCAGAGAGCCTCGCCCGCCTCAGCGTGACCCGAAAAAGCGTCGTTTCCAGCCAACTCCTTTCCCGCTGCCTGGATCTTCGCCCCCGTCCGCTCTCCTTTGTTACCAATTACTTAGCCAATATTTGTAATATTTTTGGCTAATTCAAAAGTATTAATTGCGCAGGCTACGAACCACAGGTAGTTGAAAACAATGACCTTCCTTTAGAGACTTGACTAAGCCCAAGTCCCCCAGACGCGGTCAGGAGGCCCCAGTATGTCTGGGAATACTTCGCGGCTAACTACTCTCTCGGTCCTTATTCTCATCCTGATGACGCTCACGGTAGGGGCCGCGGCGCAAGGGATCGACGACGTCTATCACCTCAACTACTACTCCAATCGGTATAACCCCTACGGCATGGATGCAAAATTGAGGATCGTCAATCCCGGCGAGCAGGGCACCCCGCTCAGCGGCAATCACGGGACGGTGTGCGCCGACATTTATGTCTTCGATGACCACCAGGAGCCCATCGAGTGCTGCGCCTGCAGGATCACCGCGAATGGATTGCTGGAGCTGTCGCTGAATCTGAACCTCACTTCCAATCCGCTGACCGGTTTTCCGCCGCCCAACAATGGCGTGATCAAAGTGATCTCCGACAGCCAGGAGAACTGCGACGCCACCGGCCCGGTTCCCACCGCCGACCTTCGCATTTGGCTCACCCACCTCCAGAGCCCGGATGGAAAAGTCTTGGTGATGACTGAAGCAGAGTTTCAGCCCGCTGCGCTGCAGCAGGATGAGCTTTCCTTCCTGGCGCTGGCCTGCACCTTCGTGCAGTACCTGGGGAGCGGCCGCGGCGTCTGCAGCTGCGGGCCCCACGGGAGCTGAGACCGCACCTTTTCAAGCCGGCAGCCACTGACCGCTGACCAGCCCGTCTGCGACGCACAGCGAGCGTCACACGCCGCAGACAGGAAACTCCGTGCAGCACCTACTTGGCTGGGGACTTGACCATCTCCATGGCCCAGATGGCGGCGGGCCGCATGTACATCGAGGCGCGGTAGTATCCTTCGATGTCCCAGGCTTCCGGAGTGCGGAACCAGTAGCCCTTCTTGTCGTAAGTGATGTTATAGACGCCCCACGCGGTCTTGAACGCCTCGTCGCGCAAACCCTCCGCCAGCATCTCCGAGGCCAAGCCGAATGTGGTGCCGGTCCACACCTCCTGCACTTGCGCGTTGGTCTTGATGATGGAGCCGTCCGCGCCCATGCCGTTGGCGGCGCCCATCGTGCCGCCGGCGAATTTCATTACGTTGAAGTCGAAGATCTTCCTGAGCGCGGCGACGCGCATCGCCGGTGGCACCAGGTCTCCCAGGCCGGTAAGGTTGGCGTACCACTGGCCCGCGAGCTGGTCGGCCTGGATGTTGTCGCGGTACTCGCTGCCTACGTCGTAGCGGAAGTATTCCCCGGTCCACAGCTTGTCGATGTAGCTCTTCTGCGCGCGGACGAACAGGTTGTGATATTCGCCCGCCGATTGCGCGTGCCCCAGTCTGCGCGCGATCTCCTCCGCCGCCCGCAGCGCCCCCAGGTAGAGACCTCCGCAATACGCGCTTTCGCCGGTGACGATCCACTCATCGTAGGTCTGATCGGGAAAGCCGTCGTTCTCCGGCAGGCCATCGCCATTGCGGTCGTACTGGCGGAGATGGCGCATGGCCTCATCGACCGCCGGCCAGGTCGTTTCCAAAAACTTCGTATCGTTTGAGCCAGTGAGCACGAAGTCGCGCCAGATCATGAGCACGAACTTGCTGTTGAGATCCTTCCAGTCGCTGGTGTTCTGCCAGTTGAACTGGTTGACCTGAAAGAAGGGATCCTCCTTGGGGACCCCCAGATCGTGGGGAACTGCACCCTTGACCTTGCGGATGCGGAAGGCAAGTTGATCGCTGTGCTCCGTCTTCCATCGCCAGATGGTGCGATCCGGGATGCTCTGCGGCACCGCGGCGGCAAATTCCCGCAGCACTTGCTTGTCGATCTCCGGCCAGAACTTTACCAGCGGCATCGAGCCGTAGAAGCGCACGTCGAGCGTGCCATAAAAGGGATAGTCGAAGCATTCCAGAAACGCGAAGCTGTGCGGCGTCCTGGGCTCGGAGTTCAGCGGACGTCCCCAGACGGTTCCGCCGTCGGCCAGGATGTAGAGTTCGTTGAACAGCATCCCGCGATACCACAGCGGCTTGCTCTCGTCGTTGACGTACTCCGCCTGCCACTTGTCGATGGCATCGCTCCAGGCGGAAGCATTGGTCAGGCCATCCTGCGCGATCTTCCAGGCGTTGGCGCCGCTGGCGCTGTAGAAGTCGGTGTAGTGACGCAGCCATTTGCGTCCGGAGCCGAATTCCACGATGGGGAGATCCCAGGCGATCACCATGGGCACCACCCGCTTCTCGCCTGGCTTGAGCGTGAAGGTGACAGCCAGGGCTGCGCCCAGAGGTTCGTCGCTGCTGTACCAATCCTGATGGTCGTTGGATAGCTTACCGCTGGCCGAGAATGGCTCCCACACCGAGCGGCCGTCCGCCGCGATGCGGAACGTCTGCTCGTAAGACACTTCCACGCCGGGCTGCTCCAGCGTGGCGATCGCGAACTGTCCATCCCACTCATCCTGCACCGGCGTCTTGCGATTGCGGTCGAAGACGATGCCCTTCATCGTGCCGGCGGATCCGGCGCGCGCCGAGACGAAGCGGTTGAAGTTCCCGAAGTTCAACTGCTGACCGAGGTTGGGGCTGAAGTCGCGGAACCAGCCGATCATGTTCGCCCAGGTCAGCAGGATGGAGACCGTCACCGGACGGGAAGTGGGGTTCTCCGCGTGCCAGCGGTACACCGCGACCGGATAGCTGGTCTCCTTGTAGTTGCCGGGCAGGATCGGCGAGAACTGCTCCAGCACCAGGTGCGCGGGAAACTTTTCCCAGCGATAGTCGTACCAGGACTTGGGATACAGCGCATAGTAGTCGCCG
This sequence comes from Terriglobales bacterium, assembly GCA_035319065.1. GTDB lineage: Bacteria > Acidobacteriota > Terriglobia > Terriglobales > Acidobacteriaceae > DASPRM01. The sequence goes on from DATHDM010000054.1 coordinate 8,043, forward strand.
GCGCCCACTGGGTAGTCCCACTTCCAACTGCTCAGCGTCTTGTCGCCGGGGTGGGCGGCGGTCAGCACCTGGGCAAGGCCGCGGGCGTCTCCCTCGGACTTCTGGTAGATGCTGAACTGGTTGGCCAGAATGGTCTCGTACTTGTTGACCCCGGCCTTTATGTGCCAGCGGCTGAAGTCGCCGCGATAAGTGCGGGAAAAAGTGCCGGCACCAAAACCACCGACCGGCGCCCCTTGCCAATAGCCGTCATCCACAATCTCGGCGGGGTTGAGTGATGGCTTCCTGCCCCCGGCGTGGGCCAGTGGCTCGCCGATGCCGCGCTTCCATGCCGCCTTGGGGATCTGGTCTCCCGCCCACAGCGCGCCGGCGCAAATCACAACCAGGGCAAACAGCAGCCATCCCGCGAAACTGCGCTTCATGCTTCCTCCAGGATGGAGCGAGGTGGATCGCACAAGCCTGACCGCAGCTCGCCCATGGCGAATTCTTGAGAGCCAGCGATGCTAAGAAAAAATCGCCCGGCTTGTAAAGAAAACGTCGGGCTGGCAGGCGAGTTCGTTCAAAGAGTCATTCCGGAATGGGAGCGCCGGGCAGGTTTTTGCCGGACGCGTGCCGTGCCTCACATCCTGAGGTCAAGCGTGCAAACAGATGCGGTTCCCGGGAGGCAATTGGCATTCGCTGTTTGCTACACTCGCGGCGGCGGTTCCATCGAGGAATGCAGATGAAGCATCGATCGGGCATAGCGGTGCGGCGAATGACGGTTGCAGGGTTGGGCGTGGCCTTCCTGCTGGGGATGGCGGCGAGCCGCGGGCGCGCGCAATTCGGGCAGGAACACCTGCCTGCCCCGTCAGCGTCGAAAAAGGCGGAAGAGGTTTATAAGAACATCCAGGTGCTCAACGGTGCGCCCTCGGACCAGTTGCTGCCCGCGATGCAATTCATCACCGCATCGTTGGGCGTCCAGTGCGACTACTGCCACGTGCCGGGAGCCTTCGACAAGGACGACCTGAAGACCAAGCAGACCGCGCGACAGATGATGCGCATGATGTTTGCGGTCAACAAGGATACGTTCGCCGGAAAGCGCGAGGTGACGTGCTACACCTGCCATCGCGGTAGCACCGCTCCCGTGCCAACTCCCCTGATCGCCGACCACGAGCCGATGGCCTCGCCGCATGCGGGCCATGACCCGAACCAGGCCACTGGCGGCGCGCCCCCCGTTTCGCCGGGCGCCGATCAGATCCTTGAGAACTACGTGCGTGCGTTGGGGGGGGCGGATGCGATCCGCAAGATCTCCAGCCGCACCCAGAAGGGCACGATCACCGCCTTCGGAGGACGGCAATTCCCGCTCGAGGTCTTCGCCAAGGCGCCGGACAAGCGCTTGTCGGTCATGCACCTGCCGGGTGGCGACAGCCTGACGGTTTTTGATGGTCAGCGCGGCTGGCTGGGCGCCGCTCATCGTGACCCGCGCGAGATGACCCCGTCCGAGGTGGAGGCGGCCCGCTTCGATGCCGACTTCTACTTCCCTCTGCGCGCCCGGCAATACTTCAGCGAGATCGAGCCCGAGCCGCAGGAGAAGGTCGGCGAGCGCGAGGCCAACGTCGTGCTGGGGAAGCGCCCGGGACAGCCCGCGATGAAGCTCTACTTCGATGCTGCTAGCGGCTTGCTGGTGCGGGTCGTGCGCTACGCGGAGACGCCCTTGGGCCGCAATCCCACGCAGATCGACTACGGCGACTACCGCGACACTGGCGGAGTTAGACTTCCCTACCGCTGGACGATAGCGCGCCCCGCGGGCCGCTTCACCACGCAGATTGAATCGGTCGAGCAGAACGTGGCCATCGACGATTCCAGATTCGCAAAACCAGCAGCCGCGGATGTCATATCGCACTAGAGGCGATGGAGGACTCAGCATGCGGACCAAACCATGTTTCTGGCTACTGGCTGCCTTGGCGTTGGCCGGCACAGGCGCGCTGGCCCAAACGTCATCCAGGGAAGCTCCCGCTCCTCCCAGGCAGATCAAGGCTTCGGGATGCACGCAGGCAGGTGTGGAGTCGAGTTGCGTGGTGCTAGAGGACTTCAAGGACAAGAAGCTCTACAACCTCTTCTTTCCCGCCGGCAAGCAAGCTGGCCCGGGGGTGGCGATCTCGTTCACCGGCGCCGAGCATCAGGGGATGACCACTTGTATGCAAGGAACCGCTGTGGATGTCATCAAATGGAAGCGCCTGAAGAAGAGCTGTCCGAAAGAGCCGTGAGCGCTGCGGATTCCTTCCCATCTCTGTCAAGCCCCTCCAGCCGCGCTCGCCGCTCCTATCTTCATGCTCCTCAGCCAGATCAGGGGAGCTCCACCAATGTCCCATTTGCCCCTTCCGATTGGCTAAACTGGAAATAGGATGGAAATTGAAACTGCAGGTCGGTCCGTGATCTGTAGTGCCGCGTGAGGGAGCGCATTGCCTCATTGACACGGGCGGCATCGGCTGCGATGGGCGGCAACCTCTGTCCGACAAATGCCATATTTTCAATATTTTAGGATTTAACCCACGCGTTTTCAATATCTTGCCGCAGTCTTATCGGTAACTCATTGAAAACACTACCAATATTTCGGCCAGGGTGGCAAAAAGGCAAGAAAAAATTGAAGTGATTGCCGATCTCCAGAACCAAAACAAAGGCCGCGGAGACCTGTCCGCGGCCTGCGAGCCAAAGCTTGTTTCGGTGAACTACTGCTTTGCCGCCACCCAGTGGCTGGTGCTCTTGTGCAGCTTGTCGTCCACATCGAAGGTCAGGGTTTTGCCATCGGCGGCAGCGGTGATCTTGGTTACGCTGATGACCTTGCCGTCGCGTTTGTCCGTCTCCTCGATGGCATTGGCGCTCAGCGCTTTCAACGACACACTGCTGACGCCTGGGTCGCCCTTGTAGGGAACATCCTTGCCATCCAGCTTGGCGGAGTACGAGGCGCCGGTGGGAGTGGACATCTGCAGACCGTCGCCTGTTCCCTTGTAGGTGACCAGCAGGCCGTTCTCGTTCACGTCGCTGAACGTCTCGGTCCGCCAGGAGCCGGAGAGCAGGTGGGCACCCGCCGGGCCCTTCGAGACGCGTGTCATTTTGGTTTTGCCGCTTACGGGTCCGCCGGTGGTGGGGGTGTTATCGCTCCAGTCGGCATGGATAGTGTTGCCGTCAGCCGAGATGACGTCCTTCTCGCTGATCGCCGGCTTTCCGCCCTTCTTCATGCTCTGCTCCACCGTGTGGTCGTCCACAACCTTCACGGCCAGGGTATCGAAGTACGGATGCCCGGTCACCGGCTGGTCGGTGCCATCAGCCTTCACCGAGATCGAAGGCACGCAGGTCTTGCAGGTGAATTTTCCATTCTCCAGAAGGTAAACTTCCGGCTTGGCGGGCGGATTGGATTTGCTCAGGTCAAACTTCCAGGTGCCGTCGAAGGGGCTTTGCGCCAGGGCGGCGAGCGTTATCAGCAGCATCAGCAGCAGAAGCA
>DATHDM010000055.1:0-28514 GCA_035319065.1 Terriglobales bacterium
CGCCGAGACTGGAATCGATGCTCCGGGAGTGTTGCTCGACACATCCAGCACCGTGACTTGCGCCGTGGTTCCTCCGCATTCCGGGCCGCAGCTCAGGATGTAGGCGCGGCTGTCATCACTGCTGAAGACGCCATACACCGGCCGGTCGAACCCCGCTACCGTAGTGGCGGTCTTGCCGTTGGTGTCGATGACGGCCAGGGAGTTAACGCCATCACTGAACGCCAGCGCCCGGTTCCCATTGTGGTTGACCACCACGGTGCGAACGCTGGGTACGGGAATGGTGGCCAAAATCGACGGCGTGCTCGTGTCCAGCGCCAGCACCGCCCCACTGGGCGCTCCCGAGACAGGCTCGTTGCGTATGGCTACCAGGGCGGTTTTGTTATCTGGCAGAAACGCCATGCTCTCGGTGAAGCTCAAGAGCGTGATCGCCGCCACAACCGTCTCCGTGGTGTTGTCAATGACGCTGATGGTGTTGTTGCCGGTAGCGAAAGCGAGCGTTTTTGTCTTGTCCGGGCTCAACACCATCAGTCCCACGCCGCTGTTCACCGAAATGCCGCTGGTCTTGGTGGACAGCTGGTCCTTATTGGCATCGATGATCTGAATGGTCCCGGTCTGGGCGTTGCTGATGAATGCGCGGTTCGACAGACCGCTTACCGTGGTGTTGGTGGATCCGTCCCCGCAGGAATTCAGCCAGACTAGGCTGCTGAGGATAAGTAAATAGGAGACCGCCTTTAGCTTCAACCCAGACTCCGGCGCACGTTCTTCATAGCGAGTGTCGTTGCCGATCGCGGATTACAAATATAACAGAGTCCATTGAGATGCCTGATGTGAGCGGCGGGCTTGGCCATTAGCCGAAACGCAGCACACGGCAGTGTTCGAGGCCAGCTGTTTGCCCCTTCGCGTGACCAAAGGACAGGAAGCGCTTTGCGCCGGGCCGAGGCTTCGCGGCAACCGTCCGCGCGCCACGCGTAAGGCGGAAGCCTTGCCGGAACTGGCAAGAATCGCGCCGCTCATTTAGATTCTTAGGAAGGGGACCATCCGTTTTTCTCAATATGGACTTATGCCTTCCGATTTCATTCAGCGCTTGAACCAGCGCCCGATCCTCTGCGATGGGGCGATGGGCACCCTGCTTTACGCCCAAGGTGTCTTCATCACTCGATGCTTCGACGAGTTGAATCTGTCCCAGCCTGAGATGATCCGTGAGGTCCACCAGAGCTACTTGCAGGCGGGAGCCGAAATTGTCGAAACCAATACCTTCGGAGGCAATTCCTTCCGCCTTTCGCGCTACAGCCTGGGGGATAAGGTCCGCGACATCAACCTGGCGGGCGCGCGGGTCGCGCGCGAGGCAGCCAAGAGCTTTGATGCCTACGTGGCCGGATCGGTGGGTCCGCTGGGAGTGCGCATCGAGCCCCTGGGCAAGATCTCGCTCGCGGAAGCCCGTGAGTCGTTCGCCCAGCAGATCGCGGGCCTGGTGGAAGGTGGAGTCGATCTGCTGATCCTTGAGACCTTCGGATACCTCGAGGAACTGCACCAGGCGCTGCTGGCCGCCCGCGACGTGAATCCGAAGATTCCGGTGGTGGCGCAGGTCACCATCGACGAAGAGGGCGTCTGCCTGGACGGCTCGACGGCCGAGACCTTCGGCCCCAAGCTCGCCGATTGGGGGGCCGACGTGGTCGGCTGCAACTGCAGCGTGGGGCCGGTGGCCATGCTCGAGGCGCTGGAGCGAGTGCGCTCGGTGACCAGCGCGATGCTCTCGGCGCAGCCCAACGCCGGCATGCCCCGCTCCGTGGATGGCCGCAACATTTACCTGAGCTCGCCTGAGTACATGGCCAGCTATGCCAGAAAGTTTGTGGCCGCCGGCATCCGCCTCGTGGGCGGATGTTGTGGCACCACACCCGACCATATCCGCGCCATGAAGGCGGCGCTGCGGGCCGGTGAGGCGCGGGCCAGCGCATCTCCCGTGGTGAGCAGGCCGCGGGTGGAGTCGCCGGTGGAGGCCGTGCCTCTCTCCCAGCGCTCCAATGTAGGCCGCAAGCTCGCCCACGGGGAATTCGTCACCCTGGTTGAGGTTGTGCCTCCCAAGGGTACCGACGTAGTCAAAGAGATCGATGGCGCACGCTATTTGCGATCGGTGGGGGTGGACGCCATCAACATCCCCGACAGCCCGCGCGCCTCCGCCCGCATGAGCAACCAGGCGCTGGCTATCCTGGTGCAGCAGGGCGTCGGCATTGAGACGGTCTTGCACTACACCTGCCGCGACCGCAACGTGCTCAGCATCCAGTCAGACCTGCTGGGCGCCTCGGCGATCGGCCTGCGCAACCTGATCTGCATTACCGGCGACCCGCCCAAGCTGGGCAACTACCCCGACGCCACCGCGGTCTTCGACGTCGATGCCATCGGGCTGGTCAACATCGTGCACAACCTGAATCAGGGCCTGGATCTCGGCGGCCATTCCATCGGCACGGCCACCAGTTTTGTGATTGGCGTGGGCGCTAATCCCGGCGTCCCCAACCTGGACGAAGAGATCCGCCGCTTCGAATATAAGGTCGAGGCGGGGGCGGAGTACGCCGTCACCCAGCCTGTCTTCGACATCGAGCTGTTGCTGAATTTCCTGAAGCGCATTGAGCATTGCCGGATTCCGGTCCTGGCGGGAATCTGGCCGCTGACCAGCGTCCGCAACGCTGAGTTTATGAAGAACGAGCTGCGGGTCTCCATCCCCGACGAGGTGATCGCCCGCATGGCGCGGGCTTCGAATCCGGAGGAGGCGCGCGCCGAGGGCGTCAGCATCGCCCGCCAGATGCTCCTCGACCTGCGCGGACTGGTGCAGGGCGCGCAGATCAGCGCTCCCTTCGGCAAGTATTCAGCCGCCGTGGACGTACTCGAAGTCCTGGGCACCGCCGAGCGCGCCGGTGTCGACCGCTAGTTCTCGGTTAGGGTTGCCTCATTCGCAGTGCTTTCTGTGGCCATAAGGAAGGATCTGGGAGGCTGCCTTCACCCTCAGCCACCGACCCGCCTGGCGTTCCAAAACAGTTTTCGACGTAACGTTAGGTTCCGGTAAAACGTCTTGCTTTCCGAATTTACTTTTCGTCAGTTGCAGTAGAATGACCTTCGGAGTCTTTCTTGCCCAAGTTCGAAGACTGCCTGCAGCGGCTGGAGAAAATCGTCGACGAGCTCGAACGTGGCGACATCGCTCTGGAGCAGGCCCTCAAGCTCTTCGAGGAAGGAGTTGAGCTTTCGAATTCCTGCCGCAAGGAACTGGAGGAGGCGGAGGGCAAGGTCGAGATTCTTCTGAAGCAGAATGGCAAGATGCAGGCAGAGCCGTTCGAGGCTCTGGCGGACAAACCCGAAACCCGGAAGTAGCGCCCTTTCCACTCACTTTGAACTCTGCGGCCGTCCGCGGACCAACCACTCACAGGGGGGACCTGCATGCAGCTAAGCATACTCATTGCGCATCACGATGGCATGGCTGCAGCCACTCTCGCCACCTCTCTGCGTCCGCACTTTCGATCGGTGGCGTTAGTGGGTTCGATTGACGACCTGCGCTCTGCGATCGTCGAGCAAGGCTTCGACACCGTGGCGCTCGACTTGGAGCTGGTCACTCGTTCGGCCTTGGAGGAGCTCTGCCGCAAGTTTCCCCAGGTAGGGTTCGTGTGTATCCATCGCCTGGCGGATGAGGAGCTGTGGGCGCAGGTGCTGTCGGCCGGCGCGGCCGATTGTTGCTTCACCACCGACGTCGCCGGCATTGCCGAAGCCGCGCACCGCCACGCCCGGTCCGCTCACATTTCGGCCGCCTGAAGGTTCCTTCCAATTCAGTCCAGCCATCCTGAGCCTCGGCACAGCCTCCGAGGCTGTGTTTTATACTGCAGAACTATGCTCCAGGAGACCCTCCAGCAGGGCCGCATTCGTTGCGACGAGGCCTTAGAACGGTTACTGCCTCCGGCCACGCAGTTTCCTCCGTCGATCCACCAGGCCATGCGGCATTCCGCGTTTGCCGGCGGCAAGCGCCTCCGTCCCATCCTCTGCATGGAGGCCGCGCGGATGGTGGCCGGTTCGCTGCCCGGCGGCATCGCAGATCTCGCCGCCGCCCTAGAGATGCTCCACACCTACTCGTTGATTCACGACGACCTTCCCGCGCTCGACAACGACGATCTGCGGCGCGGCGTTCCCACTTGCCACAAGGCGTTCGGCGAGGCCACTGCCATCCTCGCCGGCGACGCCCTCCAAACCTACGCCTACGAGGTTCTGGCTGGGCTGGCTTGTCCCGCAGAGGCCCGCGTGCGCATTATTGCCGAGATTGCCCATGCCACCGGCACCATCGACGGCATGATCGGCGGCCAGGTCATGGATCTCGAGGCGGAACGCCAGCACCCCGATGCCCAGGCCCTGGAATATATTCACCGCTCCAAGACCGGGGCGCTGATCAGCGCCAGCCTGACCAGCGGCGGCCGCTACGCCGGCGCCTCGGAAGACCAGATCCAGCGCATCCGCTGTTTCGGCCAGTCGGCTGGGCTCGCCTTCCAGATCGTCGACGATGTGCTGGACGTCACCCAAACCTCCCAGCAACTGGGCAAGACGGCCGGCAAAGACACCGCCGCCGACAAAGCCACCTATCCCTCGATGTTCGGAGTGCAAGAATCCCTGCGCAAAGCGGCGGCCCTGGTGGAGTCGGGCAGCGCAATGCTTGAGGGCTTTGGCACGGGCGCGAGCACGCTTAAGGAACTGGCCCACTTTCTGATCGAGCGAAAAAAGTGACGCCCCTCGAGACTGGATCCCCCGCCGCAAACAGCCCGCAAGCCGACATTCTGGCCATCGCCGCCCATCGCGACGACGTGGAGCAAACCTGCGGCGGCACCCTGCTCAAGATGGCCCAACGCGGCCGCCGCACTGCCATCCTCGACCTCACCCGCGGTGAAATGGGAACCCGCGGCGCCGCCGCCGACCGCCGCCGCGAAGCCGCTGCCGCGGCCCGCATCCTGTGCCTCACTTGGCGAGGCGCGCTCGACCTGCCGGACGGGCGCCTGGAGAACACCTTGCCCAATCGCCTCAGGATCGCCGCTGTGGTTCGCGCCCTCAAGCCTCGTGTCGTGATCCTTCCCTACTGGCAAGGGCGCCACCCCGATCACTACACCGCCTCCACCCTCGGCTACGAGGCTTGTTTCCTCGCTGGACTGGCGAAACTGGATCTCACCCCAGTGCCTGCCGACAATCTGGAAAGCACGTATGCCTCCGCCGGCGAATCGCAGTTTCCCACGCAATTCGCGCCTCATCGCCCTCACAAGATTCTCTATGCCACCCTCTACTACGACGTTCGTCCTACGTTCGTGGTGGACATCACGGAACAATTTGAGGCGCGTTTCCAGTCGCTGATGGCCTACAAGACTCAGTACGCGAACCAGGAGGCGGGATCGGACCTGTTCGTCCCGGAGCAGGAAATCCGCACCCGGCTGGAGACGATGGCGCGCTTCTATGGCCTGCTGGCCGGGGTGGAATACGCTGAGCCCTTCCTCCAAAAGGAAGTCGGGCTGGTTGAAGATGTGACCGCAATACCCGTGACGAGTATGTAGGAGAGCAGCCAGCATTCAGCCGAAGCAGCCGGCAATACGCCGCCATCAGCTAAGGCCGGGGTCAGCTAAGCTTCCAGGCTATGGCGACGCCGTCGCGCAGCGGAAGAATAGTGGTGTAGAAGTCGGCGGCCTGATAGAGGCTCTGGTTCAGCTCCACGATGGCCCGCGTGCCCTCCCCCGGTTCGGCTTTCTTTTGCAGGCCAGGATTTCCCCCTGCATACGTCACCCGCCCGCTCCACAGCACATTATCGACCACGAACAACCCGCCTTTGCGCACGCGGGTCTTGGCCAGGCGGAAGGCCCGGGGATAGTCTTCCTTGTCAACGTCACAGAAAATTACATCGAACTCTCCCGTCTGCTCCGACAGGAGCTCCAGCGCATCCCCCACCCTGACCTCCACCTGGTTCGCCACCCCCGCGCGTCGCAGATAGCCCCGCGCCTCTTCCGCGTTGGCGGCGCTGCCGTCGGTGTAGACGACTCGGCCGTCCTTGCCGACCGCTCGCGCCCACCAGATGGTGGAATAGCCGATGGCCGAGCCCATCTCAAACACCTTCTTCGCTCCAATCATGCGTCCCAACTGATAGAACAACCTACCCACCAGGGGCCCCACGATCGGGATGTCCCGCTTCTCCGCCTGCCCCTCCATCTCGCGCAGGACTTCGTCGCGCTCTGGAAGCATGGCGTAGAGATAATTCTCGACTTCTTCCCCGGTGATCAGCTGCGCATCGGGATACTTGCTTTGGTTAAATCGCATGGGAATCCGTCCTCCGAGTCCGGGCGCAGCGCTACGTCAGCGTTTGTCCGGGGGTCATTTCCACCACTTCCACTCCCAGATCGGCGGTGAGCCTCTTAAGCTCGGCAGGCGTTCCCGTCAGCATGGGGAAGGTCCCAAAGTGCATGGGGATGACCGTCTTCGCGCGCAGCAGGCGGCATGCGTACGCTGCCTCGCGCGGCGACATGGTGAAGTGATCGCCCATGGGCAGCATGGCGATCTCCGGCGCATACAGCTCGCGGATGATCTGCATGTCGCCGAACACGCCGGTGTCGCCGGCGTGATAGATCTTCACGCCGTTTTCGAATTCCATCACGTAGCCGCAGGCCTCGCCGCCATAAACAATGGAGCCGTCATCATCCAGGATGCCGCAGGAGTGCACGGCGTGGACCATGGTCACCTTCACCCCGGCTACCGTCTGTGTCCCGCCCTTGTTCATGGGTGAGATGGTTTGGGCCCCCTTCTTCTGCATCCACAGGCAAAGCTCGAAGATCCCGACCACTGTGGGGTTGAATCTGTTGGCGATGGCTACCGCGTCGCCGATGTGATCGCCATGGCCGTGTGTGCACAACACTGCATCCGCCTTCCTGGGCTGCTTCTCCGACTCCGGACACAGGGGATTACCCTGGATCCAGGGATCAACATACAGAGTCTTGCCCGCTGGCGTTTCGATGCGGAACGTGGCATGGCCCAGCCACGTGACCTTCACGCCCTTCAGATTCATGGTTCCGTCCCAGCAGACAGAGATTACCTACACAGGAGAAAGCATTGTAGCTGCCGCGGCCGGGCGGCACCAAGCCAAGCGCGTCCTCCGACCTGACGGAATTTTTGGACTTGAAGCCGGCTTCGTTTTAAATTGACGCATGCAATCGACAGCTCCTGCCCTTCAATTGAGGGTCCTGTACACGCGTGAGCAGATCGCGCGGCGAGTAGCCGAGCTGGGCCAGCAGATCTCGCGCGACTTTGCCGGCCAATCGGTGATGCTGGTGGGTGTGCTCAAGGGAGCTACCATTTTCCTCGCCGACCTGGCGCGCCAGATCTCCCTCGATGCCACCTTCGACTTCATCAGCGTCTCCAGCTACGGCACGGAAAAGCAGAGCAGCGGTGAAGTGCGCCTGGTCAAGGACGTGGACCAATCGATCCAGGACCGGAATGTGATCCTGGTCGAAGACATCCTCGACACCGGCCTGACCCTCAGCTTCCTGCGCAAGAAATTCCTTGCTCACCAGCCGAGAACCCTGAAGATCGCTGCCCTGCTGGACAAAGCCTCGCGCCGTATCGCCCCGGTTGCGGCGGACTACGTCGGCTTCGTCATTCCCGACGAGTTTGTCGTGGGCTACGGCCTGGACTTCGCCGAGCGCTACCGCAACCTGCCCGACGTCTGCGTTCTGCCTCCGGAAATGCAATAGAGCGGCCCGCGCTTGCGGATGGGGCAGCCGGCTTTTCCTCGCCGGGCCCCCTGTTATCATTGGTCAGACCCGAATCATGAGCTCCGTTGAAACCCAGAAGCCTCCCGCCGATGTCGAGGCCTTGCTGCTGCAGGTGGCCGACGTGGTCAATACCACGCTGGACCTGGACACCATCCTGCGCCGCATCGCGGAGCTGATTCGCCGCATCATCGACTACGAGATTTTCGCTATCCTGCTACTCAACGAAAAAACCCAGGAACTGCGCTTCCGCTTTGCCATCGGGTATTCGCAGGACGTGGTCGAGCGCACCCGCATCAAGGTGGGCCAGGGGGTCACCGGCCGGGCGGTCGCGCGCCGCGAGCCGGTGCTGGTGAACGACGTGCACAACGCGCCGGAGTACATCGAGGGTCATCCCCATGTGCGCTCCGAACTGGCCATCCCCCTGATCTTCAAGAACCGGGTCATCGGGGTAATCGACATTGAAGCTCCCCAGGCCGACTACTTCACTCCCGAGCACGCGCATACCCTCACGGTCATCGCCTCGCGCATCGCCATCGGCATCGAGCATGCCCGGCTCTACACCCGCGTCTCCCGCCAGGCGAAGACGCTGCAACTGCTCAATGAGATCAGCCGCGAGATCACCTCGATCCTCAACGTCGATGAATTGCTGAAGCGCATTGCGGAGGATCTGAGCCGCATCATCGATTACCAGATGTTCAGCATCCTGCTGCTGGATGATGCCGGCAAGAAGCTCGAGCACCGCTTTTCCATTCGCTTCAAGGAAAACATCAACATCAAGAAGCAAATACCCTTTGGGCAAGGGATTGTCGGCTATGCCGCCGAATATCGCGAGCCCGTGCTGGTGCCCGATGTCACCAAGGATCCGCGCTACATCAATGTCAATCCCGAGACCCGCTCCGAGCTGGCCGTGCCCCTGATCTACAAGGGCAAGGTGATCGGCGTTCTCGACCTGGAGCACACCCGCCGGCGCTATTTCAACGAGGATCACCTGCGAACTTTGTCCACGCTGGCCGCCCAGATCGCCGTCGCCATCGAAAATGCTCGCCTCTACGAGCAGATTGCCCGGCAGGAGCAGCGCCTGGAGCACGATCTCGCCTTGGCGCGTGAGGTGCAGTTCCGTCTGCTGCCGGCCGGTTATCCCCCGCTGCGCAGCGCGCAGATCGCCGCGAAGTTTCTTCCCGCGCAGGCTATCGGAGGCGATCTCTACGATTTCGTGGGCTATCCTGTTACCCCGGGGTGCACGGCGTGCACCGCGGTCGCAGTAGGTGACGTCAGCGGCAAAGGCCCGGCGGCTGCTCTCTACGCCGCCCTGGTCAGCGGAATCCTCCGTTCCCATGCGGCCGAGCGCCCGGGCGCGGCGGACATGCTGCGCCGCATCAATGCGTCGCTCATGGAGCGCCGCGTGGACTCCCAGTACCTCACCATGATGTACGCGATCTGGCGTGACGATCAGAAGACGCTGCAGGTTGCCAACTCGGGTATGCCGCGGCCCATCTACTGCCACGACGGTCACGTGGAGCGCATCGAGGCCACTGGCCTGCCCCTGGGCCTGTTCGACAAGGTGGAGTACGACGAGCTGACCTTTCAGGGCAAACCCGGCGATGTGTTCCTCTTCTTCAGCGACGGGATCTCCGATGCCACCAGTCCGCACTCAGTGCTATTCGGGCGGGCACGGGTGGAAGAGGTGGTTCGCGATCACTGCCAGGCGACCGCTGGGGATATTGTCGCCGCCTTGTTCGACGCGATCAGCAAGCACGTGGCCGGCGCTGCGCAGTTCGATGACCAGACGGTGGTGGCGCTCAAAGTGACCGACTCGGCTGTTGCCTCGTCCCCATGACGCCGCGGCACGGGAAATTCGCGGGGCGGCCACCCGCCTTCCTCTACAGAAATTCCGGCGCCAAACATTCGGCGGCTGTTCTTCACGTCGAGGATGTGCCCCTGATCCGCCTGGCCGAGAGCTACGGCACGCCGCTGTACGTTTACTCCGCGTCCACCATCCGCGATCGCTACCTGGCCTTCGACTCCGTCTTCGGGGATTTTCCCCATGCCGTCTGTTACTCCGTGAAGGCGAACTCCAATCTTTCCATCCTGAAGCTGCTGGCCCAACTGGGTTCGGGCTTTGACATCGTCTCTGGCGGTGAACTGGAGCGGGTATTGCGCATCGACCGAGGCGCAGCGGAGAAGATCGTCTTCTCCGGCGTGGGCAAGACTGCTCAGGAAATGGATCAGGCGCTCGAGGCCGGAATCCTGCTGTACAACGTGGAGAGCGAGAGCGAAATCGCGGCGCTGGCCGAGCGCGCCGCCCATCTGAAGAGGCACGCGCGCGTGGCTTTGCGCGTCAATCCCGATGTCTTTGCCGAAACCCATCCCTACATCTCGACCGGGCTGCACAAGCACAAGTTCGGGGTCCCGATTTCCGCCGCCCGCAGGCTGTATGGCGCAATCGCCCGGCAGCGCTATCTCCAGGTTGCCGGGGTCAGCGTGCACATCGGATCGCAGATCGTCTCTGCCGATCCCTTCCGAGCCGCCATGGAGCGCGTGGCGCGTCTGGTGCGCGCCTTGCTCGCTGACGGCCATGCCCTTCGCTATGTCGATGCCGGTGGCGGCCTGGGGATCTCCTACCATGAGTCTTCGGCGGCGGACTTCCCCGGACGCCTGGGCAGCTACGCGCGCTCCATCACCGCGCCGCTGGCCGGTCTCAACGTTAAAGTCTTACTTGAACCTGGACGGGCGATCGTAGGCCCCGCGGGTATGCTGCTCACGCGCGTTCTCTACCAGAAGCGCAATGGCTCCAAGCGCTTCTTGGTGGTAGATGCGGCCATGAATGACCTGATCCGCCCGGCGCTGTACGGAGCTCATCACGAAATTGCGCCGGTAACGCCTTCGCGCGGACCCAGGGCGAAGTTCGACGTGGTGGGACCCATCTGCGAGACGGGCGACTTCTTCGCCCGTGATCGCCTGTTGCCCGCCGCCGGCGAGGGCGAGCTGCTGGCGATCTTCGACGCTGGGGCCTACGGGATGTCCATCTCCTCCAACTACAACACGCGCCCGCGCGCGGCGGAGGTGATGGTGGACAAGGATCGGGCGCGACTCATTCGCCGCCGGGAAACCATCGGCGATCAGATTGGGATCGAAGAAGAGGCCCTCGGTTAACTCATCCCGATGAACGGCCGCCGATAGTGCACTCTCACTCCAGCGCGCCCAGAAAATTCATCAGTACGCGCAGCACCATTTCGGGCTCCAGCCGTTGCAGTGCATGCCCCACTCCGCTCAGGCGAACGTGCAGGGCATCGCGCAGCAGGGTGAGGGCGCTGCGCACGTCGCGGTCGCTCATCACTCCGCCGCGGGCAGGATCGGCCTGGATGAGCAGCGTCGGGCAGGCAATGTTTTTCAGGATTCCCTCCGCGTCCCAGTTGCGGCCGGCGCTGCCATCCAGCGTCATGCGAATCGCGTCGGGATCGAGCTGGAGCAGGCTCTTGGCCCACGAACGCAGCGCGGCCGCATCGTTTCCCGGAATGTGCCGCAGTTGCGCGCGGCCGCCGTCAGCCAGATCCACCCACATCTCCGCCATCGCTGCCGCCGCCTCGTTCAGCTTCATGCCCGGCTTCAGCCGGGTCTGCACGCCTTCGAACAGTGAGCGGTAGGTGCTGTTCTCGTAGCTCTCCAGGTGGATTCCCGTGTCGCCCAGGGCCAGCGCGCGGACGCGATCGGGGTGCTGGGCAGCAATGTACATACCCACCATTCCGCCCAGGGAGTGGCCGAATATGGCTACCGGCTGGCCGATCTTGCTCTCGATCAGGGCAATAACATCCGCCGCGTAGTCTTCGCCGCGGTAGGCTCCCGGCGTGCGGCCCGACTTCCCGTGTCCCCGAAAGTCCGGCGCATAGACCTGCCAGAAGCCGGCCAGTTCGGTCAGAATGGGCTGGAACACCTGCCAGCGCTGCGAAAGCCCGTGCAGAAGCAGCAGAGGCGGCCCCGCATCCGGGCCCTCCGCATAGTTGATTCGCAGCTTGCCGGAGTCAAAAACCTGTTCGCGTACCATTCTCCTCCAGGGTGTGGCCTATTGCCGCTGAGGGCGGAACGGAATGCTCTGGGGAAGATTACCACGCCCGATTCTTCCCGTTTCGTTCTGCTCAGTGCCTACCGTTGTCCCCATTTCAGTTTGGTTCGCAGCACGTCAAAGAATGTCTTGTGCAGGCGCAAAAGTTTGGTGACGTGCTCAGAGCGCCGGCACCAGATGCGATCTCCATCGCGCACCGGCATCCCCACCTGGCCATCGATGCTCAGGAAGACCTCTTCTCCCGAACTCTTGACGATGATTTCAATCTCCACCGTATCCCGCACCACCAGCGGTCGATGGGTCAGTGCGTGTGGGCAGATCGGCGAAATGACCAGTCCTTCCACCGAGGGCATGAGGATGGGGCCGCCGGCCGCCAAGGAGTACGCCGTCGAGCCGGTCGGGGTGGACAGGATCAGGCCGTCCCCGCGGTAGTTGGAGACGAAGGCGCGGTTGATGTACAGGTCGAAATTCGCCAGCCGTGCGATCGCGCTCTTGGCCACCACCGCGTCGTTCAAGGCCAGGTAATCCGAGACGCAGCTTTCGCCCCTCATCAGGCAGCACTGCAGCATCGAGCGCTTCTCGACCTCGCAGCAGTTTTCATCAATGGCCCGCAGGGTGGCGTACATCTCGCCGATCGGAACTTCGGTAAGAAAGCCCAGCGATCCCAGGTTCACGCCCAGAATCGGCGTGCCGGCGGCGGCCACGGCGCGGGCCGCCGAGAGCAGCGTCCCGTCCCCTCCCAGCACTACCGCAAAGTTCAGTTTCTGGGAGGAAAGCCGTTCCCGCTCCAGCACCTCGCCTCCGCCGGGCACGTAGGTGGCCGTTTCCTTGTCAACGTACACCTTGTATTGATGGTCGTCGAGCCAGTGCACCAGCTCCGGCACCAGCCTGGCCAGTTCGGGCTTCTCCGGCTTGGACACTATGCCTGCGGATTTCATGTAGCAGGGATTGTACAGAATGCACCGCCCGAAGCTAGTCGAGGACGATCAGCGCTTGGGGTCAGCCAAGGCCGGGAATAGCGGCGAGCAGCGTGAGCGACAGCAGGTCCTCGCGCCCTCGTATTGCCAGCTGGATTTCAACGCTTGCCGTACAGGAGAAATTCGCGGTTTCCTTCCACACCCAGAATGGGCGACTCGATCTCGGCCTCCGTCGTCAGGCCCGCATCCCGCATCGCCTGCCGGACTCTAGCCACCGCGGCAGCCTGCGCTTCTCTGTCGCGCACGATCCCGCCCTTGCCGACATGCTGCCGTCCAGCTTCGAACTGCGGCTTCACCAGCACCACCATCTGCTTGGGCCGTGGCTGATGGCGAGGATCATTCTCGAGCGCCGCCCGCATCACCGCGGGGATCACCAGCGTCGCCGAGATGAACGAGACGTCGACCGCGATCAGATCGACGGGCTCCCCCACGTCCTCGGCTCGCAGGTAGCGGGCATTGGTCTTCTCCAGGAGCCGGACCCTAGGATCGTTGCGGACCTTCAGATCCATCTGCCCGTAGCCGGTGTCGATGGCGATCACCCGCGCAGCACCGTGCTGCAGGAGGCAGTCGGTGAACCCGCCGGTGGAGGCGCCCACGTCGAGGCAAGTGAGGTCCTGAACCTGGATCTGCCAGTGCTCCAGTGCATGCTCCAGCTTGAGCCCGCCGCGGCTCACGTAGCGCAGGTCTTCGCCCAGCAGTCGCACCTGCGCTTCCGGATCGACGCTGGCGCCGGCTTTATCGACCTTTTGCTCGTCCACCAGTACCCGGCCCGCCAGGATCAGAGCCTGCGCCCGCTCCCGTGAGGCCGCTAATCGGCGATCGACCAGCAGTTTGTCAATTCGAACCTTCAAATCCGGCTCCAGTGTACTGTTTCGGGAAAATTGGCGGCTGCGTTGTTTGTAAATTCTTTGCAACAGAGGGGGTTATCTTAACCAGACTTCAACAATCGACTGATGAAATTCTTCGCACTCCATCGGGTGCATTCTGTAGAAACGCCGAGAGTTTAATGGAGTTACAGAAATTAGGCCCTACTTTTCCACAAGGGAATCCACAGCCATGTTGAAATGTGCCCGAATTGTTTGGCAAGCAAATTGACACCCTGGATTCACACGTCATCCTCGCCCCAGAAACCCGCTCCCTGGACACGATTCTTGCCCTCAATTCCCTGGGCTAAAATCCCAGCTATGGCGCCGCCACCGAAGCCCGCTGATCGTTCTGTGCGTCCTGGCTCCGCGCCGGCTCGGAATTCGCTCCATGCGGCCGGCGATCATCCCCTGGGTCACGATCTTCTGCGCCGCCTTTACTCCTCGATGCTGTTGTGCAGGATGGTGGACGAGTGCATGATTCTGCGCCGGAACTTCCACCGCTATCGCCCCGCGATCGGCTGCGAGGCATGCCGTGTAGCTGCTGCCATCGATCTGGAATCGGAGGACGCCGTGGTCTTGCCCGCCCGCAACGCCATGATTGCCATCGCGCGCGGCGCACCGCTCACGTCCATCTTCCCGGAGTTGTTGCGGATGCCCAAGGACACGCCGATCCGCAACGGCAAGGGCGCGCACCCGATGATTACCTCGTCTGCGCTATTAGAGGGAGACCTCGGCATGAGCATGGGCATCGCGGTCGGTCACAAGCTGAGTGGCCGCCCGAACGTGCTGCTGCTGATTAGCGACGCGAAGTCAAGTCGCCGCGCCGCCTGGCGGAACGCACTAAACTTTGCAGGACTACATAAGTTACCAGTGCTGTTCGTCCTGGAGACGGCCATGGGCCCGCGGCGCAATTTCCCTTCGTCGGCCGCCTTCGATTCCCCGGCGCCGCCCGGCGGACTCCCGCTGATCCCGGTGCTCGGGAGCGACGCCGTTGCCATTTATCGCGTGGCCCGCGAAGCCATCCACCACGCCCGCAAGGGCTACGGTCCCACCCTGATCGCGTGCCAGGGCTGGCCTGCGCCTCCGGCCACCGAGCGCGCTGCTTCACTCGGAACGTTGCCGGCCGGCGCCCCGCCTCGCGATCCGCTTCAGCACATGGAGACCTACCTGAAGAAGCACGCCGCCTGGGACGACGACTGGCAGCGCGGATTGATCGCCAGCTACAGCCGGCAGATCGAGCAGGCGTTCTCCAGTTTTCGCTGACCGCGTCCAAGCCTTCGCTGGGGCTCGAGATTTCCGGCGACCCGGCGCGCTCCTCAGCCGGCGCAAAAATCGTGCTACACTCTGCCCCCATGCCAGGCGACCGCGAAGTAATTCTCTACTCGCGCAAAGGCTGCCACCTCTGCGAGGTGGTCAAGGAGTCGCTGATGAAGCTCTCGCGCCGCGGCGGCTTCCGCTGGCAGGAAGTCGATGTGGACAGCAAGGAGGAGTATCGCCGGCGCTTCACCGACGAGGTTCCGGTGGTCTTCATCGACGGCCGCAAGGCGTTCAAGTACCGCATGGACGAGCGCGAATTCCTGCGCAAGATCGCGTCCTGACGGCATTCCGGAAAGATGCTGCGCACCCAACTCTACGCCAACCCTGAAGGACGCTTCCTGCACGACGCCGTGCTGGCTGCCTGCCGGCGAGTGCCGCAGCGTACGGCCATCGTCGATCCCTTTGCGCCAGGCGGAACACGGCGGATCACCTACGCCGAATACGGCGAACTGGTCACGCAGCTTGCTCAAGGGCTGGCCGCCAGCGGAGTCAAGCCCGGTGATGTGGTGGCCATTCTGCTGGCAAATTGCTGGGAGTACGCGGCGGCTTGTCACGCCATCACGCTGGCTGGCGCCGCACCCACCATGCTCAATCCCAGCTATCGTGAGCGCGAAGTCCGCTACCAACTGGAGAATTCCGGCGCGGTTGCGCTCATTAGCGATGGTCCGCTCGTCGCGGGCATCAACCTGTCGGGATTACCCCACCTGCGTGCCGTGTACACCATCCGCGAGCACGCGCCGGGAACGTTGGATTTTCATTCGCTCCTCCGCCCCTGCCGGGCCGAGCTCCCCGTACCCGATCGCGATCCCAAAGAAACCATCGCCGCCCTTCCCTATTCCAGCGGGACCACCGGACTGCCCAAGGGAGTCATGCTGTCGCACTTCAACCTGATGGCGAATATCTTTCAGTTCCACGGCCCCTGTTCGGTGCCCGTGTACCACGACGGCGTTACGCTCTGCTTCCTTCCCCTTTACCACATCTATGGGCTCAACGTAGTCATGAACCCAACTCTGGTGACGGGCTGCACGCTGGTGGTGATGCCTCGCTTCGAAATCAATCGCGCCCTGGACTTGCTGGCAGCCGAGCAGGTGACCATCATGCCCTGCGTACCTCCGGTCCTGAACCTGCTCCTCCAGGCGGCGGAACGGGGAGCGTTTCCTGCCCATCACGCCTTGCGCTGGGTGAAGTCGGGTGCGGCGCCGCTGGCCCCGGAGCTGGCTCGCCGCTTTACGCGCGCCACCGGCCTCAAGATCGCGCAGGGCTACGGCATGACCGAGGCCTCCCCGGTTACTCACGTCGGTTTCACCGAACCGCCGCTGGACGTCGCTGCATCCATCGGCCAGCCCGTGGCGCTGACCGACTGCCGCATCATCGATGTGACGCGGGCCGACGCCGAAGTGGAGGCCGCCTGCGGCCAGCCGGGCGAGCTGGTGATGCGCGGACCCCAATTCATGCTTGGCTACTGGAGGAATCCCCAGGCAACCGCCGACGTGTTGCGCGATGGCTGGTACTGGTCGGGCGACGTGGCCACCAAAGATGAACTCGGCCTCTATTACATCGTCGATCGCCGTAAAGAGATGATCAAGTACAAGGGCTTCCCGGTGGCTCCCGCCGAAATCGAGGCGGCGCTGCTCGAGCACCCCGCGGTAAGTGACTGTGGTGTCGTCGGGCGCCCGGATGAGTGTGCAGGAGAGGTCCCCTGCGCCTTCGTAGTATTGCGCGAGCAATTCGCCGACAGCGGCGCACTCCGGGAAGAGCTGTGCGCGTTTGTCGCCGATCGCATTGCCGGCTACAAGCGACCACGCGAGGTGCGCTTTGTTCGCGCTATCCCGCGCAATCCTTCCGGCAAGATCCTGCGTCGCGAGCTGCGCAACCAGCTCTAGAAAGAAAATGGAAGTTGGCTCACCTTGCCTGGCATGCTCCGGGTCCGTCCGTATTTCGCGGAAGCATTCGCCTACTTGGGCGGTTCGTTCGGCGGGCTTTGCGGGGCCTCCGGCTTCCGGTGGTCCTCGTAGATGGAATATTCCTTTTGCGGCGGGTTCAGCTTCACTTCGATGATCTTGGTGGGCTGGTTGATGTCGTAGTCTTCCCCAAACGTCTGGAAACCGTGCGCCAGCACTTGGATTCTGAGCTTTCCATACGGCACGCCGTCGAAGGAGGCGTTGCCGTCGACGTCGGTCTTCAGTTCGATGCCGCCTGATTCCTGCTTCCCCTTCTTGCTCACCGGATGCAGGACCACGGCGGCATTGCGCACCGGCTTGCCGTTGCTCGCCCTGAGTACCTTGAAGCTCACATTGCAGCTCTCCGACGGCTTGCCGCCGGCAGCCAAAGCGATCATCCCTCCCAAGAGCAGCAGCCCCAGAAGCAGCGTAAGAATCTTCATCGGAACGATTCTAAGCAGCGCTGTTGCACGGCGCAAATTCCGACTCTGGGTCCCGACTTGGTCGTGAGCCGCAGCCGCTCCTCGAGCCGTCGTCCTGATTTTCAGCGCGCGGGCTGGTGAGGCAGTCAGCCCTGGAGAAAAGCTGATTTAACCAATCGATATCTGCGATTGCTCGTAAGCTACGGATAAACAATAGGTTATTGCTAATCTTGCGAGTAAATGAGCCGCTTGCGCTCAACCCTTGACAAGATGCCGAGGCGTTCCTTTACAATTAGCACTCGATGGTTGTGAGTGCTAGTAGCCCGACCAGCGCAGCCATCTGGCCCAATTACCTATTCCTAAACCAGATTGTCAGCCCTGAAAGGAGTCGCAAGCATGGCAACCAAGCTCACTCCCCTGCATGACCGCATCGTGGTGCGTCGTGTGGAGGAATCGGAAACCACCCGCGGGGGCATCATCATCCCCGACACCGCCAAGGACAAGCCCCAGGAGGGCGAAGTCGTATCCGTCGGCAAGGGCAAGATCAATGAAGACGGCAAGGTATTCCCCCTGGATGTAAAGGCGGGCGACCGCATCTTGTTTGGCAAGTACGCCGGCACCGAGATCAAGATCGACGGCGAAGAATTCCTGATCATGCGGGAAGAGGAAGTCCTCGGCATCCTCGAGGGCGCGCACAAGGGCGCCAAGGAGCATGCGGGGCACGCCGGCAAGAAGTAACGCGGGGGCCGCAGCCGCTAGGTCGGCTTTCCGCCGCCGGGTGGCCTCAGTCCCCGAGGGATTCGCAGTTCAGTTCCGCGACCAACGCGTCGCAACCAAAAATTTGAAGGAGATTTGAAGCTATGGCTAAGCAGGTAGTTCACGGTGAGGAGTCGCGTCAGGCGATCCTCCGCGGCGTCAATGTGCTGGCCGACGCCGTGAAAGTGACTCTCGGCCCCAAGGGCCGCAACGTAGTAATCGAGAAGAAGTTCGGTTCCCCCACCATCACCAAGGACGGCGTCACCGTGGCTAAGGAGATCGAGCTGAAGGACACGCTCGAAAACATGGGCGCGCAGATGGTCCGCGAGGTTGCCTCCAAGACCTCCGACGTTGCCGGTGACGGAACCACTACGGCCACGGTTCTGGCGCAGGCCATCTTCCGCGAGGGCGTGAAGACCGTCGCCGCCGGCGCCAATCCCATGGCTCTCAAGCGCGGTATCGAGAAGGCCGTACAGGCCATCTGCGGCGCCTACGACGAGGAGCACAGCAAGTGGGTGGGCGGCAAGCTGAACGACCTCTCCAAGCCGGTCGCCGGCGACATGAAGGCGATTGCCCAGGTGGGCACCATCTCCGCCAACAACGATGAGACCATCGGCAAGATCATCGCCGAGGCCATGAAGAAGGTGGGCAAGGATGGCGTCATCACCGTGGAAGAGTCCAAGACCATGGAGACCCAGCTCGACGTGGTCGAGGGCATGCAGTTCGACCGCGGCTATCTCTCCCCCTACTTCGTGACCGATCCCGAGCGCATGGAAGCGGTTCTGGAGAATGCCTACATCCTGATCCACGAAAAGAAAATTTCCTCGATGAAGGACCTGCTTCCGCTGCTCGAGCAGATCGCCAAGAGCGGCAAGCCGCTGGTCATCGTCGCGGAAGACGTCGAGGGCGAAGCCCTGGCCACTCTGGTGGTCAACAAGCTCCGCGGCACGCTGCAAGTCTGCGCTGTGAAGGCTCCTGGTTTCGGCGATCGCCGCAAGGCCATGCTGCAGGACATTGCCATCCTCACCGGTGGCAAGGCCATCACCGAAGACCTGGGCATCAAGCTGGAGAACGTGCAGATCAGCGACCTCGGCCAGGCGAAGAAGGTGACGGTCGATAAGGACAACACCACTATCGTCGAGGGCAAGGGCAAGCAGGCCGAGATCGAAGGCCGGGTGAAGGAAATCCGCAGCCAGGTGGAAAAAACCACCAGCGACTACGACCGCGAGAAGCTGCAGGAGCGGTTGGCGAAGCTGGTCGGTGGTGTGGCCGTCATCAAGGTGGGTGCGGCAACCGAGACCGAGATGAAGGAAAAGAAAGCTCGGGTTGAGGACGCCATGCACGCTACCCGTGCCGCGGTCGAGGAAGGCATCGTTCCCGGCGGCGGCGTGGCTCTGCTGCGCAGCATCGAGGCCCTGAGCTCCATCAAGGCCGAGGGCGACGAGCAGATCGGCATCAACATTGTTCGCCGCTCCCTGGAAGAGCCTCTGCGCCAGATCGTCGGCAATGCCGGCGAGGAGGGCGCCGTAGTCGTGGGCAAGATCCTGGAGACCAAGGACGTCAACTTTGGTTTCAATGCCCAGACCGGCAAGTTCGAAGACCTGGTGAAGGCCGGCGTCATCGATCCCACCAAAGTGGCCCGCACGGCGCTGCAGAACGCCGCCTCGATTGCGGCCCTGATGCTCACCACCGAAGCCCTGGTCTCGGAGATTCCGGAAGAGAAGAAAGCTCCGGCAGCTCCCGGCGGCCACGGCATGGGTGACATGTACTAAAAAAATCGCCGATCGGCCGTTCGGCCGGTTCGCCAGGCCTGCTCGCATGAGCAGGCCTTTTTCTTTTTGGTTTGGACGCCCGGCGGGCTTGCCTAGGCGGCTGCGGCCGCAGGAGGATTTGCTCTATCGCTGGATCGCGTTCGGAGGGGGCGGCGTGCACTCTGCGAATCCGAGGACTTGAGCCCTGCGCAACAAGTGAAAGGGCGGCTCAAGGCCGCCCCTTCTCTTCGTGTCGAATTCAATCGGGAAAGCCGAGGGTTACTTCACCGTGTCCGCGGTCTTCTCGGCGCCCTTTTCCACTCCCTTCTCGACGCTCTTTGCGCCCTTCTTCACGCCGTGACCGGTGGTCTTGGCTGCCTTCTTGGTATCCGTAGCCACGTCTTTCCCGGCGTCCGCGGTCTTGTCGGCGGCCTTCTCGGTGGTTTGTGCCGTCGCGTCAGCTGCCTTCTTGGTATCGCTCTTTACGTCCTGCGCGGAACCCAGGGAGACCAGGCAGAGGAGGACCGACGCCAATAACGTTGCCAATGTGCGCTTCATTTGAATTTCCTTTCTGGGATATGCAGATATGAAGTGGGTAGCAAGATTAGAACATGCCGTGACTGTATCCGACAACTCCACCCAGCAAGAGGTAGGCGACGAAATGGCAAGCGCGATTCGCAGTGCGAAAGCGCCTGGAGGCCGGAATCCAAACTTCTTCCACTTATCGATCCTGATGAACCAGAAATTCCATGGCCTTCTCGCGTGTCTGGAAGAGGGGAATTTCTCTCGCCGAGAAGGTGCGGATGGAATCGTAGAGGGCCTTCGGCAGGTTATCCGTGATTACCCAGGCGGACCGCTTCAGATGCGGTCGGTTTCGCGCCGTGAGCACTTTGATGTGCTCCACTACCTCACGATTCAGTGTGGCCTGACTGAAATCCGAAAGCAAGAGCACCGATCCCAACGGTTCCTTGCGGATCAGACCTGAGGCGTGATCGGACACAGCCATAACTTCCTGGGCATCGGTGGCGGTGTGATCGATCAGCAAGATGCGCTGGCCCAGATGGTCGATAAACCGTACGCGCTCCATCGGCCTGATCGCCTCCGGCAAGGATTCGGCCTGGCAGAGCGCCAAGCCTCCCTTTTGCTTGAGGCGCAGAAGTTTACTGCATCCCGGGCGGGCTGGCGACATCGGTTTCCAGCATGCCGCGGGGCGCCGGCCAAGCGGCGGCAGCGCAGGCAGCTTTGCTTGGCAGAAAAACTCGCGCTCCGCAATTTCACTGGCAGGAAAAACTCGATTTGCGGCCTATGCCCACACTCGGTTTTCGCTGGTATTGGGCGGGAACTCTCGATACTGTTCCCCGGGAAAAGCCGCATCCCTGGCCTGGATCGCCCGGACGAGCCACATCGCGGCTCTCAAGGCTCTCTGCTCGGCGCTAGCGCGACGAGGTCCCACACTTTGCAGGGAGGACGCAATGTACATTCTGTGGTGGATCATCGTTGGTCTGATCGCGGGCTGGATCACCGGCAAAATCATGAGTGGCGCCGGCTACGGCGCCGGTATGGACATCCTCATCGGCATTGCGGGCGCGATTATTGGCGGCTTTCTGGTGCGTCTGCTGGGATTTGCGGCAGCAGGAGGCCTGATCTATACCGTGATCGTGGCCGTCATCGGCGCGGTCATCCTTACTGCACTAGTCCGCGCTCTCAAGAAGGCCTGAGGACCCTTTTCTTGTACAGCGCGATTAACAACAGACAATGACCAGGGGAGGAGGAACGAACTATTGACCGCTCCCCTCTAGGGCGACATAACCAGCCAGCAGCCCGAGCGCTCCCCAGCGTTCGGCTTCTCAGGAGAATTCTTATGGGATTGATGGACCAGTTAGCCGACGTTCTCAAGCAGTACAGCAGCGGTGCGACCCAGTCCGGCGACGTGACCCAGCATTTTGAGCAGGCAGCACAGGCCATGCCCAGCAGCGCCATCGCCGACGGCCTGGCAGCCGCTTTCCGATCCAACCAGACGCCAGCTTTCGGCAACATGTTGAGCTCCCTGTTCAGCCAGTCGAATGGCGACCAGCGCGCCGGGCTGCTCAATCAGCTCATTTCTGCCCTTGGCCCGACCACCGTAAGCCAGGTGCTCGGCGGAACCGCGCTCGCGGGGCTTCTCAGCGGCGGCGCCAGCCAAATCACCGCCGCCCAGGCGCAGCAGATTTCTCCCGATGCGGTGCAGACGCTGGCGGAGCACGCCGAGAAGGCCGATCCCTCCATCATCGACAAGGCCAGCTCCTTCTATGCCCAGCACCCACAGTTGGTGAAGACGCTGGGCGGAGCCGCGCTGACCATCGCCATGGCCAAGCTGGCGCAACGCCAGGCCCAGGGCTGATCGACAACTTGACCATCAGGGACACGAAGGATCGCCGATTCGCCTTCGTGTCCCCTGGTCTCTGCGGGCAGAGCCTTGGGGTCAGTCTCCGAAAAACCTTCTCGTAACCGGAAAATCCTGCACCCCTTCTGACGCCCGCCCAGCGCGTCAACCCCTTGATGCTTCAGACGCTTGGAACCAGCGCAACTTGGCAGCCCAGTTGCTGTTCTTATGTTTGGTTCCCGGACTCTTGAGGAGTGAAACGATGTCCGAAGACAGGCCCTTGCACCCCGTCTCCGCCCGCACCATCTCGCCGGCAATCTCGCTGGTCGTGCTCCTGGCGTTGCTCGCTGCCGTAGGCTATGGGTTTTTCCAGCACGGCATGGCCAAGCAACTCGCCGCACAAAATGAGCAGATGAGCGCCGCGCTCAAGGACACCCGCAGCCAGATCGAAGCGCTCAGCGCCCGCCTGAATGCCATGGCGGAGCCTGCCCAGGCAAAACCGCTGCCCCGGGCCGCTACCACCTCGCAAGCGCACGCGCTCAAGCCCACTGCGTCTAGTCAGCGGCGCGCGGACGATCCCCGCTGGAAGCAACTCCAATCACGTCTGGATCAACAGGGACAGGACATACAGTCCACCCGCCAGGATCTGGCCAACACCCGCACCGAGCTGTCAGGCTCTATCGCCAGGACGCATACCGAGCTGGTGGCTTTGCAGAAGAAGGGTGAGCGCAACTACTTCGAGTTCGACATCAACAAGTCAAAGGAATTTCACCGGCAGGGCCCGGTTGGCCTGCGCCTGCGCAAGGCCAACACCAAGCACCGTTATGCCGATCTCGATCTCATGGTCGAGGATGCCGAGCTCTCCAAGAAGCACGTCAACCTCTATGAGCCGGTAATGTTCTATCCGGCCGAGAGCCGCCAGCCCCTGGAAGTGGTCATCAACAGCATCACCAAAGACCACATTCACGGATACGTGAGCACGCCCAAGTACACCTCGGCGGAACTGGCAGCGATAGCACCCCCCGCCGGCGCTTCCGGGAGCGAAGCTGCCAGCGGGAACGAGCAGCTTGCCGCGCAGTCGCCGGCCGGTGCGGCAGCCTCCAGCACTCCCCGCCGACGGCTCGACCCGCCCAAGTGAACGGAGACGTATTGCCTGGTCTGCGGCCCGGCGGCAGCGCCCGGCCGACACCTTCCTTCGCCCAAAACCCTTGCCTAGAGCAATGATTCGGCAGCGGTTGCACTTTCAGACACCTCGCAGTGATCTGCGACACTGACCCTTGTTAGCTCCCCCCTGTAGCCTGTTCTTCCAGTCTCCCCCAAGCGGCCTCGCGATGATCACTGAGACGCTGCATCATTATCGGATCCTGGAGAAGCTTGGCTCCGGAGGCATGGGTGTCGTCTATCGGGCGCACGACCAGCGTCTCAATCGCGACGTCGCCATCAAGGTACTCTCCTCCGAACTGATGGGGGATGGGCGCGGAACTTCCCGTTTTCAGCGGGAGGCTCGCGCATTGGCGGCCCTCAATCATCCCAACATTGCCTCCATCTACGGCTTCGAGGAATTCAATGCCTCCGGCGCCCTGGTGATGGAGCTGGTTGAAGGACCCACCCTGGCGGACAGAATTTCGCGCGGCAGAATTCCCTTCCCCGAGGCGTTGCGCATTGCTCTGCAGATTGCGCAGGCCCTGGAATGCGCGCACGAGCATGGCATCATTCACCGCGATCTCAAGCCCAGCAACATCAAGTTACAGGAGGATGGCAGCGTCAAGGTGCTGGATTTTGGGCTGGCGAGGTTCCTCGAACCGGAGAACGGCAGCGATCCGAATGAAGCGTCGACCACGGCCGGCGACGTGACCTCGCGCCCCGGCACGATCATCGGAACCTTAGCCTACATGAGCCCCGAGCAGGCCCGCGGCCTTAAGGTGGATCGACGAACCGACATCTGGGCCTTCGGCGTTGTCCTCTACGAGATGCTCACCGGCCGAGGCCCCTTTCGCCGGCCAACTTCCTCCGACTCGATTGCCGCCATCATCAAGGAAGACCCCGATTGGTTCCTGCTGCCTGAGGACACGCCGGCCTTGGTCTCGCGGCTGCGGCGGCGCTGCCTTGCCAAAAATCCCCACGATCGCCTGCATGCGATCGGCGATGCGCGTCTTGAGCTTGAAGAAATCCTCTCACCCCGGGCGGCAGGGGGAGCTACGCGATTCGCGCCGCCCGCCTCCCTGGCATCTGCTCGCGCCCGCTTGCTGCTGTGGACTGCGCTCTCTGTTGCCTTGCTGATGGCTGCGCTGGCCGGCTGGATTTTTCTGCGCTTCAGACCAGCTCCCAGGGAGTCGGCCCGCTTCAGCATCCTCCTCCCGAGCGAAGCTCCGCTGGCGCCGGCTTCCGCCATGCCTCTGGCGGTGGGGCGGTCCTCGCTGGCTCTCTCGCCCAATGGCGCCCGTCTCGTCTATGTTGCCTTTGTAAGTGGAGAAACGAAGCTCCACGTCCGCGATATGGCTAGTGGTGAATATCGCGCGCTCCTCGGCACGGAGGGTGCGCACAGCCCCTTCTTTTCACCGGACGGGGAGTGGGTTGGCTTTTTCGCCCACGACAAGCTGAAAAAAGTCGCGCTCAGAGGCGGTCAGCCCATTGTCATTTGCGACGCCGTCCTGGGATTTGGAGGCACATGGGCGCCGGATGGAACCATCTACTTCTCCACCGACTATTCGTCTGGCCTCTCCCAGGTGGCAGCCGCCGGCGGGCCGCCAGCGCCGATGGGGATCCGGACCCAGCTGGTTCTTGCCAGGTTCTTCCCCTCTCTTCTCCCCAGCAATCGGGGCGTCCTCTTCAGCCTCCAGTCCGGTGCTGTGGGCGTCTACGACTTTCGGAACCAGAATGAAAGAGTCTTCTTGCGCGGTGGCACCTCGCCGCAGTATTCACCCACCGGTCACCTGGTATTCGCGCGTAGAGGAACCGTACAAGTGGTGCCCTTCGATATCGAACACCTGAAGCCAGCCGGTCCGCCCTTGCAGCTGTTCGATCGCGTGCGCACCGAGCGCGATGGCGCCGCTCAGTTCACCTTCGCGGCCGATGGCACCTTCATTTACGCGTCCGGCGGCGATGGCGCAGTCGGTTCTCTGGTGTGGGTGGATCGTAGCGGAAACAAGCAGCCCCTGCAGGCCCCGGTGGGCGATTACAGCGCTTTCCACCTCTCTCCTGATGGCAGCCGCGTGGTCATTCCCATCAACACCCCGACTGGGGCAGACATTTGGCTCTACGAAATCGGACGTGGCACTACTACCCGCCTCACATCCGACAACAAAAGCAGCATGCCCGTGTGGTCTCCCGACGGAAATGCGGTTTACTTCATGAATTGGGAATCTGGGACTCCCAATATTTATCGCAAGACCATTGACAGCGGCGAACGAATTCAACTCACTCACTGGACGGGCAACGGAGGCTGGCCCTCCGCCATGTCGCCGGACGGCAGATCGCTGGTTGTGGCCCGGGCCACCACCAACGCAAAAAACGATCTTTGGATATTGCGCATGAGCGGGGACGCGCGGATGAGCAATCCTACGGTCGAGGAGATTCCTGTTCTGACCAGCGGCTTCGACGAGACTCTCGCGGATGTCTCCCCCGATGGTCACTGGCTCACCTACACCTCGGATGAATCCGGTGGCTGGGAGGTCTACGTCTGCGCCTTCCCGCATCCCGGTGAGAAAATCAGAATCTCCATCGACGGAGGCGAGGAGCCGGTCTGGTCCCCAAACGGGCGCGAGCTCTATTACCGCTTCGGCACGAAATGGTTCGTCGCCGACGTCACCCTCGGCGAGCGCTTCACCGCCAGCCGTCCCCGGCTTCTGTTTGAGGGGCCTTTCGCCAACATCCCCAGTTACTCTTACAATGCCGCCCCAGATGGCCGCTTTCTGGTGGTGGAAGGAGTAGAACAGGAAAAGACCCTCACCGAGCTCAACGTAGTGACCAACGTTTTCGACGAGATCAAACGCCGGACTCAACCCGGAGAAAAGTAGCCTGAACAGCAATCCCACGCACAGCGGCTCGGGATTCAGGCTCGTTGGAATGTCCGGATCGCGCCCGGAATCCCTCATCCAATCCTCAAGAATCTGCTTTCCAGGCTAATTTTTGCGCTCTCGCCCGCATCTAACCGAACAACAGGAAATGACTGAAAGGCGAGGATTCTGCTGACTCTTATGCCGAAACCCTGGCGTCGGCTCGCGACACTCTTGGTCTTCCTCTCTGCTGCCCTGTTGCGCAGCCAGCAGGTGCCCACCTTCTCCACCAGTGTGAAAGTGGTCAATGTGCTGGCCACCGTGCGCGAGAAGAAGGGCCCAATCGTCCGCAACCTGAGCAAAGACGATTTTCTCCTGGAAGAGGACGGGCGCCCGCAGACCGTCCGTTACTTCGCCCAGGAAACCAATCTGCCGCTCACTCTGGGGCTTCTGGTGGACACCAGCCTGAGCCAGCGGCGGGTGCTCGACCAGGAACGCTCGGCCAGCTACAGCTTTCTCGACCATATGCTGCGCGAGGACAAGGACCTGGCCTTCGTTATTCACTTCGACCGCGAGGTGGAATTGCTGCAGGACCTCACCTCGTCGCGGCAGAAGCTGGAATCCTCGCTCACCCAACTCCAGACACCGGAGCCCATGCGCCGCAACACCAGCGCGGGTGGGTCATGGCCCCCCGGACCAGGTCCCAGCAGCGGGCCGGTTCCCGGAAGCGGCCGCCGCGGCGCCGGCACCCTGCTCTACGATGCGGTCTACCTTGCCTCCGATGAACTGATGCAGAAGCAGGAGGGACGCAAGGCCTACATCATCCTCTCCGACGGTGTGGATATGGGCAGCAAGTTGCCCCTGGAGCGGGCGATTGAAGCCGCGCAGCGCGCCAACACGGTCGTCTACGGAATCCTGTTTTCTGACGAGCAGGCTTACAGCAATCTCGGAGGCTTCGGAGGCCACATGGGCGGAATGGGTCGCCATGGCGGCGGCTATCCTCGCTACCCGCAGGTCCAGCATCCCGACGGCAAGAAGGTGTTGGAGCGGATTTCCAGAGAAACTGGCGGTCGCATGTTCGAGGTATCCAAGAAGCTGTCCATCGAGCAGATCTACGCCCAGATCGAAGAAGAGTTGCGCAACCAATACAATCTTGGCTACACGCCCGACAGGGCGGCCAACGTTCCCGCCGGCTACCACAAGATTCACCTCACCACCAAGCAGAAGGACCTGCTTGTGCAAGCGCGCGACGGGTATTACGCCGAGTAAGCGGCGCGATTCGGATGAGTGTCTGGCAGCACTGGACCTTGCCCAGATCATGGCGCATTGAGCGGCCGACGGCCGGGCCCTCCCAAAATCAAACCCCTCCCGATTTGCACCACCGGGGCTGCATATAGGCTTGGCGATTTCCCTCCAATCTGCTAAGCTTAAGGCTGCGTTACATCTGAAGCGGTTCTCAGCATGTTTCTGGCCCCACCCGGGCCCCCTGGCGACAGGGCGTAAGTTACCTGCCTGCAGCACCCTCCGGTTCGTACGCGATTTCAAGAAACAAGGAATGTGTGCAACACCATGGAACAAGGAACAGTTAAGTGGTTCAACGACGCTAAAGGCTATGGCTTTATCACCCGGCAGAACGGCGAAGATGTCTTCGTTCACTTCTCCGCTATCCAGGCGCAGGGCTTTCGCAGTCTGCAGGAAGGCCAGGCCGTGCAGTTCAATGTCGTGAAGGGACCGAAAGGCTGGCAGGCCGAGAACGTTCAGCTTCTCTAAAGATCAGCTAACAACTCGGATCGTGGGGGCGGCGCAAGCCGCCCCTTCATTTTGTTGCACTTGCACCCGCCCCAGGGGATCGACGCAAGCACCGCCCCAGTTTCCCTCCTCTTCCCCAAGGGTTCTTGAACCAAAGGCCAATAAGCCTCTGTAACCTTTTGCCGGTTACCGCCCAGGTCTAACCTAGCTCTTGCCCTACCCCCTCGGAGTAGTGTAATGGCCACTCCCCATACCCTGGCTCCCTCGGACAAACAGTCCGCGGCCTGCGCCTTCGCCCGCAGCCTGAATATCCTCCTCAAGCATGTAAAACTCTATGGCAGCAACCACCGGCGCTCGACCGCCCAGTTTGATTCCACCTGGGCCGAGCTGCGGACCGCCCTGGGCACCAGTGAGGCGGGGTTTCTGCTCGGGGTCGCCGGCGGCAAGCTGCTGCTGGACGGCGTGCCGCTGGAGTCGGGTCCGGCCGAGCGCAGCTTTGCCCACCTGCTGTCCACCGCAGGCATCTCCAGCATCCATTTCTCGCGCAAAACTA